>NZ_JBGOGX010000058.1:0-81261 GCF_054788455.1 Pseudomonas sp. ZL2 | reverse complement strand
ACAATACCCCTTGGCGAGAGCAAACAGCCTGATCAAGACAGTTGCTCCCACAAGGTCCAGCGTATGCAGCACCTGTGGGAGCTGGCCTTGCCAGCGATGGGCTGCAAAGCAGCCCCTGGAATCGTCAGACACAAAAAAGCCCCGCCAGCGTGAGCCAGCGGGGCAAAGGGCCGGTCAGAAACCAACCAAAGGAGCCGTTGAATCAGTTCGCCGCGGCCACGCTCTCGGCCTGCCAGCCGCCACCGAGGGCCTTGTAGATGGCGACAATGCCGCGGTACAGGTCGACTTCACCCTGGGCCTGGGCGTCTTCGGCGCTCAGGCGTTCGCGTTCGGCGTCGAGCAGCACCAGGTAATCGACGGTGCCTTCGCGGTAGCGAATCGAGGCCAGGTCCGCCGCCTTGCGGCTGGCTTCGCTCTGGCGCAGCAGGGCCAGCAGGCGTTCCTGGCGTTTGCTGTAGTCGCTGAAGGCGTTTTCCGACTCTTCCAGGGCCAGCAGCACCTGCTGTTCATAGTTGGCCAGCGCACCCTCGGCATCGGCATTGGCACCGCGCAGGCGGGCGCGCACGCTGCCCAGGTCGAAGGCCGCCCAGGTGATGCTCGGGCCCAGGGCCCAGGCCTTGGCGGCCGAGGAGCCCAGTTGCGAGCCGCGCCCGGCGGTAAAGCCAAGGAAGCCGCTGAGGCTGACCCGTGGGAACAGGTCGGCCGTGGCCACGCCGATGTTGGCCGTGGCGGCTGCCAACTGGCGCTCGGCGCTGCGGATATCCGGGCGGCGCTTGAGCAGCTCGCCGGGGTCACCCACCGGCAAGGCCTTGGCGATGGCCGGCAACTGCGCCGGCGAGAGGTCGATGGCCAAGGCGTCCGGGCGCTGGCCAAGCAGGGTGGCGATGCGATTACGCGCCCGCACCTGTTCGGCCTGCAGTTGCGGCACGCTGGCCTCGACCGCCGCCAGGCGGGCATCGGCACGCACCACGTCAAGGTCGTTGCCGACCCCGGCGTCACGCAGGGTTACGGTGATGCCACGCGAATCCTGCTGGGTCTTGAGGTTGGCCAGGGCGATCTTCTCGCGCAACTGTGCACCGCGCAGCTGGCCATAGGCATCGACCAGTTCGGCGATCAGGCTGACCTGCAGCTGCTGCAGGTCAGCCTGCGCGGCGTCCTGCTCGGCATCGCTAGCTTCCAGTTGGCGCTGGATGCGGCCGAACAGGTCCAGTTCCCAGGCCATGTCCAGGCCCAGGTCATAGCGTTCGCTGTTGACCCGGTCCTCGGTCTGGCCAGGGACTTGGCCCTTGCCCAGGTCGGCGCTGGCACGGCTGGTCACGGTTGGCAGGGCGTCGTTGCTGACGTCGTCACGGATCGCCCGCGCCGCTTTCAGGCGGGCGAAGGCCACGCGCAGTTCACGGTTGCCGTCCAGCGACTGGCTGACCAGCTTGTTGAGTACCGGGTCGTCGAACTGCTTCCACCAGATGCTTTCGAAGCGGCTGCGGTCGAACGACGCCTTGGCGCTCGGTTCATTGGCCGCGCTCAACTGCGCCGCCGCGGTGTCCGGCGCCTGGTAGTCCGGGCCTACCGCACAGGCGGCCAGGGCCAGGACCAACAGGCTCGGCATAAAGAGTTTCAGATTGCGGTTCATGCATGACTCTCCAGCTTCAGCGCACGCGCCGCTTTGCGGGCCTCGCTGCGTTCCACGTAACGGCGGATCAGGACAAAGAACACCGGCGTCAGCAGCAGACCGAAGAAGGTCACCCCGATCATCCCGGAGAACACCGCTACACCCATGGCATGACGCATTTCAGCACCGGCACCGGAAGAGAACACCAGCGGCACCACCCCCATGATGAAGGCGATCGACGTCATCAGGATCGGTCGCAGACGCAGGCGGCAGGCTTCCAGTACCGCAGCCAGCGGGTCGAGGCCTTCGGCCTGTTTATCCTTGGCAAACTCGACGATCAGGATGGCGTTCTTGCATGCCAGCCCCACCAGTACGATCAAGCCGATCTGGGTAAAGATGTTGTTGTCGCCACCGGACAGGATCACCCCGGTAATCGCCGACAGCAGGGTCATCGGTACGATCAGGATCACCGCCAGCGGCAGGCTCCAGCTTTCGTACTGGGCGGCCAGCACCAGGAAGGCCAGCAGTACGCAGAGCGGGAAGACGAACAGCGCGGTGTTGCCGGAAAGGATCTGCTGGTAGGTCAGCTCGGTCCATTCGAAGGTCATGCCGTTGGGCAGTTCATCCTTGAGCAGCTTCTCGATGGCCTTTTCCGCTTGCCCGGAGCTGTAGCCCGGGGCGGCGGCGCCATTGATCTCGGCGGTGATGAAACCGTTGTAGTGCATGACTCGGTCCGGCCCCGAGGTATCGCTGACCTTGATGAAGGTCGCCAGCGGGATCATCTCGCCCTGGTTGTTGCGCACCTTCAACTGGCCGATCTGCTCGGCTTCGAGACGGAACTGCTGCTCGGCCTGGACGTTGACCTGGTAGGTGCGGCCAAAGCGGTTGAAGTCGTTGGCGTACAACGAACCCAGGTAGATCTGCAGGGTGTCGAAGATATCGCTGATGGCGACACCGTGGGTCTTGGCTTTCTCGCGGTCGATGGCGGCATCGACCTGCGGCACGTTGACCTGGTAACTGGTGAACAGCCCAGCCAGTTCCGGCACGTTGTGGCTCTTGGCGATGATGTTCTGGGTTTCCTTGTATAGCGCTTCATAACCCAGGTTGCCACGGTCTTCGATCTGCAGGCGGAAACCACCGATGGTGCCCAGCCCTTGTACCGGCGGCGGTGGGAAGATGGCGATGTAAGCGTCTTCGATACCGGCGAACTGCGCGTTCAGCGCGGCGGCAATCGCCGCGGCCGACTGGCTCGGGTCTTTACGCTCATTGAACGGCTTGAGCGGGGTAAACACGATGCCGCTGTTCGGGCTGTTGGTGAAGCCGTTGATCGACAGGCCCGGGAAGGCCACCGAGTCGGCCACGCCAGGTTGCTTGAGGGCGATCTCGCTCATCTTCTTGATCACCGCTTCCGTGCGGTCGAGGCTGGCGGCATCCGGCAGTTGCGCGAAGGCGACCAGGTACTGCTTGTCTTGCGCCGGCACGAAACCGGTCGGCGTCGAAGAAAAGCCCAGCCAGGTCATGATGATCAGGCCACCGTAGACGAACAGGGCGATGCCGCTGCTGCGGATGACCCGGCCGACCGCGCCGACGTAGCCATGGCTGGCCCGGTCGAAGAAGCGGTTGAACGGGCCGAACAGCCAGCCACCGAGCAGGCGCTCAAGCACTTTCGAGAAGCGGTCTTTCGGGGCGTGGTGCTCTTTGAGCAGTACCGCGGCCAGGGCCGGCGACAGGGTCAGGGAGTTGAACGCCGAGATCACCGTCGAGATGGCAATGGTCAGGGCGAACTGCTTGTAGAACTGCCCGGTAAGGCCGGAAATGAACGCGGCTGGCACGAACACTGCGCACAGTACCAGCGCCGTGGCGATGATCGGCCCGGTCACTTCGCCCATGGCCTTTTGCGTGGCTTCCAGCGGCTTGAGGCCCAGGCCGATATTACGCTCGACGTTCTCCACCACGACGATGGCGTCGTCCACCACGATCCCGATGGCCAGTACCAGGCCGAACAGCGACAGGGCGTTGAGCGAGAAGCCGAACAGGTGCATCACCGCAAAGGTGCCGATCAGCGACACTGGTACGGCCACCAGCGGAATGATCGAGGCGCGCCAGGTCTGCAGGAACAGGATAACGACCAGTACCACCAGGATCAGTGCTTCGAACAGGGTATGTACCACGGCTTCGATCGAACCGCGGACGAACACCGTCGGGTCATAGACGATGCTGTAGTCCATGCCTTCGGGGAAGTCCTTCTTCAGCTCGGCCATTTTCCCACGGACCTCATCGGAGATCTCGATGGCGTTGGAACCTGGGCGCTGGAAGATCGGGATGGCCACGGCCGGCTGGTTGTTGAGCAGCGAACGCAGGGCGTACTGGCTGGAGCCGAGCTCGACCCGGGCAATGTCCTTCAGGCGAGTGATTTCGCCATCGGCGCCTGAGCGGATGATGATGTTCTCGAACTCTTCTTCACTGACCAGGCGGCCCTGGGTGTTCACCGACAACTGGAAGCTGGTGGTCCCCGGTGCGGGTGGGGCACCGAGTTGACCGGCAGCCACCTGACGGTTCTGCTCGCGAATGGCCGCAACCACGTCGCTGGCCGTCAGGTTGCGCGATGCGGTCTTGTTTGGATCAAGCCAGACCCGCAGCGAATAGTCGCCCATGCCGAACAGCTGCACGTCACCGACGCCGCCCAGGCGGGCCAGTTCGTCCTTGATGTTAAGGATGGCGTAGTTGGACAGGTAGAGCATGTCGTAGCGGTTGTCCGGCGAGGTCAGGTGCACGACCATGGTCAGGTCGGGCGAAGCCTTGTCGACGGTGATGCCGATCCGCGTCACTTCCTCGGGCAGCTTGGGCTGGGTCCGGGTCACACGGTTCTGCACCTGCACCTGAGCGTTGTCCAGGTCGGTGCCCAGGGCAAAGGTGATGGTCAGGGTCAGCTTGCCGTCGGCGGTGGACTGGGAGGACATGTAAAGCATGTTCTCCACCCCGGTAATCGCTTGCTCAAGCGGTGCGGCGACGGTTTCGCCGATCACTTTCGGGTTGGCACCGGGGAAGTTGGCGCGCACCACCACGGTGGGCGGTACCACTTCCGGGTATTCGCTGATCGGCAGCTGGAACAGCGAGATGCTGCCGGCGATCAGGATCAACAGCGACAGCACCGCGGCGAAGATCGGCCGGGTAATAAAAAACTTGGAAAAATTCATCGGACTGATCCCTTAACCGCGCGGTGCCGAGGCACTGGCGAGTTTTACGCTGGGGGTGGCCACGGCTTTGCCCTGGACACTGGCCTCGAGCACCTGGCGTTGTTGGGCGAGGGCGGCGATGGTCGCTTCACTGGCCATCGGTGTGTCCTGCGGGTCGACCGGCGAGCCCGGGCGCACCCGTTGCAGGCCCTTGACGACGATGCGGTCATCCTTGCTCAGGCCATTGCGCACGATGCGCAGGCCTTCGAGTTTCGGCCCCAGTTCAACGGCGCGATACGCGGCCTTGTTGTCCTTGTCCATGACCAGCACGAACTTCTTGCCAAGGTCGGTGCCCACCGCTTCGTCGTTGATCAGCACCGCCGAGTAGGTGGCGCTGCCGACCAGTTTCAGGCGTGCATACAGGCCCGGGGTGAACTGGCCGTCGGTGTTGTCGAACACTGCGCGGCCACGGATGGTGCCGGTCTTGGGGTTGACCTGGTTGTCGACGAAGTTCATCTGGCCCAGGTGCGGGTTGCCGCTTTCGTTCGACAGGCCCAGGTACACCGGGGTGCTCTGGCCGCGCTGGCCGTCGCGCGCCAGCTGGGTGTACTTGAGGTACACGCGCTCGTCGGCGTCGAAGTAGGCGTAGACCTTGTCGGTGGAGACCACGCTGGTCAGCGGCGTCACATCGGCGGTGACGATGTTGCCGGCGGTGAACTGGGCGCGGCTGACCCGGCCGCTGATCGGTGCGGTAACGCGGGTGAAGCTCAGGTTCAGGCGTGCCAGATCAAGTTGGGCCTGGATCGCGGCGACACCGGCACGCGCTTCGGCGGCGGCGCTGGTGCGCGATTCGGCCAGCTCGGCGGAAATCGCGTTGCTGCTGCGCAGGCGCTCGCCACGCTGGGCTTCGTTTTCGCTGCGGATGGCGGTGGCGCGGGCTTGTTGCAGCTGGGCTTCGAGGCGGCGGACCTCTGCCTGGAACGGACGTGGGTCGATCTGGAACAGCAGATCGCCTTTTTTCACCTGGGCGCCTTCGGTGAAGGCCACCTGGTCGATCTGCCCGGAGACGCGCGGGCGCACCTCGACGGTTTCCGGTGCCTCCAGGCGGCCGGTGAACTCGTCCCATTCGTTGATCGGTTGTTCCAGTACCTTGGCCACGCTGACCTTGGTCGCCGCCGGCGCCTGCACGGCCTCCGGGGTGCGACCGCAGGCACTCATCACCAATACAGCCAATAGAGCAAGGGGGTAACGCAAAGGTTTGAGTGACTGTTCCATGGGGAGTCCGCCAATTTATTGATAGTGGGCGGATTCTGCGATTTGTAACTATTAACAACGAATCGAATGGGGCGAAGGTTATTATCATCGGGAATGATATGAGGGAATCGGCGGTGGCCTCATCGCTGGCAAGCCAGCTCCCACAGGGTCGGCATACACAGGTCCAATGTGGGAGCTGGCTTGCCAGCGATGGGCTGCACAGCAGCCCCGAAGATCCAGAAATTACAGCGACTGCAAAAACGCCCGCAGCGCCCGGCGATCATCGGCCACCAGTGCCTTGAAGCGCTCGCGCGCCACTTGCGCTTCACCGCCATGCCACAACACCGCCTCCTCAAGCGTACGCGCCCGGCCGTCATGCAGGTACCCGGCGCCGGGGTTGATCCGCTCGATCAGCCCCAGCCCCCACAGCGGCGCGGTACGCCACTCGCGGCCGCTGGCCAGGTAGTCGTCGCGCCCATCGGCCAGGCCCGGCCCCATGTCATGCAGCAACAGGTCGCTGTAAGGTTCGATCTGCCGCGCTGACAATAGCGGGTACAGCGGATGCTGGCCCGTGGTCAGGCGCGGGCGATGGCACTGGGCGCATCCCGCTTCATTGAACAGCCGCTCGCCACGCTGCACCTCGGGATTGTCCAGGCCTCGCCGCGGCGGTGGCGCCAGATGCGCCAGGTAGAAGTGCAGGTCACCCAGTTGCAGGGCATCGAGCTCCGGCGCACCGCCACTGACCGCCTGGCGACAGTCCTGTTGCATCGACGTGCAGTTCTGTTCAGGGTACAGCGGCGAAGTAATCCCCAGGTCGCCGTGCAGGGCGCTGGCAATCTGCTGACGCAGGTCCGGCTGGTTCGATTTGAGGCCGAAGCGCCCGGCCTCAAGGCGCTGGCGCTCGACGCTCCACACCTGGTTGACGCGGCCTTTCACGCCATCAGGTTTAGGCGCGTCGGCCAGCGCTTGCAGGGTGCTGGCCTCGATGGCTTCGAGCAGGCCCAGGCCGAACACCGGTGAGCCAACCCGCATCGAGGTGTGCACGTTATCCAATGGACCATAGTTCAGCTCGCTGAAGCTCAGCCGTGGCGAACGCAGGCCGATGCGCTCACCATCCGTCAGGGTCACAAACTGCTCTTGCCAGCGGACATGCGCCCGGCCTTCACCGGCCACGCCGGGAATGGCCGATTCGTTGAGCTGATCACCATAGGCCGGATGCGGCAGTGGCCCGCCATGGGCATCGCGTCCGGGCCGCGACAGCCGCACCAGCAGCGTGCGCAGGGGCTCGTGGTCGCTGGCCGGGGCCTGGCCACGGCCATTTTTCGGGTGGCAGGCAATGCAACTGATGCGGTTGTACAGCGGCCCCAGGCCATCGACTGCTTCGTCCCGCGAGGGCGCGACCACCCAGGCCTGGCGGAACAGGCTGCGGCCGTGGAAGAAGCGCTCCCGTTGCAGGTCGTCATCCAGCCCCGGCAAGGGCTGGGCGAAGGCTTCACGGTTGACGGCGGCGTGCTCGGCGCTGGCGGGCAGGCTCACCAGCATGCCGAGCAACAGCCAAAGGCCATAGCGCTTCACAGGCCCATGGCCGCAAGCAGGCGCTCGGCTTGCGCCTGTTGCCTGGCGCTATGGAACTGCCAGGCGATCTCCTCGCGGCCCAGGGCGTCCTGGTCGCTGGCCGGCTGACGCTGCATGCCCTGGTCCTGACGTTGAGCAAACAGCGCCAGCAACGGCGCCGACATGGCTTGCTCCTCGTCGATGGGCGGCACGCTGAGGAACTCGCGCACGGCGGTCAGGTCCCGGCCCTGTGCTTCACCGGCATGCACCCGCGCCCACAACGCGCCGAGGCGCTCATGGGGTTGGCCAAGCCATTGCTCGAACAATGAGGTGATCAGCGCCAGGCGCTCGCGCGAACTGTCGTCGGTGTAGGCATAGGCACCCTGGCGGGCGGCGGCAAAGGGGTCGTGATAGCCCGCTGGCAGATCGGCATAAACGCTGGGGCGCACCGGCAGTTTGCGGATGTCCGGATCGGCCAGCAGGCGTTGCCCTGCAGGTGACAGCACGAAGCGCACAAAGGCCCGCGCGCCCTCGACCTGCCTGGCCTGGCGGGGGATGGCAATATGCGCCGGGTTGAGCCCGCCATGGGCGGGATAGATGAACTCGACCGCTTCGCCATTGCTCACCGCCGAGGCAACGAAGAAGTCGATCGATACGCCCACCGCCGAGCGCCCGCTGGCCACCTCGTCACTGACCAGGGTGCCGCCACGGCTGACCAGCCGCGATTGCCCGGCAAGCTCGCTCCACAGGGCCCAGCCCTTGTCCCAGCCGTAGGCCTGCAGGACGATATCCAGCAGTACCGGGGCAAAGCCGACCCGCGCCGGGTCGGGCAGGGCGATGCGCCCGCGCAGGCGGGCATCGAGCAGGTCCGGCCAGTCTCGCGGGGCGGGCATGTTCAGCTTGGCCAGTTCGACCGGATTGATGGCAAAGCCGTAACCGGCAAGCTCGGTGGCCTGATAGCGAGCCGCGCGATCGCGCAGGGCGATGGCGCCAATGCGCGGCGGCAAACCGTCCAGGTCGACACCCAGCGGCTGCCAGCCGGCGTCCCGGGCCAAACGCTTGAAGTTGCCCGGTGACGGCGCCCAGTAGACATCGACCCCGCCCTGATCGGCCTGACGCAAATAGGGCAGGGCATCGAAGCCCTGGCGCCAGAGGATCTGCAGGCGATAGCCGGGGTTGGCGCGCTCGAAGGCTTCTTCGAAGCGCGTCATCATCTCCTCGGGGTAGCTGGTCAACACCACCACCGGCTGCGGCGCTGCCGCCTGGACGCTGGCCGCGCCCAGCAGCAGGGCCAGCAGCCAGGCCTTAGAGCGGCACATTGAACTGTACGAAGTAGCTGCGGCCACTTTCCGGGTACCCCTCGCTGTATGCATAAAGGCGATCGAACAGGTTGCGGATGCCCGCTTCGATGCGTACGTCGTTGCTGAAGCGGTAGCCGCTCTTGAGGTTGTATACCGCGTAGCCGCCGCTCATCTGGCTGCCATCGGACATGTTGTAGCGCCGCGACGCGGCTTCGACGCCGGCGGTGTGGCGCCAGGCATCGAGGTTCAAGCTGGCCGAGGCAAACAGGTTGTGGCGCGGTGTGTCGATCGGGTGCAGCTCGGGGTTGCTGCGGTTTTTCCGCTCTAGGTAGGTGTAGCTGGTGTTGAATTCCCAGTTGCCCAGGTCACCGCGCAGGCCCAGTTCAACGCCCTGGTTACGTGCCTTGGCGATGTTCTGGTACTGGCCGCACGGCGCCGCGCAACCGGCTACCGGGGCGACGGTGACCTGCTGGATGGAGTCTTCGATATTGCTGACGAACAGCGCCGTGTCCAGGGTCCATTGCTGGTTGACCGCGCCGCTGTACCCCAGCTCGTAGTGGGTGGCACGTTCGGATTTCAGGTCGGGGCTGGGGATCACCGTGCCAAAGCGGGTCGAGTAGCGGTCCTTGATGGTCGCAAAGCGGCTCTTGCGTGCCACCGTCAGGCGCATCTGGCCGTTGTGATCGATGTTCAGCAGCGGCCCGGTGTTCATGAACAGGCCCAACTGGCTGTTGAGCGCATCATCGCTGCCGGTGGGCTCGTCATACAGGGTCTTGACCCTCGTCGAGGCGGCGTTGGTGCCGAAGTTCTCGGCCTCAAGGCTCTTGCGGTAGTTGTACGACACGCCGCCGACCACGCTGAAAATCTCGTTCAGGCGCAGGGTGTCTTCCACGGCGATGGACTGGGTCTGATCGCGAAAGTGGGTTTGCGGGTCGCTGCCATCGCGCGAGCGGTGCACGTCTTCCTTGAAATGGTAGGCGATGCCCAGGCGGTTGCCCTCGCTCAGGGCCAGGTCGCCTTCGACCGAGAAACCCGTGGACTCATCATCGTACTTGCTTGGGAAACCAGGCTGCATCGCGCCGGGGATGCCATTGTTGTAGACGAAGCTTTCCAGCGAGTTCTTGAAGGTATCGCGGTACACCCGGGTCTTCAGGCCGTGCTCGCCGAAGCGGGTATTGGTAGCCAGGAACAGGCTGGTCTTGTCCCATTGCGGCCATTGCCACCAGCGCTTGCGCTGGCCGGTGGCGGGCAGGTCGCCGGCGTAGGGCGGCTGGCCCTTGCGGCCTTGCTGCTGGACATAGCCGAGTACGTACTCGTCGGTGTCGTTGGGGGTAAAGCCGAGCTTGAAGCTGAACTTGCCGTCACGCTTGTTGCTGTTTTCCCGGCGACCCTCGCCTTGCTGGTTGTTGGTCGGCTCGAAGTCGTCCGGCAGCATCGTGTAGTCATAGTCGACATAGGACATGCCGCCCTGCATCCACCAATTGCCCTGGTTGGAGCCGAGGTTGGCATAGCTGCGATAAGCGTTGACGTTGCCGTGGTCGGTCAGCTCCAGGCCGCCGCCCACTTCACCTTCGAAAGCCTCGGTGGGCCGTCGGGTGATCAGGTTGATCGCCCCGCCCAGGGTGTTGGGGCCGTACAGCAACGAGGCGAAGCCCTTGGCCACTTCAATGCGCGACAGGTCGTAGGTGGTGAAGCGTCCCAGGTCGATATTGCCGTCGTAGGGTACGTAGGTGGGAATGCCATCGATATAGACCGGCACCTGCAGACGGTCGAAGCCACGCACGTACACCACCTGTTCGGCACGTGCGCCCATGTAGGCGAGATTCACCCCGGGGGCCAGGGCCAGGGCGCGGTCGACGGTCTCGCGGTCGTGCAGGCTCATGTCATCCAGCTCGACGACGCTGCTGCCGGTTGCCAGGGCATCATCCTGCGGTGCGGAAATCTGGATTTCACCCAGGCTGAAGGTTTTTTTCTGCTCGGCCACGGCGGCCTCGGCACTGATCGCAGCCAGGGCGAGCAGCAGGGTACGGGGGGCGAACGGCGTCATGACGCTCCTTTGTTGGTATCGTTATATATTTTATTATATAGCGCGTGACGCAAAACGGCCGACAGCACCCTCCCCAGGGGCTATCAGGTCGAATCGATCAGGCGAACACGCGCACCGGCAGAACGCCGCAGATACTAGAGCCAGGCGCGGAAATTGACAACGCTATATATAAATTTATATAGCGAATGGATTACAGAATGGCTAGCGCTTGCACTCGGCCAGCACCACTTTGCAGGTGTTGGGCAGGCCGCCGGAACGCCCGGCATAGCGGATGCAGTTGTTCATGGATTTTTGCCGGGCGATCTGCAGGGTCGCGCCCCAGGCCAGGCCGCCTTCGCCGGCAGTGGGGACGGCTTTGGCGTGGCAGTTGGAACCGGCGTTGGCCGCCAGGTAACGTGCTTTGGGTTTGCTCGAACAACCGGCTGTCAGCGCCAGGCAGAGGGCGAGCAGGCAGGTGGTTATGGCGGTGCTGTTCATATCAAAGGCTGTCCGGATCGCCGAAGAGGGCTGTACCCGGGTTGGCCCCCGGTCCACCCAATTATAGGCAGTGGGCAACAATCCCTGTCGGCTATTTTGGCCTGGCAGGGATTGTTGCCACGCTCACGCCTGCAAGGCCAACTGCATGCCGGCCAGCTTGATGCAGGTTTCCTCGTATTCGCTGGCAGGCTCCGAGCAGTGCACGATGCCGCAACCGGCGAACAAACGGGCGTGCTTGCCATTCACCAGTGCCGAGCGCAGGCCGACGATGAATTCGCCGTTGCCCCGGGCATCCAGCCAGCCCAGCGGCGCGGCGTACCAGCCACGGTCGAAACCCTCGAAGCGGCGAATATGCTCCATGGCCTGGCGACGTTCGTGGCCGCCGACGGCGGGTGTCGGGTGCAGCGTCGCGACCACTTGCAGCAGGCCTGCTTGCGGGCGCAGGCGGCCTTCAATCAGCGTGCTCAGGTGCTGGACCCGGCTCAGGCGCTGTATAGCGGGCGTCGACGGTACCTGTAACTGGCTTGCCCACGGGGCCAGGCCACTCTGGATGATCTGCACCACCAGCGCATGCTCGTGGCGGTTCTTCTCGCAGTCCATCAGCGCTTGCGCCAGCTGGGCGTCTTGCTGCGGGTCCGGGTCGCGGCGGATGGTACCGGCCAGTGCCTGGGTTTGCAGGCGGCCGTCGTGTAGTTTTACCAGGCGCTCCGGCGAAGCACCGAGGAAGCAGCTCTGCTGCCGGCGAAAGGCGAACAGGTACGCCGAGGGATCGCTGCTGGCCAGGCGTACCAGGGTTCGGCCAGGGCTGATGGCATGGGAGTACTCGCTGATTACTTCACGCGCCAGCACCACCTTTTTCATCGGGCTGTCGCGCAGTACGTCCAGGGCATGGGCGATTTTGCTTTCCCAGCATGCCCGCGGCAGGCACTGGTCACGGGTATGCTGCGGCGGCGCCAAGGTGACCGGCGGCGACAGATAGCGATCCATCAGGCCGTTCCATTCATTGAGCACATGCTCGCAGCGGCTGTCGGCATTGTCCGAGGGGCCGATCCGCTGCTGGCACACCAGCCAGCATTGATCGCCGTCGCGTATCAGCAGCAAGGTCATCAGCAGCATCGATGCATCGCCGAAACCTTGCCAGGCGCTGCTGGCCTCGACCTGATGATCGAATCGAAAGCCGCCGCAGAGCGCCGGAGGCTGTGGGCCATGGATCACCGCGCTGTGCAGCCATTGCTGCCATTGCTGCTCCACCATGGCGAAGCGCTGCCCGCCAGCGCCGCTCAGTTCTGCCGCCACGCCCCAGCCGAACAGGCTCTTGCCGCCATCGGCCGCGCGCCAGAACAGGCTCTCGGCGTCGGGCTGGTCGACGCGGCAAAACAGCTCCAGCAGGTCCAGCTCGACGATCGCCAGGGCGTAGCTGGCCAGCACCGGCGCGCCTTGTACGGCGGCGCGCTGGCGAGCCTGTTCGAACACCTGGGTCAGCCCCGCGGTGTGTTCTTCCAGCCGGGTAAAGGCCCTCATGCCGGGACTCTCATGGTGCGCCAGTGCCGTACTTGCTGGGCGATGTACCAGTGGATGATCTGGGCGAACAGGGTTTCGACAAAATGCGCATCCAGCCCGGCTTCTTCGGCCCACTGGCGCCGTTGCGGGAGCATCTGGGCGACGCGCTCGGGTGCGGCGATGCTGCTTTCGGTCGGCTTGAACCGGGCAGCGGCTTTGACGTAAGCCATGCGTTGGCGCATGAGTTCGATGATCTGGTGGTCCAGTGAATCGATGGCGATCCGGATGTCCGGGAGGCCTTCGCAAGCGTCAGGGGATTTCATCAGAGGGATTCCTCAAGGGCGGGCGATGTGAGCGGGCGACGGCCAAGCAGCGTGGCCGCCAGGGCATCGAGCAACGCCTGGCGCTGCTCGATCAGGTAGAAGTGTTCGCCTTGCCAGCGCTGCAGGTGCAGTGGCTGGAGGCTCGCGGCTTGCCAGGCCAAGGCTTCGTCGAGGTCGATCTCCGGATCCTGCTCGGGGTAGAACACCGCGATCCGGCTGCTCAGCGGTTGCGGCGCAGCGCAGCCGTAGGTTTCGACAATGCGGTAGTCATTGCGCAGGCTGGGCATGAACATCTCGCGCAGGGCCGGGTCTTCCAGCAGCGGGTTGGGCCGGCTGGACAGGCGCTGTACATCGTCCAGCAGCGCTTGGTCCGGCCCGCTGTGCAACTGCCCGCCACGCTGGCGCTGCGGAGCCGGGTGGGCGGAAACGAACAGGTGGCCGACGGCGATTGCCTGTTGCTCCAAGCGCGTCGCCACCTCATACGCCACCACGGCACCGAGGCTATGGCCGAACAGGGCCAGGGGGCGATCGGCGTAACCGCGCAACGCTTGGCTGGCGGCCTCGGCGAGGCTGTGCATGTCGGTCAGGCAGGGCTCGCTGAAGCGGTCTTCGCGCCCCGGGTACTGGATCGCCAACAGGTCGATATCGGCGGGCAGGGTGCAGGCCCAGTCGCGGAAAAAACTCGCACTGCCGCCGGCATGGGCGAAGCACACCAGGCGCCAGCGCGGCATCGGCGACAATCGATAGGGGCGCACCCAGCGCTCGGTTTGGGTCAGCAGGTCAGCGATCACGAGGCGCTGCTCCCGCGGTTGGCGTCGAGCCAGGCCAGGCGCAGGCTTTCGCGCAGGTCCTTGCGGCTGACCTTGCCGACCCCGGTCTGCGGGAACTGCGGCACAAACTCGATGCGGTCCGGCACCTTGAATGCGGCCAGGCCCTGGCTGCGCAGATGCTGCTTGAGAGCAAACGTCGACGGCGCCGGATTGCGGGCGACGATGAAGGCACAGGTGGATTCGCCCAACAGCGCATCGGGCATCGCCACCAGGGCCGCGTCATGCACCTGGGGATGATTGATCAGCAGGTTTTCCACTTCTTCGGCGGCGACTTTCTCGCCGCCGCGGTTGATCTGGTCCTTGTCCCGCCCCTCGACCACCAGGTAACCCTCGGCGGTACGCCGCACCCGGTCGCCGCTGCAATAGAAACCGTCGTCGGTGAAGGCCTTGGCATTGTGTGCCGGCAGGCGGTAATAGCCGCGAATGGTGTAAGGCCCACGCACTTGCAGTTCGCCGACTTCACCGTCGGGCACCGCTTGCCCCTGTTCGTCGACGATGCGCACTTCGTCATCGGCGCTCAGCGGCCGGCCCTGGGTGTGCAGGATCAGCTCCTGGCGGTCATCCAGGCGCGTGTAGCAGAGCAGCCCCTCAGCCATGCCCAGCACTTGTTGCAAGGTGCAGCCGAGTATCGGCGTGACCCGCGCCGCCGCGGTGCTCAGCAGCTTCGCCCCGCCGACCTGGAGCACACGCAGGCTCGACAGATCGGCCTGGCGCTGGGCCTGGGCGTCGAGCCAGAGCATTGCCAGCGGTGGCACCAACGCGGTGACGGTCACCCGCTCTGCGCTGATCAGGGCGAAGCAGGTGTCCGGGTCGGGGCGCCGGCTGCACACCACCCGGCCACCCGCCAGCAAGGTACCGATCACGCCGGGGCAGCACAGGGTGAAGTTGTGCGCCATGGGCAGTGCGGCAAGGTACACGGTGTGCTGGTCCAGGCCGCAGACGGCGCTGCTGGCGCGCACGTTGTAGAGGTATTCAGCGTGCCGGCGCGGAATCAGCTTGGGGGTGCCGGTGGTGCCGCCCGACAGCTGGAAGCAGGCCACTGCCTCGGCCTGACCGGCGTCATGCTCCAGTGCTTCGCTGCGGTACAGCTCGTCTAGGGCGGTGAATTCCTCGGCGACACCCTCGATCACCACGTGTTGCAGGTAGGGGTTGGCGGCGCGCAGCTGGCGCGCCATCTGCCGACAGTCGAAGCCTTCCAGCTGATCGCAGCCGATGTAGGCCGTGGCCTGGGCAAAGCTGCAGAAGCCGCCGATCTCATGCTGGCGGTGGGCGGGCAGGGCGAGGATCGGCCGCGCGCCCAGGCGAAACAGGGCAAAACACACTTCGACAAAGGCGCTGCCGTTGGGCAGGTGCACGACCACATTGTCACCGGCCTGCAGGCCAAGGGCACGCAAGCCACCGGCCAGGCGCCGGCAGCGGTCCGCCAGGCTGGCATAACTCAGGTGCAAGGGGCCGTCGGTAATTGCGATTGCTGCAGGGTTTCGGGCAGCGGCAGCGTCGAGGGCCTGGGCGAACGTCTGCTCTTGCCAGTAGCCGGCCTGGCGGTAGCGTTCGGCAAATGCGGCCGGCCAGTCGGGGGCGTCGTCGGAGGCATCTGGCACAGGGATGGAGGTACTCAATGACATGGAATCTCCTATTTGCAGAAATAATTGGCTACAAATGGCTAAATGAGATCTATTATCATTGTCTTTTGCCGAGGGCATCTCAACGCCAAGGCTTTCGGTACCGCGACTTTTTCATTAGATGAAATGCGCAGTGGCTTCAAACAGGGAGGCTCAAGGCTTACAAGCCTCCCGTTACTTCAGGTCAGGCCCCACGTAATGGCCTCAGGAAAAGGGAAAACCCAATGACTATTACGATCATCGCCCCAACTCACCCAGAGAAGCAGGCCGCCCCCAAGGGCAACCAACCCGGAACGGTCTACCTGGAACCGCACATGACCCTGGTCACCGGCACCCTGTGGTCGGAGAGCGAGGCCTGGGTCGAAGACCCGCTGGAGCGTGGTCTCAAGCTGATCCTGGTGCAGAGTGGCGAGTTGTCCTGCCGGATCCCCGGGCACGCCGAGCAATCGATCCGCGGCCCGAGCCTGTGCACCATCGTCAATGACGGCGAGTTCACCTCTTCGCAGATCTACGGCACCTCGACGCCGCTGCGCTACACCATCGTGCAGCTGGACCTGGAGTCTCTCGACCGGCACCTGGGCATGGCCCCGCGCAAGCTGCTGGCCGCCAGGGGGGGCGATCCCTACATGATGGTGCGCCCGGCGCCCCGGGCGATGCAGGCGCTGGCGACGCAGATTGCCACCTGTCCGATGCAGGGCCCCAGCCGCTCGCTGTACCTGGGCGGCAAGGCCCTGGAATTGACCGCCCTGAGTGCGCAGTTCCTGCTGGACGAACGCGCGCAGCCGGAACAGAAGCTGCGCATCACCTCATCGGATGTCGAGCGCGTGCACGCGGCGCGCGATCGGCTGGTGCGCTCGCTGCTGGAGCCGCCAAGCCTGAATGCCCTGGCCGCCCATGTCGGCATGAGCCCACGCAAACTCACCGCAGGGTTTCGCAAGGTGTTTGGCACCAGCGTGTTTGGCTACCTGCACGAACATCGCCTGAGTGAAGCGCACCGCATGCTCAGCGATGAAGAGAGCAACGTCTCGACCGTCGCCTATGGCGTGGGTTACAGCCCGGCGCATTTTTCCATTGCCTTTCGCAAACGCTACGGCGTATCGCCCAGCGAGATCCGCTGACGGCTCGCTGACTCTGAATCGAATGAAAAGGCCTGTGCATCTAAAGCCTTGAGCGCTTCCTGAAAACCTGCTTGCGATAAAGTCTCATTTGATAATGGCTTGCATCTTTGTGAGCCGCGCAGATTTTATTTTCAAGGGTCACAGGAAGCTTTTCATGAGCGAGCTGACAACAGCAGACACCCCCCCGGCCAACCCGCTGCGCCCCTGGCTGATCGAACACCTCGCCCAGTTGCTGGGTGCCACCGTGGATGAAATCGACAGCCTGGGCGACGAGGAAAACCTGCTCGGCTGCGGGCTGGATTCGATTCGCCTGATGTATCTGCAAGAGCGCCTGCGCAGCCACGGGCTACAGGTCGATTTTGCCCAGTTGAGTGCCGAGCCGAGCGTGGCTGCCTGGCTGGCGCTGTTGCGCGGGCAAACCTTGCAACCTACGCTGGCGCCTGCCGTTGCACCTGCATCAGCAGGCGAGGAGAGCTTCGAACTCAGTGCCGTGCAACAGGCCTACTGGCTGGGCCGTGGCGCCGCTGAAGTGCTGGGCAATATCAGTTGTCACGCTTGGCTCGAGTTCGACTGCCAGGGCATCGAACCGCGACGCCTTGAAGCCGCTGTGAGCCTGGTGCAGGCCCGGCACCCGATGCTGCGGGCCAGTTTCAACGAGGGCCGCCAACGCATCCTGGCGTCGCCGACACAGCCAGTGTTTGACCATCAGGACTGGCGCCAACATTCACCACAAGCGGCGCAACCAGCCTGGGCCGAACTGCGCCGCTGGCGCTCGCACCAATGCCTGGCGGTGGAGGCTGGGCAAGTGATGCTGGTGGGCCTGGTGCAGATGCCCGACGGCCGTGACCGGGTCTGGCTGAGTGTCGACCTGCTGGCGGTCGACGTGGAAAGCCTGCGCCTGTTGATGGCGGACCTGGGCCAGGCCTACCTGGCGCCAGCGTTGTTGCCGGCGCCGCCGGCCCTGCACTTTGCCGACTATCTGAAGCGCCGTCAGCTACGCCGCGCCGAAGCTTATGCCCGTGACCGCGAGTACTGGTGCCAACGCCTGGCGCAGTTGCCCGATGGCCCGGCGCTGCCGCTGGCCTGCGCGCCCGAGTCGATCCGCGAACCGCGCTTCAGCCGCCAGGCGTTTGTCCTCAGCGGCGCGGAAGCCGAGCGCTTGCAGCGCCAGGCTACCGGCCACGGCCTGACCTTGTCCTGCGTGTTCGCCACCGCCTTCAATGCGGTGTTGGCGCGCTGGAGCGGGCAGTCGAACTTCCTGCTCAACGTGCCGTTGTTCGACCGTCACGATGATCAGCCCGGCATCGATCAGGTAATAGCCGACTTCACCACTTTGCTGCTGGTGGAGTGTCAGGACGCACCGCAATTGCCCTTCGCCGAAGCGGTGCGGCAGTTCCAGCGCAGCCTCCATGGCACCATCGACCGCTCGGCGTTTCCCGCACTGGAAGTGCTGCGCGAAGGCCGGCGCCAGGGCCATCCGCGTTCGGCGCCGGTGGTGTTTTCCAGCAACCTGAGCGAGTCGGGGTTTGTCCCGGCGAGCTTTCGCGAAGTGTTTGGCGACCTGCACGATATGCTCTCGCAAACCCCGCAGGTGTGGCTCGACCACCAGCTGTACCGGGTCGAAGACGGCCTGTTGCTGGCCTGGGACAGCATCAGTGAACTGTTCGCCGACGGCGTGCTCGAGGCGATGTTCCAGGCCAACATCGAGCTGCTGCAGCGCCTTGCCGACAGCGACTGGAGCCTGCCGCAACCGGTACTCCTGCCGCTGGCGCAACAGGCCCGGCGCGCGCGCCAGAACAGCGTCCCGGCGCTCGCCCCGGGGCGTGGCTTGCTGGAAGATTTCTTCCGCCACAGCGGGCAGCGGCCGGAAGATCTGGCGCTGATCTGTGGCGCCCAACGCTGCACCTACGGTGAACTGGCCACGCGTTCGCTACGGGTGGCCGCCGGCTTGCTGGAAGCCGGCATGCGCCAGGGCGAGGCGGTGGAAGTCTGCCTGCCGCGCGGGCTCGGGCAGATCGTCGCGGTGTTCGGCGTGCTGGCGGCCGGTGGCTGCTACGTCCCCGTCGATACTGCGCAACCGCCAGCGCGCCGTAGCCTGATCGAGTCGGCAGCGGGCATAAGCCTGGTGATTGCCGAGGCGCCGCCGACGCTTACGCCTGATAGCCCGTCGTTGCGCTGGCTGGACCTGGCGCGCCTGGAGCAGTCCGCGCCCCTGGCTGCGCCACGCGTGCAGGCGCCGCAGGCCAGCGCCTATGTGATCTACACCTCCGGCTCCACCGGCGTGCCCAAGGGGGTCGAGGTGAGTCATGGCGCGGCAATGAATACCATCGACGCATTGCAGGCCGAGCTCGGGATCGACCGCGATGACTGCTTGCTGGCGGTGTCGGCGCTGGATTTCGACCTGTCGGTGTTCGACCTGTTCGGCGTGCTGGGGCAGGGCGCCCGCCTGGTGCTGCTGCAACCCGAGGAAACCCGCGACGCGGCGCGCTGGGCGCAATTGATTGCCGAGCACCGGGTGAGCCTGTGGAACTCGGCGCCGGCGCTGCTGGAAATGGCCCTGGGCATTGCCGCGGGCGACTGTCACTACCAGAGCCTGCGGGCGGTGTTGCTGTCGGGCGACTGGATTGCCCTGGACCTCGCCGCACGCTTGCGCCGACAGGCCACGGCGCAGTGCCGGGTGTATGGCCTGGGCGGCGCCACCGAGGCCGGGATCTGGTCGAACCTGCACTGCATCGACGAAGTGCCGGGCCACTGGACCTCGATCCCCTATGGCAAGCCCCTGGCCGGCCAGGCCTATCGGGTGGTCGATGACAGCGGTCGGGATGTGCCCGACCAGGTGGTGGGACAATTGCTGATTGGCGGTGGCAGCCTGGCGCGAGGCTACCGCAACGATCCGCAACTGACCGCGCAACGTTTTCGCAGCGACGAGCGCGGGCGCTGGTACCACACCGGGGATCGCGGGCGCTTCTGGGGCGACGGCACTATCGAGTTTCTCGGCCGTATCGACCAGCAGGTGAAGGTTCGCGGGCAACGTATCGAACTGGGCGAAATCGAGGCAGCGCTGAGCGCCCATCCGCTGATCGACAGCGCCTGCGCGGCGGTATTGCCGGGGACGGTGGCCAGCCTCGGCGCGGTGCTGGTGCTGAACGCAGCGCCGGTCAAGGTCGCCGC
Source organism: Pseudomonas sp. ZL2 (assembly GCF_054788455.1). NCBI lineage: Bacteria > Pseudomonadati > Pseudomonadota > Gammaproteobacteria > Pseudomonadales > Pseudomonadaceae > Pseudomonas > Pseudomonas sp. ZL2. Next base: position 61,279 of record NZ_JBGOGX010000058.1, on the reverse strand, counting down.
GGATGCATGGCAAGGCCGGTCATTGCTGGACGACACGCCGCAAGCTGAAGCCCGGGTTACCGCTGAACTGCTGCAACGTCTGCTGCACGGGCAAGCGTTGCCGGCGCTGCCACTGCTGGACACCTGGCGCCAGTGGTTGCGCGGGCAACCCGCCGAGTCGCTGAGCCTCGGTGATGCATTGGCACAACTGGGCTGGCGGGAGGCCGACCTGCAGGCCATGGTCGGCGCGCTGCAGTCGCTGTTGTGCAGCGAAGGCGGCGCCACGCAGGTGCTGTTCGATCCGTTGTTGGCCCCCCAGGCCATGACCCTCAACCTGCCGGCCGGGCGCCAGTTGCTGGATGCCATGAGCCAGGCTGTGCAGCAGCAGTGCAGTGCCCAGGCCGGGCCGCTGAGGGTCGCGGTGCTGGATGTGCGCGGCGGGCAGTTGCTCGAGCAATGGCTCGATCACCTGAGCCACTGCGACCTGCAAGTGACCCTGTTCGAAACCAGCCCCGGCCTGCTGGCTGCCACCGCCGGCAAGCGCCAGGGTGCTGCCAGCCAACTGCTGCTGGACAGCCTGTTGCCCGTTGAGCATTGCTGCCAATACGACCTGGTGATCAGCTTCGCCGCCTTGCACGGCTATGCCCAGCCCGCCGACTGCCTGAACCTGGCCCAGGCGCTGCTCAAGCCAGGCGGCCGTCTGCTGCTGGCCGAGCTGTTGCGCGATTCGCCGCTGCGCCTGGTCAGCGCGGCACTGCTCGACAGCCGCACACCGGTGTTGGCCGACGCCGTGCAGATCGCGCGCATGCTCGGGCACAGCGGCTTTGCCGACCTGCACTGCCTGTGGCAGAACCCGGCGATGCTGCTGGTCAGCGCCACGGCCGCGGCCGACGCCTTGACCGGCGACAGCCTGCAGCACTGGCTGCAACAGCGCTTGCCGCAAGCGATGCGCCCCGAACACCTCTGGTGCCTGCCGCGTCTGGCGCTCAATGCCAACGCCAAGATCGACCGCAGCCGCCTGCAGGCCTGCATGACTCAGGCGTTGCAACGCCGCCAGCCGGCCAGCAGCGAAGAGGGCGAGCTGAGCCCGGCATTGCAACCTTTGGCCGTGTGCTGGGAGGCGGTGCTGGGACGCCCGGTGCGCAATGCCCAAGGCAGCTTTTTCAGCCTGGGTGGCGACAGCCTGCTGGCTACCCGTCTGTTGGCCAGCGTGCGCGAGCAGATGGGTGTCAGCCTGCGCATGAGTGATTTCTACCTGCAGCCGACATTGGCGGGCATGGCCGCGCTGCTGGCGAGCAGTGCTGCCATTGAGGAGGGCGTGCTATGAGCCTGGATGACCTGTTGCACATCTGTCGTGAACGCCAGATCGAACTCTGGGCCACTGAAGGCCAGCTGCGTTTTCGCGCGCCGCAAGGGGCGCTGGACCCGGCCCTGGCCGAGCGCATCCGCGCCCAGCGTGAAGCACTGATGGTCCATCTGTCGCCACGCGCGCAGTGGCGCTCGCAACCCGGGCAGGCGCTGCAACCTTTTGCCCTGAGCGCGGTGCAGGGCGCCTATGTGCTGGGGCGCAACCCGGCGTTCGACTATGGCGGCAACGCCTGCCACCTGTACGTCGAGTACCCCTGGCCGGCCAATGTCGACATCGAGCAACTGAACCAGGCCTGGAACGCCCTGGTACAGCGCCACCCGATGTTGCGCGCGGTGGTGCACGACAACAGCCGCCAGTGCGTGCAGGCCCAGGTGCCCTGGCAACGCTTGCCGCTGCATGACCTGCGCCAGGCCTCGCCGCTGGCGTTCGAAGCGCATCTGCAGCAGGTGCGCGAGCGCCTGGATCATGCCTGCCATGCCCTCGACCAATGGCCGATCCTGTTGCCGGAAGTGAGCCTGGGCGCGGAACGGGCGATCCTGCATTGTTCGGTGGATTTCACCTTGCTCGATTACGCCAGCCTGCAACTGTTGCTGGTGGAACTGACCCAGCGCTACCTGGAGCCGACGCGGCATTGGCCGGTGCTGGAGGCGACCTATCGCGACTACCTGCAGCATGAACATGAGGTGCGTGAAAGCGCCGCCTGGCAACGGGACAAGGCCTGGTGGCTGGCGCGCCTCGATAGCCTACCCGGGCGTCCGGACCTGCCCCTGAGCGATGACGCCGGGATCGCCTCGCGCCGCTTCGAGCACCACCATGGCGCATTGAGCGCGGCCCAGTGGAACGCCCTCTGTGCCCTGGCCAGCGCCCAGGGCTTAAGCGCTGCGGGCGTCACCCTGGCGGCGTTCGCCGAGGTAATCGGGCGCTGGAGCCAGAGCGCCGATTTCTGCCTGAACCTCACCGTACTCAACCGGCCGGACCTGCACCCGCAACTGGGCCAGGTGCTGGGCGACTTCACCGCCCTGAGCCTGCTGGCGGTGCACGGCGCCAGCGGCGCGAACTTTGTCCAGCGGGCGCGGCGTATCGGCGCGCAGTTGTTCGATGACCTGGATCACAGCCGCTTTACAGGGGTCGAGGTATTGCGCGAGCTGGCACGGGTCCAGGGGCGTGGCGCCGACCTGATGCCGGTGGTGTTCACCAGCGGCATTGGCAGCGTCGAGCGCCTGCTGGGGGATTGCGGACGCTTGTTGCAGCCGCCGAGCTACATGATCAGCCAGACGCCCCAGGTGTGGATCGATTGCCAGGTAAGCGACCAGTACGGTGGTTTGCAGATCGGCTGGGACGTGCGCGTCGGCGTGCTGCCGCAAGGCATGGCCGCGCAGATGTTCGACGCTTATGTCGACCTGCTGCAGCGCCTGTCCGCAGATGCGCAGCTGTGGCAAGTGCGCGGCAACATCGTGTTGACCCAACAACGGCCGCCGCGGCTCTCGGCGCACAAGGCCCTGGACCGCAACATCGCCAGCGGCTTTGCCCGCCAGGCGCTGCGCACCCCGGACGCGCCGGTGATCAGCGACCGCGCCGGGCGCTACAGCTACCGTCAGGTTGCCCAGCACGCCGACGCCGTACGCGCGGCGCTGGAGGCGCTTGAGGTAGCGCCCGGCGCGCGGGTGGCGGTGATGCTGCCCAAGAGCGCCTGGCAACTGATGGCGGTGCTGGGTATCAACCAGATGGGCGCCGCCTATGTGCCCATTGATATCCGGCAACCGGCCCTGCGCCGCGAAGCCATTTTGCGTGACGCCGGGATTGCCGCCGTCATCAGCCTGGAGGCCGAGGCCTTGCCGGCGGGCCTTGAGCTGCCGCGTATCGCCATCGACAGCCTCGCCGCCGCCAGCCACTGGCCGCCGCGCGAACCGCTGGCGGTGCAAGCCGGTGACCTGGCCTACATCATCTACACCTCCGGCTCCACCGGTACGCCCAAGGGCGTGATGCTCAGCCATGGCGCGGTGGTCAACACCCTCGACGACATCAACCAGCGCTACGGCGTCAACGCCCAGGACCGGGTGCTGGGGCTGGCGGAGCTGAGTTTCGACCTGTCGGTGTATGACTTCTTCGGGGCTACGGCGGTCGGCGCGCAGGTGGTGCTGCCAGACCCCGAACGCGGCGCCGATCCCTCCCACTGGGCGCAACTGATGCGTGAGCACGGCGTGACCTTGTGGAACTCGGTGCCGGCCCAGGGCCAGATGCTGATCGATTACCTGGAGACCGAGCCGGCTGTGATTCCCGGGCCGCGTTGCGTGATGTGGTCCGGCGACTGGATCCCCACCACCTTGCCGACCCGCTGGTGGCAGCGCTGGCCCGACAGCCAGCTGTTCAGCCTGGGTGGCGCGACCGAGGCGGCCATCTGGTCGGTAGAGCATCCCATCCGTCCCGCCGACACGGCCTTGCCGAGCATCCCTTATGGCCGCGCCCTCAACGGCCAGACCCTGGAAGTGCTCGACAGCCTCGGCAGGCAATGCCCGCCGGGGGTACGCGGCGAGATTCATATCGGTGGCCTTGGCCTGGCCCTCGGCTACGCCGAAGACCCGCAGCGTACCGCCGAACGCTTCATCATCCATGCCAGCGGACGGCGCCTGTATCGTACCGGGGACCTGGGACGTTACCTGGATGAGGACGGCCTGATCGAGTTTCTCGGACGCCAGGACGATCAGGTGAAGATCCGTGGCCATCGCATCGAACTGGCGGAAATCGACGCCGGCTGGCTGGCCCATCCACAGATTGCAGCCAGCACCACGGTACTGCTGGGCGAGCGCCACGAGCGTTCGTTGTGCAGCTTTGTCACCTTGCAGGCTTCGGCCAGCGATACCCAGCGGGTGGGCGAGGAACTGGCCCGGGTTGTGGCCAAGGCGCGCGACACCCTGGAGCAGGCCGATTTCGGCCCCCGTGAGGAAATTCAGGCCGCCCTGGCGGCGCTGGACCGGGCGGCAGATGTATCGCTGCTGCACTGGCTGGCCGGCAGTGGTTTGCTGGCGTTGGCGCAGGACGTAGAGTTTGCCCCGCTGTGTCAGGCCCTGAAACTGGAGCCAGGCCAGCAACGCCTGTTGCGCCATTGGCTGACCCTGTTGACCGACAGCGGCTTTCTGCAACGCCAGGGCACGGGCTGGCGCTGCGCCGTGGACCCGGGCGAGGTCGACCAAGCAGCAGCCTGGGCGCACTTCGCTGAACGGGCGCCGGCGGGGCTTTGGCCGGTGGAACTGGTGGATTACCTGCGGGGCAGCGCCATGCGCCTGGCCGAGCAACTGGACGGCCGGCTGAGCCCGGCGAGCCTGATGTTCCCGCAAGGTTCGGCGCATATTGCCGAAGCCATGTACAGCCGCGGCCTGCATGCACAGGTGCTGCACCAGGCCATGGCCGAGGCGGTGAGCGCGATTGTTGCCCGTGAAGGGCAGCGTAGCTGGCGCATTCTTGAAGTCGGTGCTGGCACTGGCGCGGCCAGTGCCTCGGTCATTCCGGCGCTGGCACCGTTGGTGGCAGCCGGTGTGCAGATCGACTACCTGTTCTCCGATGTTTCCAGCTACTTCCTCAATGCAGCACGGGAACGCTTTGCCGAGTACCCATGGGTGCGCTTCATGCACTTTGACATGAACAAGCCCGCCTGCGAGCAGGGCCTGCATGCAGGCTCGCTGGATCTTGTGCTCAGTTCCGGGGCCTTGAACAATGCCCTCGATACCCCACGCCTGCTGGCCGGCCTGCGCCAGTTGTTGCAAGCCGATGCCTGGCTGGTGATCCAGGAGCTGACCCGCGAGCACCGGGAAATCAGTATCAGCCAAAGCCTGATGATGGAGACGCCCGAGGACTTGCGCGTGGCCAACGGGCAGTTGTTCGTGCACCGGCAACAGTGGCTGGATTGGCTCAACGGTGAAGCAGGGGACCATGCCCAGGCCCTGGCTTCACCGGCCAGTGTGCTGGCGGTGCTGGGCTATGACCTGTTGGTGGCGCGGATGAAAACCGACCGGCCACTGTTGCCTGCCCAGACCTTGCTGACGTTTATTGCCGAGCGGGTGCCGCGTTACATGGTGCCGGCCCAGGTGCGAGTGCTGGACCGCCTGCCGGTGACCGCCAACGGCAAGATCGACCGCCGCGCCCTGACCACGCAGGCGCAGCAGCGCCAATTGGAACCGGTGCGCCAGGTACGGGCCGAGGTGGGTGATGAGCTGGTGCAGCGCCTGATCGGTCACTGGCAGCGAGTGCTCGACTGCAGCGACCTGTCGGCCGAGCAGGATTTCTTCGCCGCCGGAGGTGACTCGCTGCTGATCGCCCAATTGATCGCCGGCGTGCGCGAACAGGAACCCCTGGCCCGTGCGCACCCCTTCGACCGCCTGCTGCGCTGGGCCCTCAGCCAGCCGACCCCGGCCGGCCTGGCGCAGCGCCTGCGCAGCGAATCGTGCACTGAGGCGCCGGCCCCGGAACAACCGGCAACGCCCGCCCTGGATACGACCCGAGCGCCGTTGACCGGGCGCGTGCGGCTGGATGCCCTGCGCGAACTGGCCGCTGGCGAGGGCGTTGCCCGGGTGCTGGTGCATGAGGGCCTCGGCACGTTGCTGCCTTATCGCGGGTTGATCGCGGAACTGGCGGGCAGCGGCCCGCTGCTGGGGCTCGCGGTGCACGACAGCGAGGGCTACCTGCGCCTGCCTGCGCAACACGTGAATGCGACCCTCGGCAAACGCTATGCCCAGGCCTTGTGGGACAGCGGCCGGCGCAGCTTCGACCTGCTGGGCTACTGCTCCGGCGGGCTGGTGACCCTGGAACTGGCCAAGGCATTGCTGCAACTGGGGGCCGAGGTGCGCCAGGTGGACATTGTCTCCAGCTACCGCATTCCCTATCGGGTGGACGATGAGCTGCTGATTCTCTACAGCTTCGCCGCCACCCTTGGCCTGGATGCGCAGGCGCTGGGCTTGCCGTCTGCCGAACAACTGCACGCCGCACTGGCCCAGGGGCTTAAGGATTCGCCGCAGCACCTGGCCGCGGGCAGCCTGAGTGGAGTCTTGCCACATTTCGACGCAGCGCAGCTCAAGTCCCGGGTGCTGGCCGCCGCCCGTGGCATCGCCGATGAGCAGCTGTACCGGGTGTTCGCCCATTCGGTGCGGGCCAGTCACTACAGCGACAGCGCGCCTTATGTCGGCGCCGTGCGCCTGTTCGTGCCGAGCGTCAGCAACCCCTTGATCGCCAATCACCAGGCCAGCCTGCAGGCCTGGTGGCAGGCGGCATCGCTGGCGCCGCTCACCGTGCAGACCCTGCGCGGCAATCACTTCGATTGCCTGAGCGCCGGGCTCAGTCGTCACTTGCTGGAGGAACACCGTCCATGAACAACCCCGTCAAAACCCTGGTGGTGGGCTCGCGCTTCGGCCAGTTCTATGCCGCCGGTGTCGCTGCCGCCGACAACCTCGAACTGATGGGGGTGCTGGGGCAGGGCAGTCGCCGCTCACAGGCCCTGGCCCGGCACCTGCAGGTGCCGTGTTTCGACGCCCTCGAACAGGTGCCCGACGACACCCGCCTGGCCTGCGTGGCGGTGGGCGGCGCGGCACGCGGCGAGCAGGGCCCGGCCCTGGCGCAAGCGTTGATGGCGCGTGGCATGGATGTGCTGATCGAACACCCGCTGTTGCCCCAGGAGTTGCACGAGCTGTTGCGTACTGCGGCGCGCTTGCAGCGGCGTTGCCTGCTCAACAGCTTCTATCCGCAATTGCCGTGGGTGGCGCGCTTTATCGAGCTCGGCCGGCAGTTGCATCGCCAGCAGGGGATTCGCCACATCGAGGCCAACTGCGCGGTGCAGGTCAGCTACGCGACCCTGGATTTGCTGGCGGCGCTACTGGAGTCGGTGGGGCCGTGGTCGCTGGACAATCTGGCGCCGGCGCTGTCGCCGTGGCGCGATATCAGCCTGGTCATGGCTGAGGTGCCGGTGTCGTTACGCGTGCTCAACGAACTGGCGGCGGCCGATGACGGGCGCATGCAGATGCTCCAGCGCATCAGCCTCGCCACCGACAGCGGCACTCTGCTGCTGGCCTCGCCCCATGGGCCGCTGCTGTGGATGCCGGCGGTACGTGCGCCGAGCGAGGATGTGCACGGGTTGTTCGATCTGACTGGCGCCGCCTTGCCGTGTGTCGAAGTGCTGCAGGACGCCGCCACCGATTGGGGGCAGGTCTATCGCCAGGTCTGGCCACAGGCGGCGGCCAGTGCCCTGCAACCGTTGCTCGACGGCGTCGGCCTGGTGCGTCGGCAACAGCGCAGCCTGGAAGTGGTCGGGCTCTGGCAGCAGGTGACAGCGGCCATCGGCTTTCCCGAAACGCCACCCCAGGCGCTGCCGGCGGCAAGCCTGGCGCAGGCCCTGGAGGGTTGCCGATGAACTTTCTGGGGCCCGAATTGCGGGCATTGTTGCAGCCTTTTCGCGCGCGCTTGTGGCTAGCGGTGGCAGTGCAGGCCATCGCCGGGATCAGTTCGCTGGTGCCGTTGATAGCCCTGGTGCATCTGACCGACGGCCTGCACCAGGCGCCGCCGTTGGCGCCTGGGGTGATGGGCTGGGTGCTGCTGGCGGTGTTCGGCTCGGCCCTGTGGCTGTGTGGTCAGACCCTGGCACTGCACCTCACCCACAGCGTGGATGCCGACCTGTGCAACCGCTTGCGGGTGCGCCTGGCCGAGCATCTGCAACGCTTGCCCCTGGGCTGGTTCGCGCGGCTGGGGGCCGACGGCGTCACCCGTTATGCCGAACAGGATGTGCGGGCGCTGCACCAACTGGTCGGCCATGCCCCGACCGATCTGGTCAACCTGCTGCTGATTCCTCTGGCCACCCTGAGCTACCTGCTGTGGAGCGACAGCGGTTTGGCGCTCTGGTGCCTGCTACCACTGGGGTTGGGAGTGCTGGGTTACTGGCGGCTGGGCTCGGCGCATTACCGCGAAGATGTCGAACGGCGTAATGCTGCGATCCAGCAGTTGTTCAGCGCCTACAGCCAGTTTGCCGCGAACCTGGGACTGGTGCGCCAGTTTCCGGGCGCTGGCATCCACCGCAGCCTGCAACAGGCGGTGCACCAATTCGACCAACGCTTCAGCCACTGGGTGAGCCGCGCCGGTCATCTCGCTGCGCTGATCCAGGTGCTGCTCGGCGCACCCTGGCTGCTGGCCTGGGTGGTGCTCGGGGCTTTGCTGGCGGGACTGGCCGAGGTGGGCGCGGCGCAGTTGTGCGCCTTCCTGTTGCTGGTACGGGCCATGGCCGCGCCAGTGTTGGCGATGGGGCATGGCCTCGATGCCCTCAACAGTGCGCGGGTTAGCGCGCAGCGACTGCAGGCGGTGTTGAGTACGCCGCCGTTGGCCGAACCCGACGCGCCGCAAGTGCCCAGGGACGCCAGCGTGGAAATGCGTGAGGTGTACTTCGCCCATGGCTCGGTCCCGGTGCTGGCGGCGATCAACCTGCGCCTGGAACCGGGCACCACCACGGCGCTGGTGGGGCCGTCGGGCGCGGGCAAAAGCACCCTGGCCGGGTTGATTGCACGGTTCATGGACGTCGACAGCGGGCAGGTGCTGGTGGGCGGGGTGGATGTTCGCCAGGTCGCCAGCCAGCAACTGCAACGTCATCTGGCCCTGGTGTTCCAGCACGCCGGCGCGCTGCGTTTGTCCCTGGCGCAGAACATCGCCCTGTACCAGCCCGACGCGAGCCTGGCGCAGATTCGCCAGGCCGCGCGGGCGGCGTGCCTGGACAGCCGGATCATGGCCTTGCCCAAGGGCTACGCGAGCATCGCTGGTGACGACGTAAGGCTCTCTGGCGGCGAGCTGCAACGCCTGGCCATCGCCCGCGCGCTGCTCTCGAGCGCGCCGATCATGCTCTTGGACGAGCCGACCTCGGCGACCGATCCGCAAACCGAGCGGGCCTTGCGCACTGCCTTGCATGAGGGGGCGGCCGGGCGTACCCGGCTGATCGTTGCCCACCGGTTGCAGAGCATCTGCCATGCCGAGCAGATCCTGGTGCTGAACGAAGGCCGGATTGTGCAGCGCGGCTGTCACCAGCAGTTGCTGGCCACGGACGGCCTTTACCGTCAGTTGTGGCGTGAACAAATGTCGAGCGCCGATCAAATGGAGCCTGTGTCATGAGCGTTTTTTCGTCCCTGCGCCAACTGCCACTGCGCACCTGGCAAACCCTGCGCGGGGCCTTGATCTGGATGGTGCTGGCCGCCGTGCTCGATGGCCTGGCCGGGCTGGCACTGGTGCCGCTGATGCTGGCCTGGTTCGACCCTGCGGCTCCTGATGTGCTGCAGCCTGTGTGGCTATTGCTCGGCCTGACGCTGCTGCACGCCCTGGTCAGCTACATCGCCCAGCGTCGCGGTTACCTGGCCGGGGCGGGGCTGGCGGCGGGGCTGGTGTCGCGTCTGCTGGCGCATTTGCCACGGCTGCCGCTGGGCCGGCAACGTCATCTTGAGGACCTGGTTCGCGGGCCGGTGTTCAATAGCATGAGTATCCCGGCGCACCTGTTGGCGCCCTTGATAACCGCGTTGGTCACGCCGACGGTGGTGGTCCTCGGCCTGTTCGCCATCGCGCCTCGGCTGGCGCTGCTGCTGGCGCTGGCCTACCTGCCGTTGTTCGGCCTGCTGCGCTGGGCCGGGCGGCGCAGCCTGGAGCTGGAGCAACAGCGCCAGGCGGTGGATCGTCACGCCGGGCAACTGCTGCAAGCCTTCGCCGAGCAGCAGCCGCTGATGCGCAGCAGTGCTGATGCCAGTCAGGGCCAGGTAGCCCTGCGCGAGTCCCTGCAGCAACAACATCAGGCGACCCGTTCGCTCAATCGCCGGGCACTGCCCGCCAGCCTGGGCTTTGCCAGCGCAGTGCAACTGGTGTTTTCGGCGGTGCTCGCCGGCGGGGTGCTGGCGGTGGCTGCCGGGCACTTGCCGGGGGCGCTGCTGGTGGCAGTGCTGGTCTTGCTGGTGCGCTTTGTCGAGCCGCTGTCGCAGCTGGCGCAACTGGACCAGGCCTTGCGCATGGCCTGGCAGGCCTTGGCGCAGGTGCTGGGGGTGCTGGGCGAACCAACACTGTTCAGCCCGCAACCCGGCCTGCAACCACGGGATGCCAGCCTTCAGGGCCAGGGTCTGAACAGCTACGGCGAACACGGCGAGCACCTGCTCAAGGACCTCGACCTGCACTGCGCGCCCGGCACTTTCACGGCTATTGTCGGGCCTTCGGGGGCCGGTAAAAGCACGCTGCTGGCCTTGCTTGGCCGCGGGATGGATGCCCAGGCCGGCGAAGTGCGCCTGGGCCAGGTGGACATCCGCCAGTTGAGCGAGCAGACCCTCGCCGCGCAGCTGACCCAGGTGTTCCAGGACAGCGGCCTGTTCGCCGGCAGCCTGCTGTGGAATGTCAGCATGGCGCGGCCACAGGCGACACCGGCGCAACTGCAGCAGGCCGCCGAAGCGGCTGCGCTGGATGAGGTGCTCGCCAGCCTGGCGGATGGCTGGCACAGCGAAGTCGGCCCGGGCGGTGCCTTGCTGTCGGGTGGTCAGCGCCAGCGAGTGGGCCTGGCGCGGGCGCTGCTGTCCGAAGCGCCGATCGTGTTGCTCGACGAACCCACCGCCAGCCTCGATGCGCGCAGCGAGGCGCGGGTCAATCGCAGCCTGCGGGCGTTGCGTGGCCGGCGCACACTGGTGCTGGTGTCGCACAACCCGGCGCTGGTGCGTGACGCCGATCAGATCCTGGTGCTTGAGGCCGGACGCTTGAGCGGCTGCGGCAGCCACGAACAGTTGCTCGCCACCCACCCTTGGTATGCGCAGTTCGTCGAGCAGCAGCGTGTCGACGGCTAAGGGCATTGGTGCCGGGCATCAATTGAAAAAGTCACTAAATCGAAAAGTTCGCCCACTCGTTTGAAGGATACTAATGAGAATTATTATCGAAATGGGGCGGGGCAATGTTACATCTGGGAGTCGCAAAGGCAGGACGGGGTGGCCAGCATCGCCGGGCGCATCTGGGGATGGTGCTGGTGCTGGGCTTGAATCCCCTGGCGCTGGCCATTGCTGCAGAGAGTGGCAGCGGGGCGCTGCAGCTGGGCAACATCGAGATCACCGGCAAGGACAGCGCAAGTAGCGTGACCGCACCCGGCGTCACCACCATTGGCAAGATGCCGCTCAAGTTGCGCGAGACCCCGCAATCGGTGAGCGTGATCGACCACGAGCGTATCGAGCAACAGAACCTGTTCAGCCTCGATGAAGTGATGCAGCAGGCCACCGGGGTCACTGTGCAGCCGTTCCAGTTGCTGACCACCGCCTATTACGTGCGCGGCTTCAAGATCAACTCCTTCGAGCTCGATGGGGTGCCGGCCTTGCTCGGCGACACCGCCAGTTCACCGCAAGACATGGCGGTGTATGAACGGGTCGAGATCCTGCGCGGCTCCAACGGCCTGCTGCATGGCAGTGGCAACCCGGCAGCCACCGTCAACCTGGTGCGCAAGCGCCCGCAAAAGGACTTTGCCGCCAGCACTACCTTGAGTGGCGGTAGCTGGGACCGTTACCGCGGCGAGATCGACGTCGGCGGGCCGTTGACCGACTCCGGCAATGTGCGTGGGCGGATGGTTGCGGCCTACGAGGACCGTGACTACTTCTACGATATCGGCAAGCAGGACACCCAGCTGCTCTACGGCATCAGCGAATTCGACCTGAGCCCGGACACCCTGCTGACCCTGGGCGCGCAGTACCAGACCATCGATTCGGTGACCAACATGGCCGGCGTGCCGATGGCCAAGGATGGGTCGAGCCTGAACCTGCCGCGCTCCACTTACCTGGATGTCGACTGGGATCGCTTCAAGTGGACCACGCGCCGGGTGTTCGGCTCGCTGGAACAGCAACTGGACCACGACTGGAAAGCCAAAATCGCTGCCGAGTACCAGGACGCTGATTCCAGCCTGCGCTATGCCGGGGCCTTTGGTGCAATCGATCCGCTTACCGGCGACGGCGGGCATCTGATGGGCGCCGCATACAAGTTCGAGAGTACCCAGAAGAGCGTTGATGCATCGCTCAACGGGCCGTTTACGTTGTTCGGCCGCAGCCATGAGTTGCTGCTGGGCAGCAACTACAGCCAGGGTGAAACCGAACAGCGCATGGCGAACTTCACCACGCCGCTGAACGTGCCGGTGAACGTCTATCGCTGGGACCCGCACAGCGTGCCCAAGCCGGGTATCGGCGGCTATACCTCGCCGGGCTCGACCACGACCACGTCCAAGGGCGTCTACGCGCTGACCCGTTTCAAGCTGCTCGATCCGCTGACCCTGGTGGTCGGCGCCCGGGCCAGCTGGTGGGACCAGGACGCGCCGGGCGATCACTTCAAACCCGGGCGCGAGATCACCCCCTACGGCGGGCTGATCTGGGACTTCGCCCAGGACTGGTCGTGGTACGCCAGCTATGCCGAAGTCTTCCAGCCGCAGACCGGGCAGACCTGGAGCGGTGAACTGCTCAAGCCGGTGGAAGGCAAGACCTATGAGACCGGGATCAAGGGCGAGTTGCTGGAGGGGCGCCTGAACGTTTCCCTGGCAGCGTTTCGCATCGACCTGGAAAACAATCCGCAGGTTGACCCCGAACACCCAGGTGCCGGGCCAAACACCTATTACATCAGCGGCGGCAAGGTGCGCAGCCAGGGCTTCGAGCTGGAAAGTACCGGCTACATCACCCCGGACTGGAGCCTGTTCGCCGGCTATACCTACACCACCACCGAGTACCTTAAAGACACCCGCAGCACTTCGGGCGACCGCTATGCCGAGTTCACTCCCCGGCACATGCTGCGACTCTGGAGCCAGTACGAGCTGCCGTGGCAGGACCGGCGCTGGAGTGTTGGTGCCGGGGTGCAGGCGCAAAGTGATTTCTCTGCGCAATCGGGCGCCGTGTCGATGGAGCAGGGCGGTTATGCGTTGCTCAACGCGCGGGTTGCCTATCGCATCGACGAGCACTGGACGGCCTCGCTCAATGGCAACAACCTGGCCGACCGCAAGTACTACCAGAGCCTGTCCACCCCCAACTGGAACAACCGCTACGGTGAGCCGCGCAGCCTCAACATGACCCTGCGAGGCACGTTCTGATGGCAACCCCCGGCCTCGGGCCATGGCCACTGCGCATCTGTCTTGCACTGGCCGGCAGTGTGCTGAGCAGCCTGCAACTGGCGGTGCTGCTGGCCCGGCACTATCCCTGGGGCGGCGGGCTTGAGCGGCTCTACGCCGGGATTTTTCTCGGCTTGGGCTTTCTCGTGACGGTGCTGCTGTGGGCGCTACTGGCGCCAGATCGCCAGCGTGTGGTCTATCGCTCCGGCGTCTGGCTGTTGCTGTTCACCCCATGGCTGTTGTGGGAAGGGACCCGGACATGATGGGGGCACCGCGGGCGCTGGTGCAGCGCGTGCATTCCGGCGCTGGAGGCGTGTTTGGCCTGCTGCTGTTCGTGATTCTGCTCAGCGGGGCCTGGAGCATGGCCCATGAAGACTTGCGCACCTGGTTTCGCGGCCCGGCAGCCTTGGCACCAGGGCCAACACTGCCCCTGACGCAGTGGCTGGAGGTGGCGAGCCGGCATGGCCTGGCGCCGGAGGCGTTGCACATCCGCTTGCCCGATGGTCAGCGTGCGGTGGTTGAACTATGCGCTTCAGCCAACCAGTGCACTCTGGAACTGGACCCGGCCACTGGCCGGGAGTTGGCGCCGGTAAATGCAGCCGACATCCTCTTCAAGCTGCACAAGAGCCTGTTTAGCGGGTTCCCCGGGCGGATCCTGATCAGCCTGCTGGGCGTGGTGTTGTTGCTGATGATCTGGGCGGGCAGCGCGCTGCACAGCGGGCGTTTGCAGGACCTCAAGCGCTTGCGCCGCGACCGCGGCCTGCGGGTGCTGGCCCATGACCTGCACAGCCTGATCGGCCGCTGGGCCGGGCCGTGGCTGCTGTTGTTCGGGGTCACCGGGGCGCTGTCCGGCCTCGGCGCCCTCGGCACGGTGGCCCTGGCTGGGCAGGCGTTTCCCGGGGCCCCGCAGCAAGCGTTCATGCAGTTGCTCGGCGCCCCGCCGCAGGTCGAGCCGCAGGCCGCCACGACCCAGGCGCTCGATCTCGATCAACTGCTGCACAACGACGCGGCGGCGCACCCAGGCTTTGCCGCCCAGAGCGTCACGCTGCATCGCTGGGGTGAACCCGGGGCCTGGGTGGAAGTGGCCGGCATCGAGCAGGGGCTGCCCAGTACCGCCGTGTTCGAGCGGCATGCCTACCGCGGCGATGACGGCCAGCCCCTGGGCACCAGCAGCGCGAGTGGGCGTGGGTTCTGGTTGCAGGCGTTCATTGCGGTGCAGCCGCTGCACTTTGCCGACTATCGCTGGCTGCCCCACGCGGGGCCGCTGTTGCGCGCGGTGCATTTCGGCATGGCATTGGCGGCGGCGGTGCTGGTCCTCAGCGGCCTGTACCTGTGGCTGGAGCGCCGGCGGCTCAAGGCAGGCGCGGGTTGGCAAGTGCTGCTGCGAATGGTCGTCGGTGGCGGCGGCGGGCTGCTGGCTGCCAGCGCTGTACTGCTGTGCGCCGGAGCGCTGGCCAATCTGGGGCTGTTGCCGCCCAGCGTGCTGCCGGGGTGCTTCTGGGGCAGCTGGACCGCCAGCCTGCTGCTGGCGGCGCTCATGCCGCCCCAGCGGCAACCGTTGCGCCTGCTGTTGAGCGTGGCCGGCCTGGCTTACCTGAGCGCCGGCGCCTTGCACCTGGCTGGCAGCCTGGTGCACGCCAACCTGGTCGTCTGGCCGATCGACCTGGTGCTGCTGCTCGGTGGCGCCAGTGCCCTGTGGGCGGTGCGCCGCCTGACTCTTTTTACGCGTACGGCACGGGCTGCCGACGCCAACGCTGTTTGATTGGAGACTCAAATGCTGGATCTGTTGAAACATTGGCGCATGGTGCTGACGTTCGCCCTGTTGTACCTCTCCCAGGGCATTTGCTTCGGCATCGCCATGGATGCCTTGCCCACGCTGTTGCGCCACGACGGTGCTGCACTTGATGCCCTGGCCTTCCTGCCGCTGGTGGGCCTGCCGTGGGTGGTGAAATTCATCTGGGCACCGCAAGTGGACAACCTCTGGAGCCCGCGCCTGGGGCGGCGGCGCAGCTGGATCATGCCGATGCAGATCCTGGTGCTGCTGTGCCTGGTGACCCTGGCGAGCATTGGCCTGAGTGTCGACACCGCAGGCTGGGCCGTGGGCCTGCTGATCCTTGCCTCGTTCGCCAGCGCCACCCAGGACATCGCCACCGACGGCATGGCCGCCGAGTATTTCAGTGAGAACATGCTGGCGCGGATCAACGCGATCCAGGTCGGCGGTACCATGTTCGGCTTCTTCGTCGGTGGTGCCGGGGCGCTGTTGCTCAGTGGCCACTTCGGGCAAACCACGGCCTTTGGCCTGTTGGCGCTGGTGCCGTTGGCGAGCCTGTGCTGCGTAGGCTGGCTGCACGTAGCACCCGCGAAGAAAAAACAGCCGGACGTAGCGCACGCGAGCCTGCTGCGCTTTATCAAACGGCCCAAGGCCGTGTCGCTGGTGGTGCTGGCGTTGCTCTCGGCCATGACTGCGGTCTCCGGGTTCGGCTTGTCGAAACTGTTCCTCAACGATGCCGGCTGGTCCTTGCAGGCCATCGGCCAACTGGGCATGAGCGGCGGGGTGGTGACCATCGTCCTGGGTTGCGGCGGTGGTGCCTGGCTGATCCGCGTGCTGGGCTTGTGGCCGGCGTTCATGCTGGCGGTGGCCATGGCCGGGGTGGCCGCACTGGTCTGGCTGCTGCAGGCCAGCGGGGTAGTGGCGACCCAGGTCGGGTTGATCTGGCTGGCGGTAGGGCTGGGCTCGTTTGCCACCGGCGCTAGCTCGGTGGCGATCATGACCGCATCGATGGCGTTTGCCGGGCAAAGCGACCAGGCCGGCACCGACATGACCGCCGTGCAAAGCACCCGCGACCTGGGCGAGATGCTGTCGTCCTCGCTGTTGCTGGGGTTGACCGCGCAGGCCGGTTACAGCGGCGGGTTTCTGGCAGGGGCGCTGATGGCGATGGTGGCGTTGCTGGTTGCGCTGAACCTGGCGCGGTATCGGGTTATCGCTGAGTAGGGGGATCGTCCGCTCGAACGGCGATTAGACGGTGGGAGCGGGCTTGTCCCGCGATAGGGTCATGGCCGCGTGATAGACAATGCCCATGGCCCGGATCGCGGGGCAAGCCCGCTCCCACCTGGATGCCATACACCGGCAGCTCTGGGTCGAAAGCAGTCACCCACGACCGGCAGCTAACGACCCAAAGCAGCCTTTCATCAACAGCTAGAATCGGCGACCAGGCTCCTAGATAGGCAGTCAAATCACGAAACGGTTTTTGCCATCTCAGATGTATTCGCCCAGCCCAGTCCTTCATACACCGGCTTGCCGGCCTTGGTCGCGTGTAGCACGGCAAAACTCATTCCGCGTTGCGCAAATTCGGCTTCAGCCAACTTCATCAGGGTTGAAGCCAGGCCCCGGCGCCGGTAAGCAGGTTCGACGAAAACATTTAGCACATAGCCGCGCTGGTCTAAGGCCGGATGGGACGGATGAGGTGGCCAGTCGATATTCATCAGACCTATCGCCGCCACAGGCTGCCCCGTGTCCATCAGCGCAAAACCGTAGTAGCGGCCATCGAATAGGCGCTGGTGCAACCAGGGCCGGAAGTGCTCAGTCATCACCCGCAACTCCGATGGGTCTCCTCCCGCCTCAAGGAACATCGTTTCACGGTGCACACAAATGATCTCACGGTCATTTGGCCCTAGCCGACGGGCCGTCAAGCCTGAAAAATCGATGTTGCCGGGAATATCTTTCATCGTATGCACCTGGACGGAGCGGCCGATGGTAGGGCGGTCAATAGGAGAATGTTAGACACAGATTGAATAAAAACGCGCCATACAGCGATCGCGGCGCACGCATCCGCTCTTCAACGGATACGCTACGACTTCAACGCTGGTCATGGCATATACGCCCTAGAGCGTAGCTAAGCACTCCGAAGCTGTTGACCGGGACGACATTGTTGGATGATTGTTTTTGACCGCTTTTGGCCGTTAGCTGACCTACATGAATGACCGCTCTGGATTGTGGATTCAACCGGTCGATGCAACAGATTGGCTAAATCGTTCAGTGGGCGTTTCGTAGTTTAGTGTTTTCCGGGGGCGGCTGTTCAGCTGCCTTGCCACTTCATTGAGCGTGGCTTGCGAGTGCTCCGCAAGGTCGGTCCCTTTCGGGAAGTACTGCCTTAACAACCCGTTGGTGTTCTCATTCGATCCCCGTTGCCAGGGGCGATGAGGGTCGCAGAAGTAGACCTTGATGTCGGTAGCCACCGTAAAGCGCTTATGGTCAGCCATCTCTTTGCCGCGATCCCACGTCAGCGATTGGTAGAGTCCCTCGGGAAGTTCGCGGGCGTTTTCGATCAGGGCGCTGATGACCGTCTCGGTATCCTTACCAGCCAACTTCACCAGCATTACGTAACGTGTATGACGCTCCACAAGAGTGGCAATTTGGATGTTCCTGCTACCGCACAGCAGGTCACCTTCCCATTGACCTGGTACCGCCCGATCCTGAGCCGCGGCCGGGCGTTCGCGGATCGATACCGCGTCTGTGATTCGACCGTGATTTTCTTTCTTCTGCGTGTGATGGCGCGAGCGACGCATGGCTCGCGTTCGCCGTAAATGCTCAAGCAACTCCTTCTTCAGAGCCCCGCGAGCCTGTATGAAGAGGGTGCGATAGATCGTCTCGTGTGACACCTGATAGCTCGTATCGTCCGGGTAGGTGCGTTTCAGCCAGCCGGCAATTTGTTCCGGTGACCACTGCAGTTGAAGCTTGTCTGCAACAATTTGCGTCACCGCTCGGTTCTCAACAAGCTTGCAGACCTTGGGTCGATGGGCGCGATCCCAGGCAGACTGATCAGCTCGATTAGCCCGATAGCTGCCTTGGCCACCGTTGCGTCTGATCTCACGACTGATCGTAGAGGCTGCTCGCCCTAGAAGCGCGGCTATGGAACGGATCGAGTTACCTGCCACCACTGCACGCGAAATATCTTCGCGTTCAGCCAACGTCAGGGCCAATCTGGACCTGCGCCGTACAGCGGGTCTGATGCCCCCGGTCTCCGCCAAGATGCGCTGTATCGATGAGTGGTTTCGATCAAATAGTTGGGCGATGTGCTGAAGAGAGTCGCCTTTTTGCCAGTGATCCCACATCAGTTTTTTCTGGCTTTCGGTGTAATAGATCCGAGGTCTCTGCTTCATCTGCAACACTCCTTCTGCTTACACAGAATTTAGTTGTGTTGCATCGACCGGTTGAATTCACAGTCGATTGCTGCCGTTTGCGATGAGCTGCTCTCGACGAGAAGCACGGAAGATGACTAAACGCATGAACCGGCTATCGACCCTGCACGTAATGATGGCAATATGACTCCTCTTGGAGAAAGTAGCATTCGGCGCGAGGCGAAGCCGGATGTCATGTGCATAGGGATAAGGAATATGGTTTCGGTTCAGGTGGATGGTGAGGACAAG
Source organism: Pseudomonas sp. ZL2 (assembly GCF_054788455.1). Lineage (NCBI taxonomy): Bacteria > Pseudomonadati > Pseudomonadota > Gammaproteobacteria > Pseudomonadales > Pseudomonadaceae > Pseudomonas > Pseudomonas sp. ZL2. Next base: position 42,401 of record NZ_JBGOGX010000058.1, on the reverse strand, counting down.
ACCGCAAAAATCAGCGACTGGGCGATTCGCTGGAGCGACAAGTACGAAACCCTGGAACTGACCTGTCACTTCCCCTCCAAGAAAAAATACATCCGCCCGCTCAGTAACTGCCAAGTTTCGCCCACCCGCGAGTTGACCAATGTATTGCTGCACAAGCCCGGCAGCACGATCGCCACGCCCATTGCCAAAGCTACGATTTACGGCGAGCGATATGCCGTCGTGCACTACCCGGGCGCCGAAAAGCCCTATGTCTACAAGATGGACGGCATCGGCTTTACCGCCCCGACATCGATCAAGGACACGCCGGTCTTCCGCTATTTCACTACCGTGGCGAATGCCCGACAGGATCACGCTGAGTCGAAGACTGATCGTGAAATTGCCGACAATGTGGTGCGCCAGCTCGGAAAACTGCCCGCCATTGCTGGCACTGCCTTGCAAGCCTATTGTACGGGGCGCAACGGCACGCTGGCGCTGGGTCAGGGGCTCATCTATCCGTTCGGGCTTAACGAGAGTCAGCTTCAGGCGGTGGAGCGGGCGTTCAGCGCGCAAATCAGCGTGATCGAAGGCCCGCCAGGGACCGGCAAAACCCAGACGATCCTCAACATCCTCGCCAATATTCTGTTACGTGGGCAGACGGTAGCGGTGCTGTCCAACAACAATGCTGCCGTGGAAAACGTCTACGAAAAGCTGGAGAAATATGGCTTGGGCCACTTGGTCGCCAAGCTTGGCAACCAGGACAAACGTAAGGCCTTCTTCGCCGACCTGCCTGCGTGGCCATCAAGCGCGCCCGAGCCGGCACCCTCCCTGGATGAGATCCAGGCCTTGCTGACCCGTTTGAAGCAGCACCTGCAAGACCACAACAGGGCGGCACAACTGCAAATCGAGCTGGACGAGCTGGTCATCGAGCGGCGCTACCTGCAGCAGTGGCAGGCAGAAAGCGATGTGCAGGCCACAGGCTCGCTCGATAAGTACGGGCTGACACCGCACAAGACTGCGGATCTCATGGCCTATCTGGCTTACCTCGGCGAGCAGCGCATTCATCTCAAAGACCGCATCGAGCTACTGTTCAAATTCAGAATCTTTCGCACCAAGCCATTCGCCGAGGGCGAGGCGCGCATGGCCGTTTTCCATGCACTGCAGATGCATTACTACGACAAGTCGCTACGGGACAAGGAAGCGGAGCTGCGGGCGTGCCGTGAATCGTTGGCGCGCGCGAATTTCACGGCTCTGCTGAAAGAACTGACAACAGCGTCGATGCACCATCTGAAGCAGCATCTGCATCTTCAGGTACCGCCGTCGGACAGCTTTGATGTCAAAACTTACTGCAGGCATTTCGATGCCTTCGTGCAGCGCTTCCCTATCCTGGGCAGCGGCACGCACTCCATCGTCAATTCGATCGCGCCGGGGGCGATCCTCGACTACGTGATCATCGACGAAGCCTCTTTGCAGGACATCGTGCCGGGCATCCTGCCACTGGGCTGCGCAAAGAACCTGATCGTTGTTGGAGACAACCGCCAGTTACCGCACATCCCCGTGACACTGGGACTTCAGGCGCCTGCCGAGGCCTACGATTGCGAGCATTACAGCCTACTGGATTCGTGCATCGCCGTTTTCCAGGACGCGCTGCCCAGGACCCTGCTGAAAGAGCATTACCGTTGCCACCCCAGGATCATCCAGTTCTGCAACCAGCAGTTCTACGACAACACACTGGTGCCGATGACCGAGGACAAGGGCGAAGCTCCCCTGCGTCTGGTGGTGACGGCCAAGGGCAACCACGCACGGCAGAACACCAACCTTCGGGAGTTGGACTCCCTGCTCAAGGTGCTTGAGGACGAGGGGCAGCCCTTCGGAATGGACGGCGAAGGCCGCGGTTACATCGCCCCGTTCCGGGCACAGGTCAACCTCTCCGGCACGCGCCTACCGGCGGATTTCGTCAAGGACACCGTGCACAAGTTTCAGGGGCGGGAGTGCGACGAGATCGTCTTCTCCACCGTGCTGGACAAGAAGCGCTACAACCAAGCGCGAAGACGTCTGGATTTCGTCGACGATCCACGCATGATCAATGTGGCAGTGTCGCGGGCCAAACATCGCTTCACCCTGGTGACCGGCGATGAGGTGTTCACCGACAACAATGGCCACATCGCCGCCCTGATCCGCTACATCAGCTATTACACGCAGGACGAGCAGATCGTACGCGCGCCGGTAGTGTCGGCATTCGATTTGCTGTACCGCGAGTACGACCAGTCCCTGGCGCGCTTGAATGCCCGCCTGCGGCCCGAGGATTCGCGCTACAAGTCCGAGCAGATCGTGGCGCAACTGCTGCGCGAGGCACTGTCCGCCCCGGCGTTCCTGGCATTGAAGTACCACGCTCAGATCAAGCTGGGTCAGCTCGCATCGCCAGGTAACCCCGAATGGACGGAGCGCCAGCGGGCTTTCATGAGGCGCGCCAGTTGCGATTTCGTGATCTATTTCAAAGTGGGCAAGACCCCGCTAGGGGTGATTGAGGTCGATGGCGGGTACCACGACCGACCTGAGCAGGCGGCTCGGGACGCCTTGAAGAATGATATTTTGGCTAGAAGTGGCATTCCCATCCTGCGGCTGCGGACAGTCGAGAGTGACATTGTTCAGAGAGTCGGCGACTTTATCCACCAGTGGGCTAGCCCTACCCCTGGCACATAAGCAGCAACGGGTCAGAAGCCGACAGTCGCTAATGGCAGCAATCGACCCAAAGCGGAAGTAGCTGTATCCCGAGAGCAGACGTTGAGAAAGCCTGTCGACGCGGCGGCTAACGCGTCCGTGCGGGTACCGGATCCCAGTTTTCGCTAGACACTCAAGTCGGTGATTCCGCCTCTTTCAGGCGAGCTGTTTAGAGGGGCCAGTGTGTTCGTAGTCTGGCTAGCTCTCGCCCTAATGCACACAACTCTTTGTTGAACGCGGCCAACTCCGCAAGGCTGTATTCAAAGCATTGCTGCGAACCGGAGGGAAGTCCAATGACATTGACGATCTTGTGACGGTGGGCCTCGACACCCCATCGGCCGTGGACCATCTGATTGCGCTGCAGCCGAGCTGCATGCACACGCTCAATCCAGCGTTCATAGGCTGCACGATGTTCGGAGCCGGCCGGTAACCTCTCTGTGACTCGCTTCGAAAGCGTTTCGAGTTTCGTATGGATACTCTGTCCTTCGATCGAATTCGATCTTATTTCCAATTTGTTGCCGTTGTCCAACCACACTAAACAGAGCCCTAAATTCATATCCATGGAAGAGAATGCGAAGAGCATCTGTCCGAGTAACGATGCCGCCTCAGCTTGCATCGCCTCTTGACGGGACATCAGTTGTCCAGCTGTTTCGACCGGGTCAGGCGTTGAAATAGGGTCCAAAGCATTTCTCGCATTCGTAGTCTGGGTGGTGCAGAGTTCAGCACATTATTCCAAAGGCCGCTTTTGGCTGTGGATTCAACCGGTGGATTCAACCCCAGAGCCCTTCGAAACCTGGGGCGATTCTCCGTGCCGAGAGGCCTTGGTTCCGAGCGCTGCCTAAGCATTGCAAGCCTTAGGGCGCTTGCATGCTATTTACCCTGATTTTTGCGAGATTCCGAAACTGGCACCGAGGATTCACCCGCGATTCGCTTGACCAGCGCTGCATGACCGCTGGCTTCGTCGCTGCGGGAAATGACCTGGATGACGGCCATGCGATCGCCGGAGCCTGCGATAAAGGTGCTGTTCAACGTTTTGCCGCCGCCCAGGGTCGCCGTACTGTCGATTTGTCGCACACCCAGGCCGTTGCGGTTAAGGCGCGATTCGCCGGTTTGTCGAAAGTCCGGCAGCCCGGCGCTCTGGCGGTCGACGAAACCACTGACGGCGCCGTCGAGGAAGGCATCGTCGTTGTCGCCAGTGCGAGACGCTTCGGGGAGGGGTTTCTCGATCACCATGACCACTCGCTTTTCCTGCGCATTGGCATACAGGGTACCCACGGCGCCGGCGCCTTCGCTGTTCTGTTCATCGGCGCTCAGGGGGCTGGCGATGAAGCCTGCCGGCAGGTTGAAGCTGAACTTGCCGCCGAGCACCGCGACCTTTACTTCAGGTTTCGGCTGGGTGCTGGGTTTGCTGGCGGCATGCAGATTCGACAGGCCCAACAGGCCGACGACGGCCAGGGTCAGCGTCAGGGTTGTTTTGTTGAAAATCGACATACAGCCTCTCGTGGGGCATGGGGCAGGGCGGGGTGGATATGCTCACATAAACCTGCCTGCTCGGTAAGCCCCGGGGTCTCCGTCGGCCAGACGGTCATGGCGGATCGCCTTGAGGGGGCTATCGTTGCTTGTCTGGGCAACAACTACCGACCGAGGGCGGTGCCATGAACACCAGTGATTTACTCGAACAGTTACTTCGGGCCGGGCAGGGCTCGCAAGCGCAACAAGGGCGCGGCGGCATGTCAGCGCAAGACGGCCTGGGCGGTTTGGGCGGCTTGCTGGGCGGTCTGCTTGGCGGCGGCAGTGCAACGGGTGGCGGTAATGGCCTGGGTGGTTTACTGGGCGGCCTGTTGGGTGGCAACGCGGGTGGCTCCACCCAGGGGCGCTCCGCTGGTGGCACCAATTACGCGGCCCTGGCGTCGTTGGGCAAGATGGCGTTCCAGGCTTATCAAAGCTGGCAGCGCAGCCAGGCGGCAGCCCCGCAACAGGCGCTGCGTACTGTCGATCAATTGTCCGGCCCCGAGGCCGAGGATCACAGCCATGCAATCTTGCGCGCGCTGATTGCGGCAGCCAAGGCTGACGGTCGCATCGACAAGCAAGAAGAAGTTTTGATTTACGCTGAAATCAAACGTCACACCAGCGACCCGCAACTGCAGCAATGGCTGGATGAGGAAGTCAGCAAGCCACTCGATGCTGCCCAGGTGGCTCAGTCGGCCCAGGACCCGGCCGTGGCTGCGGAAATGTACCTGGCCAGCGTGATGCTGGTGGATGACCAGCAGGACGCAGAGCGGGCCTACCTTGATGAACTGGCCGGCGCACTGCAAATCGATCCGACATTGCAGGTGCACCTGGAACAGCAGGCCAAGGGCGTCGCCTGACCGGGCTGAGATGCCTGCGCTCTTCATCAATCAGGTGGGAGCGGGCTTGCCCCGCGATTCTGACCATGAAAATTGTCTGTCATGCTGCCATGACCCTATCGCGGGACAAGCCCGTTCCCACCGACTCACGAAGAACGTTGCAATGACAACAATCGATGTGAAATCCCGATTCGAAGCCAAGCTTCTTCGTCCGGCAAAGCCTGGTAATGATACGTCGTGGGCGTTCGTAGTACTGCCAAGAGACGCGAGTGAACAGCTTCCGAGGCGAGGAAGGACGACAGTTGAAGGCACAATCAATGGACACCACTTTCAGGCAACCCTTGAACCGGATGGTCAGCTGAGCCATTGGTTGCAGGTAAGTACAGAGTTACTCGAAGCCGCAGGTGCGGCCGTTGGGGATATCGTTACACTAGCGCTGACCCCAGTGAAGAGTGAACCCGAGCCTGACATCCCGGCAGATTTTCAGGAGGCACTGGTAGCCACTCCTGAGGCTCGTATAGCCTGGAACAATACGACGACCCTCGCACGAGTAGACTGGATACACTGGATTACTTCAGCCAAGCAACTGAAGACGCGCGCAAAACGAATTGGCAGTGCCTGCGATATGCTTGCATCCGGCAAGAAGCAGGTTTGCTGTTTCGACCCGTCCGGCTACTACAGTAAGGCCTTCTGTGCGCCCGAGGCAGAAAATTAGTAAATGGAGCATTCCGTTGAATATGCCTGACAACTATCGACCCGAGGCGGCCTCTCGCTTGGCGCAAAGTCAACCTAGGCAGACTTCGAAAGTTCGCCCTCGATTTCCCTTTTGCAGAACCGGATAGTTGCCTCGACTCGGTCCGGGAGCATTGCCAGTCCGTCTTCCTGACCGCTGAGGTAAGCGTCGGCCGCGATCATCATGAGGGCGGCGTGTTCAGGCGGTAGACGTTCGCTGACCCAGGCAGCGGCTGTATCTTTCGTGGCAATTTTGCCGGTGGCTGCACTGAACCAGATGCGCGCCAAAGCCAATAGGACGTTTTTCTCGTCCCCATTCCAGTCTGACTGCGCTTTCCACTGAGCGATGGTGTCGGTCAATGCCGATACGAAGTCGGCCGCTGGCACGGCCTCGAAAAGGCACACGGCTTCGGGGCCGTGCAAGGGCGTGCTGTGAAGCCGTAACTTGGTCATCAGGATAGCGAGGTCGGGGTCGACCATGGCCGATTCAAAGCGGCCGGCCTCTATGTCGTTGCGCAGCCATTCCCCAAACTGCATTTCGCGCTTCGGGGGGTAGCGCCAAGGCCTGAGTTCGCTGAGGGCGACCACTGTAAGCTCCAGTGCTCTGAGTACAGCGCTGCTACCGGGCCAAGCCGAATGCACCAGAAGCTCTTGCATCAACGCACGCCGAGAGGTTTCGCATAGCGGTACATCAATGGTGGCCATGAGGTCGATATCGCTCAGCGGCTTCAAGCCACCCTCTAATGCCGAGCCGTACAGGTGAATCGCCCGGAGGTTATCGCCCAGATGGCGCTCAAGAACAACGCAGACCTCTGCAAGTTGAGGCGTGATTTGCGCGGGAGGCGTGGCGGTCATGGATAAGCTCCAGGCATGGGAGTGAGGACTCCCTAAATGGAATAGTCCGCACTCTATCACAGGCACTGGTAGGCGCTTTTGACCGACAGCTGTCCTAGCGGACCGACTCCACTCGCCATGTCCAGCGCCCCAACGGGCTGTTCTGCGCCGCCTGCACAAACACCCCGTAGTCTTCGAGATAGTGGTAGCCCTCGGTCCATTCAGAAGTAGCCGTTTTGTGCTTGGAGCAGCTCAGCGGCTTGGCCATGCCTTGCAAGGCGGGGTTTATCTGACTGGCTGGCAGCGCGGCGCCGACCTTGCAGGTGACGGTAGTGGTGAAAGGCCCCGTGGTGGTGGCCTGGACCAGGTCATAGGCCACTTCGCCGTGTTCCGGCAGGCGTTGCCAGTCGCCTGTGAAGCTCAAGCCGATGACGTGCAAGGAGTCTTCTACCTGGTTGCCGTTGTTGCGGTCGAACGAGCGGTTGGCCAGCTCGATCAGGCCGCGGAAAGTCAGCAGCAGCTTGGTGCCCAGCACCGAATCCACTGGCTGCAGCAGCAGCTGGCCGCTCTGCGGGTCACGGCTGAAGATGTCCTTGCGCTGCACGCCGGTGATCTTCATGCCGTTGAGCACCAAGGCGTCGTAGCGATAGTGCAAAGCCTGTAGCGTCAAGCGCGGTTCGGGCAGTTGCAGGGTATTGATCGCCGCCAGCACGGCTGGCGCCGTCTTGGGTGTATCCAGCTGTGGCGGCAGTGGCGTGCGCACAGGGGGCGTCGCCATCCGGGCCCAGGTGGCAGCGGGCTGGCAGGCAGATTCGATCAGGCGTTGCTGCCGGCTGTCTGCCTGGGCCAGCGGCGTCATTGGGTTGTTCAAATCGATCTTGCCGTTGTACATCCGGCCATTGTCGTCCACCTTGAAGTCGCTCAATGGCTTGAAAGTGCGCTGCTTGCAGTCGATGGCCAGGCGCTCATGCAGTTGTGCAATCTGGCCGTACCCTTTGACTGCTTGATAGTTGGCAAGTTGAATGCTCGTCCAGATCTTGAGTACGCCATCCTCGTGAATGGCGCTGTTGCGGTCCAACACCAGCCAGTCTTGACCTGGCGCGGTGTCCAGCGCTCGCCAGTCAGGCACGGCGCGGTAGGCGCAGGCATTTTTGAGTTGTTCGCTGCGCTGCAGCACCTGCAACTGTGGTTGCGGAAGGCTGCTGGATTCGTCGTTGTCAGAAAACGCCTGCATGCCTCGATTGGTTGGATAGAACATGCTGCCGCTGGGTTGGTTGCAGGAGGCGTCAAAGCGGGCGACCCAAGGGTTGCTCGCGGAGGGCCTGATTATGTAGGTGATCTGGTCGCCTTGACGGATGATCGAGTCGGGTGCGGCCGGTTCGTCGATCACTTTCTCGAACACTTCAAGGCCAGGGTGCTTGGCCGGTGGTTGCGGCTTGGGCGGGGTGCTGCAGGCGGCGAGGGCGAGCGGCAGGGCTAATGAAAGCGAGAAACGGGCATCCATGCAAAAAAGCTCTTGGTCAAAAAAAGCGCGATTTTACCTGACCTGCACTGGTGCTCAACTGATGAAGATAATTTTCGACACCAGCTCTGCGCTGTTCTTGGCCTGAAGCTTCTTCATCAGGCGGGCGCGGTGGACCTCCACGGTGCGGTGGGAAATGCCCAGCTTGCGCGCCACTTCCTTGCAGGTCAGGCCATTGACGATATGCAGCGAAATCTCCCGTTCGCGCGGAGTCAGCTGGATGGTCGGCGCCGGCTGGCGATCCAGGCGCTCGAAATGCCAGACCATCAGTTTGAACGGGTCTTCCACCGTCAGGGAAAACCCGTGCGCCCGGGCCCAGAACACCTCGCCGTTGCGATGCTGCATGAAGCGCTCGTCGGAGTAGAAGGCGCCGGGGCCGTTGCGCAGCCAGTGCTCGCTGCGCTCGCCGATGCTCTGGTAGTCGGCCTGGGAGGGATACAGCAGCAGGGTCAGGTGGCCCTGCAAATGCTCGCGCTCGTAGCCGAACAGGCGGACGAACGCCTGGTTGCAGTCGAGCATCCGCCGATGGCCGGTGATCATCTGCGGCGCGGGGGAAACCTGGAAGGCCAGGCGCTCGAGGTCCTGGAAGTGCTGGGCATCTACGGTCATCAGGCATCCTGCCTCGGATTTATCGGCGCGCCCCCTGGGTACTACTTACTGGCGTAAGTAGTTGCCCCAACTAGCGTGTGATTCGGGCGCTGAATCATTGTATGGAATACGCGCTTCAAGGACAGAAGAAAATCACCATGACTCACGACTCCGTATCCATCGTCGCTGCCGCCCACAGCCCTTTCGGTCGCCTGGACGGCCTGAACCTCGAGGACCTGATCGTCAAGGTTACCCGCGAGGTCCTGGCGGACGCTGAGATCGACGCCGCACAAATCGACGCGCTGTTTCTCGGTCACTTCAACTCCGGCCTGGTGGCCGATGGTTTCCCCGCCTCGCTGATGCTCCAGGCCGACCCGCAACTGCGCTTCAAGCCTGCCACGCGCTGCGAGAATGCCTGCGCCTCGGGATCTGCGGCGATCCAGGCCGGGATCAACGCGATCCGCAGCGGTGCCGCCGAGCTGGTACTGGTGGTCGGCGCGGAGAAAATGACCGGCAACAGCACCGTCGAAGTCACCCGCGCCCTGGCCGGCGCCGGCTACCAGAACGCCATGCAGGAGGCCGGCCTGAGCTTCGCCCAGCTGTTCGGCCAGGTGGCGCAACAGTACGCCGAGCGCTACCACAGCCCCTTGGCCTCGATGGCCGCGATCGCGGTGAAGAACCACGCCAACGCCATGGCCAACCCCCTGGCGCAGATGCACCGGGTGATGGACTTCGAGCACTGCAACAACGTGTCCCAGGGCAACCCGCTGATCGCACCGCCACTGCGCCTGACCGACTGCTCGCTGATCAGTGACGGGGCGGCGGCGATCATTCTGGCCTCGCCGCAGCGCGCCCGTTCGATGCGGCGCCAGGTGGCGATCCGCGCCATGACCCAGGTGAACGACTTCCTGCCCTTGTCGCGCCGCGACGTGCTGGCCTTCGAGGGACCGCAACGGGCCATCCAGGGCGCCCTGCGCGAGGCCGGCGTGACCCTGGGCGACCTGAGTTTTGCCGAGGTCCACGACTGCTTCACCATCGCCGAACTGCTGATCTACGAAGCCATGGGCCTGGCGCCCAGGGGCGAGGGGCACCGGGCCCTGGACGAGGGCATCGTGCGCCAGGGCGGGCGCCTGCCGGTGAACCTGTCCGGCGGGCTCAAGGCCAAGGGGCATCCGGTGGGGGCCACCGGGGTCTCGATGCATGCCCTGGGCTTTGCCCAACTGGTCGGTGAACCCATTGGCCTGGGCGTGCCCGGTGCCGAGTTCGGCTTGCTGTTCAACATGGGCGGCATGGCCGTGGCCAACTACGCCAGCGTCCTGCAAGCGGTCAAGGCCTGAGGATGAACATCGCCCATTGGCTGCACGATGCGGCCCAGCGCTGGCCGCGGCGGCCGGCGCTGTTCGAGGGGTGCCGCCAGGTCGCCGACTACCAGGCGTTCGCCGCGCAGGCGCGGGCACGCGCCCTGCAACTGCGCGACGAATACGGCATCGTGCCGGGCGACCGGGTGGCGCTGCTGATGAAGAACAGCTGCGCTTATCTCGAATTGTTGTACGCCATCTGGTGGAGCGGGGCGGTGGCGGTGCCGATCAACAGCAAGCTGCACGCACTGGAAGCCGCCTGGATTGCTGACAACGCCGGGGCCCGGCTGGTCTATACCGATGAGGGCCGGGTGTTCGACGGCGCGTCGCTGCCGGTCGGCTGCCGCGAACTGACCGCCCCCGGGGCGGCCGATCAAGGCCCGGTGCCGGGCGATGAACTGCTGGAGCCGCATCCGCGGCAAGACAGCGACCTGGCCTGGTTGTTCTACACCTCCGGTACCACCGGGCGTTCGAAGGGCGTGATGCTGTCCCATGGCAACCTGATCGCCATGTCCTTGTGCTATCCGCTGGACGTGGACCCGGTGACCGCTGAAGACGCGGTGGTTTATGCCGCGCCGATGTCTCACGGTGCCGGCCTGTACAATTTCATCCATGTGCGCTGTGGCGCCCGCCACGTGGTGCCGGCGTCGCGGGGCTTCCAGGCGGCGGAGCTGTTCGAGCTGGCGCAGGCGCTGGGCCAGGTCAGCCTGTTTGCCGCGCCGACCATGGTCAAGCGCATGGTCGACCAGGCCCGGCAGCAGGGCTATGGCGGCGAAGGGATCAAGACCATCGTCTACGGCGGGGCGCCGATGTACCTGGCCGACCTTACCCAGGCCCTGGACACCTTCGGCCCGCGCCTGGTGCAAATCTACGGCCAGGGCGAATGCCCGATGACCATCAGCGCGCTGTCGCGGGAGGCCATCGCCGACCGTGGGCATCCCGACTGGCCGCTGATCGCCGCGTCGGTCGGGCGTGCCCACGCCTGCGTCGAGGTGCGCGTGGTGGATGCGCAAGGCCAGCCCCTGACCCCTGGCGAACCTGGGCAGATCGCCGTGCGCGGGGCGGCGGTGATGCAGGGCTACTGGGACAACCCGCAAGCCACCCGGGAGGCCCTGGTGGACGGCTGGCTGCTTACCGGCGACATCGGTTTCCTCAACGAGCGGGGCTACCTGACCCTTACCGATCGCAGCAAGGATGTGATCATCTCCGGCGGCAGCAATATCTACCCGCGCGAAGTCGAGGAAGTGCTGATGCAGCACCCCGAGGTATTCGAAGTGTGCGTGGTGGGGGAGGCTGACGCTGAGTGGGGCGAGTCGGTGGTGGCCTTCGTGGTCTTGCGCACGCCCCACAGCCTCGATGCGCAGGCGCTCAACCACTGGTTCCTGGCGCGCATGGCCTCGTTCAAGAAACCGAAAAAATACCTGTTTTGCGCCGAGCTGCCGAAGAACAGCTATGGCAAGATTCTCAAGACCCGGCTGCGCCAGTGGTTGCAGGATCCCACCGGGCCCTTGAACAACCTCTGAAGCGCTGCATTACATGGATAGCACCACGACAGGAGTCCCCACTATGGGCGTGTCACCTTCCAACTCCCAGCGCCAGCGGCGCCGGGCCTTCATCGGCGCCACTTCCGGCCACTTGATCGAGTGGTACGACTATGGCGTCTACGGCTTTTTGGCCGTGTACATCGGCAAGGCCTTTTTCGTCTCTGACGACCCCACCAGCAGCCTGCTGGCGAGCTTCGCGGCCTTTGCCCTGAGCTTCTTCATCCGGCCCCTGGGCGGCCTGTTCTTCGGCCCCCTGGCCGACAAGATCGGCCGGCGCAAAACCCTGATCACCGTGCTGGTGATGATGGCCGGCTCCACCTTCCTGCTGGGGCTGCTGCCAACCTACGCCAGCATCGGCATCGCCGCGCCGGTGATCCTGGTGCTGATCCGCTGTGTGCAGGGCTTCTCCGCCGGCGGCGAGATCGGCACCATCACCAGCTTCATTTCTGAATACGCCGGGCCCGGGCGTCGGGGCTTTGCTACCTGTTGGCTGATGGTTACCGCCGTGCTCGGCCTGCTGCTGGGCGGCGCCGTGGCCAACGGCATGACCTGGGCCCTGGGCGCCGAGCTGATGCAGGAGTGGGGCTGGCGCATTCCGTTCCTGATCGCCGGGCCCCTGGGCTTCATCTCGATGTACATCCGCCTGAAGCTTGAAGACAGCCCGGAGTTCCTCGCCCTGGTCGAGGCCGGGCAGACCTCCAAGGCGCCGCTGCGCGAGGTCTGGCAGTGGAAGCGCTCGATCGCCCTGGTGTTCTTCATCATTACCCTGCACAGCTCGATCTTCTACCTGGTGCTGACCTTCGCCTCGACCTACATGTCCAACACCCTCAAGTTCGACAGCGGCACCACCTTGCTCTACGTATTCGTCGCCAGCCTCTCGGCGGCGCTGGTCATGCCCCTGGGCGGCGCCTTCACCGATCGTTACGGGCGCAAGCCGTTCCTGATGGTCATCGGCACCCTGGCGACCCTGGCCATGTACTGGTTCTTCAAGACCGCGCCCGGCGCCACCCCGGCCACCTTGTTCTGGCCGCTGATGGCCGTGGCGATCCTGTTCGGGCTGTACGCATCCTCGACCTACGCGCTGATGAGCGAGCTGCTGCCGACCCGCATCCGCTCCACCGGCATCGCCGTGGCCTACAACATCCCGGTGGCGGTGTTTGGCGGCAGCGCGCCGCTGATCTCCACCTGGCTGATCAAGGTGACCGGGGACATTACTGCGCCCTGGTATTTCTATGTGGCGACCGGGGTTGCGTCGCTGGTGGCGTTGGTGGTGTTGCGCAAGGAGGATTTTGTTGCCTGTGGGCATGAGGTCAGGCGGGAGGAGAGTGCGCCTGGGCTGCGGTTGGTTGATCCGCGGTCTTGAGTCTGCCAGGCGAGGTCGGCCCAGGCCGCCTTGCCCAAGCAAGGCGGCCTTTTCATTGCGTTGTTGGGCTTCAACCAGGAATCTGGATGTAGTTGAGGATCAACGCGATAACCTCGGTCGACGCGTGCAGTAGTACCGGCACGATCAACCCGCCACTGAGTACGCGGCTGATACCAAACACCAGGCTGGCGGTCAGCAGGGTAAACCCCGTCACGTAGTTGTCGTACTGGATATGCGAGGCCGTGAACAGCAGCGTGCTGACCACGATCGCCGCCCATTGCCAGCCTGGCCCGCGGTCGAGTGGGAACAGGCGCATCAGGTAGTGGCGGAACAGCAGTTCTTCGGCAACCGGCGGGAACAGGATCAAGGTGGCGCACAACAGGGCGATCTGGCCGGGGGCGAGGTCGTCGAAGAAGTGCACCAAGAAGCTTTCGCGGGGGACGTTGAGCAGGTACATCCATGCGGCGCAAAGGCCGTAGATGATCACGATGGCGCCAAGGCCATACAGGTACGGGCGCAGGAACTGTTGGCCCATGATCACTTCGCGCAGGCCTTGTTTGCGATGTTGCAGGTACAGTAGGGCGATCAGGCCTATACCGGCCAGGCCCAGGGAGTTGATGTTCTGTTGGTTGGTGGGCATGTTGGGAAAGGACTGGAGCACGATGACCATGATACCCAGGCTGACGATGAGCAGGGCCAGGAGCAGCATGCCGACGCGCTTGAAGATATTGTAGGGCGCAGCGGTGGGCGTGGAGGGTGTTGGGTAGGTGGGCGCGGAGGAATGCACGGGACGGTCCTTGTGTAGGCAATTCGGCGCGCATAATGCTCGGCCTGCAATTGGGTATCAATGGCCTGACCCAGAAATAAAGTATTTGCGCAGCGCGTGGCGACGCCCTTGAACAGCTCCACAACATTCTCCGATCCGTTGATCGCTACAATGTCGCGACAGCCGCACTTCTGCGAGACGCATGGGTGGTAAGGGAATTGAGGACGCTATGACTGACCGCGAACAACTCCATCGAGAGGGCTATGTGCTGCTCCGTCGAGCTATCCCGGCCGAGTGGCTGGGTGACCTTCGTGCCGTGTTCGATGCGGGGGTGAAACCATCGGGCCAATGGCCAGTGCCGCGTGGCATGGGCTGGCACTATTCGCTGTTGGACTCTGATTCGAGGGTTCAGGCTGTGTGTCGTCTGCCGGAGGTGCTGGCGGCGGTTGGTGAGCTGATCGGAGAACGGTTCTTTCTCTCGCAGGTGGAGGGGCGCGAACCCCTTGCAGGTGGCGGTCATCAGCAGCTGCACCGCGACTTGTCGGCCCAACGGCCGGGCGACATGGTGAGCGCTCTGGCTTATTTCGACGATTATGGTCCCGAGAACGGCGCGACACGTATCGTCCCCGGCAGCCATCGCCCTGAGCAGGGACAGCCGCCATTCGACTTCAGTGACGAGTCCCGGTCTGTGCAGCTTTCGGGCTCCGCTGGCGACATCTTGGTGTTTGATGTCGATTTAGTGCATGCGGGCAGTCTGAACTCAATCGGCGCACGCCGTCGCTCCCTTCTGATTAGCTACTTTTCTGAGTCTCTATACGCGTCACACCTGGAAACAGTGGGCCTGCGAAGTGTTCGGATGGACACGACCGATCGGTTCGATCCCTCGGATTTTGCCTTTGGGGCTCTATAACCCGACCTACCTGACGCAAAAGCCGGTTATCCCTGGCAACACAGCCGGCCCGATGCGCTTGGCTATTGCTCCAGCCAACCTGGCGTCGAAGCATCAGGAGCGGCTGAAGTCGACCTCAACCGCTCTAGCGCATCAAAAGCGGGTTCGTCAGCCAAGCACAAGGCCTGCGAGGGACATTCGATTATCAGTGAGCAGTGCCATTTTCCAGGTTGATGTCCAAGGCTCGCACCTGAGTAAGCTCAGACTGGATATTCTGTGAGCGACAAAGCCACAGATACACCAGGGCCGAGACGGCAAGACCTATTGGCATACTGATATCAGCGCCTCCCAACTGCTCTGCGAAATAACCGGTGTACAACCCCGTATTCGAGAATGGCAGCATCACTGCGAAACCAACGATGTACGAGCCAATCCCTCTCCAGTTCCATCGCCCATAAATACCGTTTGGGTTGAATATTTCGCTGATCGAATATTTACCGTGCCGAACAGCGTAGAAATCAACCAGGTTAATCGCCGTCCAGGGCGTGAAGAGATAAAGCAGTACCGCAAGGAAGTCGCCAAACTCCTTAACGAAATTTTCATCGGCCACGTAGGCCAGCAGCATAGCCGAGCTACCGACCACAACCATTGCCAGAATTCTTTTAAGCAGCGTAGAGGTTTGCGTTTTGATCGTATCGATGATGCTTAAAAGCGTGATTGAAGCACCGTAGAAATTCTGAGCCGCACTGGTAATCAAAATGAGCACGGAAATCACCACGAGCGTTTTGCCGAAGCCAGAAAACACCATGTCCCCAACCATGATTAAGCCAGCTGCAAGGTTTTGACCAGGGCTCAGTGCCGCAGCGGCTGCACCAATTAGCATCATCCAAACACCCCCGATCATCGCGCCGAGATACGTCCACCAGAACGAGGCGCGAACACTGACATCCGCTGGTAAATAACGGGAATAATCAGAGACGTAGATTGCCCAGCTCAGTTGATAAGCGGCGGCCACGAAGAATTGGGCAAGGAACGCATTCAAGTTGAAGTCACTTAATGCCAGTTGCCCGCCGGGCACGTCCATAAAAATGACAAGCCCGATCGTCAATGCCAGCATCATCGCGACCATTACGAAAGCTAGCCCGCGCTGAATTTTATGGAAAGAGTTGTAGCCAACGATAGCCATGAAAATTGCCAGCAACGAAAAAACCATTGCCGAACCAGTTTCAGATACCCCTATTAACTCATGCAGCGTTTGTCCCACCAATAACTGGTTGAATGCGTTATATCCAATGTATGTAACGATCGCGACCAAGTACACTAACAAAGCGCCCAGATAGCCGAACTGGGGGCGGGACTGAATGAGCTGCGGCAATCCCATCTGGGGTCCTTGAGTGGAATGGCCCGCCATGAAGAGCGTACCGAAGGCGCATCCGAGCACGATGGCGATGGCAGACCAGATGAGGTTTGCCCCCATCCCGATACCAATGATCCCGACAGCGAGCGTAGTCAGCTGTGCGCCACCACAAAACCAAATGGGCCACAGATGCCATGCTTTACCGTGTCGCTCCGAGAGTGGAACATGATCGATGGAGCGTACTTCAAAACTGAGTCGTCCAGCTGATGGGGCGTTTTCTTTGGCTAACATGATTACAGTACCTGTTTTTTTTGTGTAGTACAGTTGTTAGGCAGAAAAGTAAATTAGTGGATCTCATCTCAGGCTGCAGGCATTAGCTTCACTGCCACACTGTGAATTCCATTAGTAATATTCTATGCGTTGTGCTGCCAGCGCCCACTAGTTTACTTGTATGCAGAGTTACACACGGATAGAGCGACGACTATCTACGGGCTGAATCTGTGCGGATCACCTTTGGAAAGATCTGATTTATAGCGTTAAAGGTCTCCTATGAAATGGCTTCTCGCAAACCGCACCCTAAAGCGTTGATCCAAAGCTTTTTTCGATTTCGGCCGCAAGCCTCAAGATGGTTTCCTCATCCCCGTACTGGCCAATGATTTGCAACCCGATGGGAATGCCATCGCGCATCACTCCAACCGGAATGCTGATTGCCGGTTGTCCCGTGAGGTTGAAAATCTCGGTGAAGGGCGAAAATGCGTACGCATTGTCGTACCAAACTTGTAATTCCTGCTCTTTTGCCGCAGTGAAACCACCGATAAGAGGGGGCGCTAGAGCAACAGTTGGCGTGATGAGGACATCAATGTCGCTGAACAACCCCGCCATGTTTCGGGACATGCGGTTTTGGACAGCTCTCGCGTTGTGGACATCGAGTGCCGAGCGCGCCTTCGATTGCTCGTACATGGCGTAGGTAACCCATTCAACGTCATTTTTCTCCAAGGGTCGCCCGAGATCCAAAGAGCGCTGGGTCATGAGCGCTTCAATCTCAAGCTGCCAGAACACAGCTGCTGCATCGCCAGCGCCGGTGATATCTGGCCATTTGAAGTCCTGGAGTCGATGACCATCCGCCCCCAGAAAATCGATCACTGCCAAGACAGCACTGTGGATGGAGTCATCAATTTCCGATCCATCAGGTCTTGTGGTAGTGAAGGCGATCTTGAGTGGCGCCGATTTCGCTTGAAGGCTCTCAAGCCAGGAGGTTGGGCCGCCGGGGGCAGCATATGGGGCACCGGCTTCATAGCCCGCCAGCACGTCTAACATGAGCGCAGTGTCACGAACCGTCCGGGTGAGCACATGCTCACAATCCAACCCCCCGACAAATTCTCCGACATGAGGTCCTACTGGGTTGCGGCCACGAGAGGGCTTCAATCCCACCACTCCGCAGACTGAAGCCGGTACTCGGATCGATCCACCACAATCAGTGCCATGTGCAATCGGCACCATCCCGGCGGCAACCGCACAGGCCGACCCGCCACTTGACCCACCTGAAGCGTACTGTGGATTTCGCGGATTTCGGCAGGGGCCGAAATATTCCGGTTCGGTTACGAAATCTCCAGCGAATTCGGGGGTTTTCGTTTTCCCAAGAATGACGGCGCCGGCCTGGCGCAAGCGTCTAACAAATTCGCTATCGATTGTTGCAGGAGGAGCGTCTTTGTACAGACGCGACCCATGCTGGGTGGGAAAACCGCAGACATCGATATTGGTGTCTTTAATCAAGACAGGAAGACCGGCCAACGCACCGACTTTGCGCTGCTGTGCCGATTTGCGAGCGCCCTCGGCATCGACTGAAACCAACGCTCCGAGTTCTGGATCCTGCGATTCAATTTCAGAGATCGCCAAATCCACAAGTTCTGAGGAGGTGACCTGGCCCGAGCCAATTAATTGAACAAGGCTAACCGCATCATTGTTTTTGTATTCATCGCGAGTCATTACTGCACCTTCAGATTGTACCCAAGCAAATTGTTGAGAAACTCGTATGAAAGCTGCCGAGATTCGTTGAGGGTTACCTCGGTTGGATCAACAGCGGCCCGTAGCCAGATGCCATCGATAAAAACCGCGATCATCCTTGCCTTGGATCGAGCCGCAGCAGGGGCCATCGTCTTGGCCAGGGCATGGAACAAAAGCGAGTGGCTTCGCCGAGCCACGATATTTTGAATGCGTTGAAATTGGGCGTGTTGTGGCACCTGAGCCCAGAACGCCAGCCAGGCTGCGACGTTTTCGCGGGTGAGATTCAGCGCACTGACGTTACCGAGTACAAAGGCCTGGACGCGCTCATCGGGCGTGCGAGCTTCGCGTAAGTGATTGAATATCTCGGCGTTAATTCGCTTGTTCAGTTCGCGCAAGGTGGCTTCAAGTAGTGCATTTTTGTCAGAAAAGTAGTGGTGCACTATCCCGTTCGACATCCCGGAGCGGGCACTGACCTGAGCCATACTCGTTCCTGCGAGCCCCTGTTCACCGATCAAGCTCAGCGTTGCTTCAACCAGCTGCTTTTTTCGGATTTCCTGCATTCCTACCTTTGGCATGGCCTGGTCCTTTTTTTCATTGGTCACTCAATGAAAAAAATTAGCATCACCTTTCCGGGTGGATCAAGAAAAAAAAGGCCCACCAGACCAAACAGCATGGTGATGACGGTTACGCCATTGTGAATGTCGTTTTTACGAATCCGTTGGGGATGGGTGGGAAGATCACCCCATGCAGCAGAGAGCAGCAGGCCTTCGCCAGGCCTTGCTTGCGCAGCTTCGGTGATTGATCCAAGTGGTTTACTGTTGAGCTATCGCTGGCTTTCCAGGGAACTCTGCGCAATCCATCGGACAAATGTTGTCAAAGGCTTAATAACGCTCATCGCGTTCAGGAACGCTGGCGCTAGCCGTTAGGTTGCCCGACTCATGTGTCGGAGCTGGTTGCCTTTGTCAGAGCGTCCCAAGCAGCGGAACGCGCAAGAAGGGAGAGCGCTCGAAGGACAGCCTGCGCGACGACGCCTAGAGACTTTCAGGGTCGCC
The DNA here is from genome assembly GCF_054788455.1 of Pseudomonas sp. ZL2. Lineage (NCBI taxonomy): Bacteria > Pseudomonadati > Pseudomonadota > Gammaproteobacteria > Pseudomonadales > Pseudomonadaceae > Pseudomonas > Pseudomonas sp. ZL2. Next base: position 23,347 of record NZ_JBGOGX010000058.1, on the reverse strand, counting down.
AAAAAACATCTGAATCCGCGACCGCAACCAGCGCTCCCCGGGATCATTATCCTGCGACCCGCGCCAGGCCATGTGCAGCTCGAAGGTCTGCACCTCCAGCGGCGGATCCTCGGCGCGCAGGCCGCCGGCGGCGGTCAGGACTTCGGCGGTGTAGTCGGGCACGGTGGCGATGATGTCGGTGCCGGTCAGCAGGCTGCCCAGGCCGTTGAATTGCGGCACGGCCAGGACCACATGGCGCTTGCGCCCGACCTTTTCCAGGATCTCGTCCATGAACCCGCCCAGGTCGCCGGCAAACGATACCAGCGCGTGGGGGCGGGCGCAGAAGTCGTCCAGGCTCAGGCTCCCCGGCATGCTGTCGGCACGCAGCACCTTGGGTTTGCTACGCCGCAGCACCTTGCGCTTGGCGTTGGCCGGCAGGTCGTTGGTCCAGCTCACGCCGACGGAGATTTCCCCCGAGGCCAGCAGCGCCGGCATCAGCAGGTAGTTGACCCGGCGCACCACCAGGACGATGCCCGGGGCTTCGGCGCGCACGCGCTTGAGCAATTGCGGCAGCAGGGCGAATTCGGCGTCGTCCGACAGGCCGATGCGAAACACCGCGGTGCTGGTGGCTGGATCGAAGTCGGCAGCGCGGCTGACCGCGGTGGAGATCGAATCCAGCGCTGGCGAGAGCAGGGCGAAGATCTCCACCGCCCGCGCCGACGGTTCCATGCTGCGCCCGGTACGCACGAACAACGGGTCGTCGAACAGGTTGCGCAGGCGCGACAGGGCGGCGCTGATGGCCGGCTGGCCAAGAAACAGTTTCTCCGCCGCACGGGTCACGCTACGCTCGTGCATCAGGGTCTCGAAGACGATCAGCAGGTTCAGGTCGACGCGACGCAAGTCGTTACGGTTCATCGGCTCGGCTTCACAAGGCGGTTGGGGCAGGGGTGAATCTTACGGGTAAAGGCTGGTACCCTGCACCGCATAAATTGATGGAGGCTTCATTACCATCAATCAATGACAGGCATGTTGACTATTAATGGCCACTGATGGTCTAACCATCAAAGCCCGGATAGAGTTCAGGGCATTAGAGGTTCAATTGGCGAGGTTTGCGATGTCCCGCATGATCCGTTTCCACAAGTTCGGCCCGGCCGAGGTGCTCAAGATCGAAGAGCAGGCCCAGGCGCAACCGGCGGCTGGCGAGGTGCAGATTCGCGTTGAAGCGATCGGCATCAGCTGGTACGACGTGCTCTGGCGGCAGAACCTGGCACCGTCACAGGCACGCCTGCCTGCCGGTATCGGACACGAGATGGCGGGCGTGGTCACGGCCGTGGGCGAGGGTGTCGACGATCTTGCAGTCGGTGACAAGGTCGCCAGCTTCCCGGCCAGCAGTGCCAATGAGCACCCGGTCTACGGTGAAGTCATCGTCATGCCGCGCAACGCCCTGACCCGTTACCCGGAGATTCTTTCGCCGGTCGAGGCCAGCGTGCACTACACGCCGCTGCTGATCGCCTATTTCGCCTTCGTCGACCTGGCGCGGGCCAAGGCCGGGCAAACAGCGCTGATCACCGACGCCAGCCATTGCGCCGGCCCCGCCTTCGTGCAGCTGGGTAAAGCCCTGGGCCTGAAGGTCATTGCCGCGACCAAAGAGGCCGATCAGCGCGACTACCTGATCAAGCTCGGCGCCGACCGGGTGATCGTCACCGAAGAGCAGGACCTGCTCATGCAGATCAACAAGTACACCGACAACCGTGGTGTCGACATGGTCCTCGACGGCCTCGGCGGCCCGCAAATGGCCCTGCTCGGTGATGCCCTGGCGCCGCGTGGCAGCCTGGTGCTGTATGGCCTGCAAGGCGGCAACCAAACGCCGTTCCCGGCCTGCGCGGCGTTCCAGAAGAACATCCAGTTCTTCGTCCATTGCATCGGCAACTTCACCGGCAAGCCGGAGCTGGGTATCAGCCAGGACCAGGTGGCGCTGCAGCGTGCCTTGCGTGATATCAACCAGTTCACCGCCGACAAGCTGCTGACCCCGCTGATCATCAAGACCTATCCGTTCGAGAAGGTGGTCGAGGCGCACCGCTACATGGACGAATGCCCTTGCGGCGGCAGGCTGGTACTGGACCTGTCGCTGCCGGCGTAACGCCCGGCCAAATAAGCCACAGCCGCCAAGCCCGAGCATTGACTCGGGCTTTTTTGTGGGTATTTCCCAGGCCTGTTTAGGATGTTTCCGGGGTAACTTTTCCCGATGCGTCCGGCATGCTTGCGCTATGTTTGTGCAATAGGAAAAACAAGAACTGCCTGTCTGATTGGCGACTTTATGTTGGTCGAACCTGAATGGTTTTTTTACCCTGATCTGTATCTTTTATTCGCTGGGCAACGCCCGATAATAGTTCGTCAACTGTCGTCTCACGGAGCGAGGCAAGATGGGTCGTAAGCCAGGGGTTAAAGGTGTCGTGCTGCCAGGCTGGAGGAGGGAAGGACGATGATCAGCAAAAGCTTCTGAAGTGGTTTTTCGTAGGAAGTTGTAGGAAGTTTCTTAGGATTAACTCTGTTTGTCCTTACTTTGCTGATTGAAAGTTCTTCAAAGGAATATTTTTCTTTCAGGTGGCCGTTTCTGAATATCGGGTACGCGTTATGAGCAGCATTCACGACCAAGCCATGCAATACATTTATCAGCAAGTCCTGCAACGCTTGCTGGATCACTTGTCACAAGCCCAAAAGGCGTCCTTGCAGTTGCTGATACAGCGCTTGATAGTCGCCGCCGGCGGTATCGAACGCATCAACGGTTTCAAGCTGATGTTCGCCCATGATGGTAGCCAGAACGCCAGCCATGCACTGGCTTGCTTGCGGGCGGCACAACTGAGCATCGCCGCCCGTACACCGGGCACTTTTCAGCTGCGTGTCGCAGTGGTGCGCCAGCCCGGCATGAGCACCACGGCGCTGAGCAACCTCGAATACGGGTTTTCCGCGTTGTTCCTGCACGATGATCCGCGGGTTGAACTGCTGATGCTCGATGACCAGCAGTTGCTGCCTTTCGACAGCCGTCACAGCCCTTCGCCGAACCAGCAACAAGCCGAGCGTCACGAGCTGCTGTTGTTCGGTCACTTGCTGGCCGGATTGCCGCGCGCCGGCTTTGGCAGCCATGGCTACCTGCGCCTGGCCGATCTGTGCCGCCAGGCGCTGGGCTGGCGCGGCGGCGTCGATGCGATCATCAGTGCCCAGCCGCTGCCTGAGCGCAGGCGTTACCTGGCCTGGAGCCGCAGGGCCCTGCGTGAGGAGGACCTGTTCAGCATCCGGCCTATTCACAGCTGCGCCGCCTCGCTGTGCGAAGGGCTGAGCGAACTGCGCCGGCGCTACCTTGAGCAGTTGTACGGGCAGGTGCAAGGCGTCAGCTCAACGCCGATCGGCGATTACTGCGCGCCGGCGATGCGTTTCATCACCATCGATGACCTGGTACACGACCCCGAGGTCCCCCATGACGAGCGCCTGAACCGCTTTCTGGGTTGTCGCTTTGACGAGCAGTACTTCGCCTGCGACCGCTCGGGCACGGCAAACCCGCTGTTGCTGGCACATTTGCGCGGGCTGCACGCGCAGTTCATCGAAAACAGTGACTACCGTGAGGGCGTTGATGCCCACCTGCGTCAGGCGCGCCAGCAGATGCAGCGCAAGGGGCTGCCACGGGCCCTGCAAAATCGCGTGCTGGGGCGCTGGCAGAATGCCGAGCAGTTGCAGCAGCGGCGCACCCAGGCGGATGAATTTGCCTTGCAGGCCTATGGCCTGAGCGAAGCGCAGCTGGTGTGCCAGCTGTTTGCGCCGTTCGTCTCCCGCGGCATGCGCCTGGAAATCTTTCTGCGCCGCTGTCATCCGGGCATGCTGGTGGCCTTGCCCTATCTGCACAAGGCATTGCAGCAATTGCCGGCCCCCGAGCCTGTGGTGCAGTGGATGGTCGATATCAGTGGCCTGAGCCTGCCGCTGCTGCAGATGCTGTACCAGCGAGAGCCGCAAATCTGTGCCCGGCCACGCTCGTTGCTGGCGCGAATCCAGGGCCGCGGGGCGGATCTGCGGCACCTGCGCCTGCCGCCCACGGCGTGGTCGTGGCTCATGGCCGAGCAGCCTGGCTGGCGCTGATGAAAACCTCGGATAATGGCGAGTTCGCCTATCGGGCGGTGTATCGCTACCTGGTCGAATTGATTGAGCAGATGGCACCAGGTAGCTACAGCAGGTTGCCGTCGTTGCGCGACCTGGCCCAGCGCCTGGATGTGTCGATTTCCACGGTGCAGTACGCCTATTCGTTGCTAGAGCACGAGGGACGGGTGCAGCCGGTGCCCAAGTCGGGCTATTTCGCCAAAGTGCCCAATTCGGACATTCAGCCACGCAGTGGCGGTGATTTGCTTCAGGACCTGCAGCAGCATGGCAACTCACCGCGGATGCTGGTGCTCAGTGGCAGCCAGGCGCAAGCCTTGCAATCGCTTGAATCCGCTCTGTTGGGCATCGAGCGTCAATTGCTGCGTCAGTATCCGCGCCTGGCCGGTGCGCCGCAGCCCTGTGGCGAGCTGGAGCTGCGCACCGCGCTGGCAGCACGTTACACCCGTTCGGCGCAGTTGTACTGGAGTGCCGAGGACGTCTACCTGGCGCTGGATGTGCGCTCGCTGCTGGAAACCACCCTGGCGGCCCTGGAGCTGCACAACAGCGCGGTACTGGTGACCACGCCCTGTTCCTGGCGGTTGTTGCGAGTGTTCCAGGCCGCGCGCATACGGGTCATCGAGCTGCCCCTGGGGCCTGAGGGCGGGCTGGACCTGGAGCGTTTCGCCCGGCTGTTGCGCGACGAGCCGGTGCGTCTGGCCATGCTGGCTTCACGCTTGAGCGTGCCGCACGGCAGCCTGATGCCCGAAGCCGATCGGCAGGCCGTGGCACGGCTGCTTGATCAGCATGGGGTGTGGCTGCTGGAGAACGACCTGGATGCCGAGCTGTGCTATCGGCCAGCCGCTGCAGGCTACCTGCGCGAGCTGGTCGACCCGCAGCGGTTGCTGGTGTTTTCATCGCTGGAGCGCAGTGTCGGTGCCGAGGCGCCGTATGCCTATCTGCTGTCCCGGCAATGGCAGGGCTCCCTGCACCGGCACTTCCTGCTGCGCGGTTTTCGCCTGCCGCCATTGCGCCAGCAAGCGGTGGCACGTTTGTTCAACAAGGGGCGCATCGATCTGCACCTGGAGCAACTGCGCCAGCGTCTGCACGAGCGTTTGAGCCACCTGTACCGGCAAATGCAACTGCACCTGGGCAGCCAGCTCGATTTCCGGATGCCGGCCGGGGGCGCCTGTATCTGGGCGCGGGTGCGGGCACCGGTGGATACCCGGCCATTGTTCCACCGCTTGTTGCAACAAGGCCTGGTGATCGCTCCGGGGGAACTGTTCAGTTTGTCTGGCGACTTCCGCCAGCACCTGCGCCTGGGCTGTCCGGCAGGGCCCCAGGGTGACCTGCAATATGGCCTGAGTGTGCTCAGCGACGAACTGCAGCGCATGCAGAGCGCCTCCTAAACGATCAGCGGTCGCGAGCAGGCTTGCCAAGCAAAGCGATCTGTATGTATAACCAGTATTTCAGCCCTCTGCCCGTAGCCTGCTGTGATCGCCCATTCCGTCGACGACCCGTTCTATTACCTGCACAACTTCCAGCAAGTGCTCGACTGGATCGAGCTGCGCTATGCCGACCTGCTCGACGATCAGGAGCAGGCCTTCATCAGCCGGTTCCGTCAGCAGCCGCAGGCCGCCCGGGCCTTGCTGGTGCGCATGGTGATGCGCAAGGGCCTGCTGTTTCGCCCAAGCAAGCTCGACTACGCCGAAATCGGCTCGACGCCGGCCGCCCTGGCGCCATTGCTGGCCGAGGGCTGGGTGGTCGATGACAGCCCGCTGAGCCTTGAGCAACTGTTCCAGCTGTTGCGCAAGGACGAGCTGGCCAGCGGCTTTGCCGACCAGCTCGAGCGGCCACGGGCGGCCAAGGGTGAACTGCTGGCCCAGTTGCAGTCGCTTGAGCTGCAACCGCGGCCGTTGCAGGAATGGCTGCCGGGCTTCGCCGAACCGATCATCGAACTGCGCCTGCAGGCCTTGTGCGACCGCCTGCGCCTGCTGTTTTTCGGCAACCTGTACCAGGACTGGTCGGAGTTCGTGCTGGCCGACCTTGGTTTGCTGCGCTACGAACAAGTGGCCTTCAGCGACGACTCGCGGGCCTTGCGCAAGCGCAGCGATATCGATGTGGCGCTGGCCTTGCACCAGTGCGCCGAGCTGCTGGAGCAGGGCGTGGCCCTTGAGCAGGTGGTCGAACACATCGAGTGCCTGGACAGCGACAACCCCTGGTTGCTGCGCCGACGCTCACGGCTGCTGTATCAGCTCGGCCAGCACAGCGAGCGCCTGGCCGACTGGCAACTGGCCTTGCGCATCTACCCGCGTAGCCAGCATCCGCAGGCGCGCATCCGTCATGTGCGGGTGCTGGAGCGTAGCGAGCAGTGGTCGGCGGCGTTCGAGCTGGCCTCACAGATTGCCCGGCAACCGGCCAATGGCCTTGAGGTCCAGGCCCTGGCGCGGATGTTGCCGCGTTTGCAGCGCAAGCTGGGCGGGCCGCCGCAGCCACGGCGAGCCAAGCCGCAGGTCTGCCTGGTCGAGCTGCAGTTGCCGGCCGAACTGGCGGCCCTGGGTGTCGAGCAGGCCGTGCAGTTGCACCTGGGGCAGGGCGGCGGGCAGGTGCATTATGTCGAGAACAGCCTGTTCAACAGCTTGTTCGGCCTGTTGTGCTGGGAGGCGATATTCGCGCCGTTGCCCGGCGCGTTTTTCCACCCGTTCCAGAGCGCACCGCAGGATCTGCATGACGCCGAGTTTCATGGCCGGCGCAGCGCGCTGTTCGCCCGGTGCCTGGGGCAACTGGACGACGGCAGCTACCGGCAGACCATCCGCCGCCATTTCATCAGCAAGCAGGGGCTGCAGTCGCCTTTCGTTTATTGGCAGGTGCTCAGCGAAGAGCTGCTTGAACAAGCCCTGGCCTGCCTGCCAGCAGCGCACCTGAAAAGCTGCTTCGAGCGCCTGCTCGAAGACATCCAGGCCAACCGTTCGGGCATGCCCGACCTGATCCAGTTCTGGCCCGAGCAGCAGCGCTACCGCATGATCGAGGTCAAGGGCCCGGGCGACCGCCTGCAGGACAGCCAGCTGCGCTGGATCGAGTTCTGCGCCGGGCACGGCCTGCCGGTGGAAGTCTGCCACGTGCAATGGGCGCCATGAGCTACAGTGTGGCGGTGCGGGCGCTGTGCGAATTCAGCGCCAAGGTCGGCGATCTCGACCTGCGTTTCACCCCGTCGCCCACGGCCCAGGAGGGCATCAGCGGGCACCGTCGGGTGGTGGCCGGGCGTGGCCAGGGCTATGAGGCCGAAGTCAGTCTCGAAGGCCAGTATGCGGCATTGCAGGTGCGCGGCCGCGCCGACGGTTACGACCCGCGGCTCAACCGTCTCGAAGAAATCAAGACCTACCGTGGCGACCTGGCGCGCCAGCCCGACAACCACCGCCAGTTGCACTGGGCCCAGGCCCGGGTTTACGGCTGGTTGCTGTGCCAGCAGCGCCAGTTGCCGGCGCTGCACCTGGCGCTGGTCTACCTGAATGTCGACAGCGATGAACAGACCCTGGTCGAGGAGCAGCGCAGCGCCCAGGAGCTCGAGCAGTTTTTCAATGCCCAATGCGCGATCTTCCTGCACTGGGCCGAGCAGCAGTTGCAGCGCCAGGCCTTGCGCAATGAGGGCTTGCAGGCCCTGGCATTCCCCCACGGGCAGTTTCGCCACGGACAGCGCGAACTGGCCGAAACCGTGTACAAGGCGGTCAGCACCGGCCGTTGCCTGATGGCCCAGGCCACCACCGGCATCGGCAAGACCCTCGGCACCTTGTTCCCGCTGCTCAAGGCCATGGTCCCGCAGCAACTGGACAAGATTCTCTTCCTCACCGCCAAGACCCCCGGCCGCGCCCTGGGACTTGAGGCGCTGCAGCAGGTGATGGCCAGCGGCACCCAGCCCGCGCTGCGCAGCCTGGAACTGGTGGCGCGCGACAAAGCCTGTGAATACCCCGGTACCGCCTGTCATGGCGATGCCTGTCCGCTGGCCAAGGGCTTTTACGACCGCCTGCCAGCGGCGCGCCAGGCGGCGCACGCCGTGGCGGTGCTGGACAAAGCGGCCCTGCGCGAGGTGGCCCTGGCCCATCAGGTCTGCCCGTATTACCTGGGCCAGGAGATGGCTCGTTGGGTCGACGTGCTGGTGGCCGACTACAACTACTACTTCGACCAGAGCGCCTTGCTGTTCGGCCTGGCGCAGGTCAACCAGTGGCGCCTGGCGCTGTTGGTGGACGAGGCGCACAACCTGGTCGAGCGGGCCCGACAGATGTACAGCGCCAGCCTCGACCAAGGCCAGCTGCTGGCCCTGCGCAAACTGAAACCCGCGGGGCTGAGCAACGCCCTGGACCGCCTCAACCGTCAATGGAATGCCCTGCACAAGGAACAGCTGGCGCCTTACCGAGTGGTCGACGGCCTGCCTGAAGCCTTGCTCAAAGCCTTGCAGCAGTGCGTCGGGGTGATCCAGGAGCAACTCAACCAGACGCCGAGCGGTATTGATCCGGCGGTGTTGCAGTTCTTCTTTCAGGCGCTGCAGTTCACCCGCGTCAGCGAGTTGTTCGACGAACACTTTCTGTTCGATATCAGCAAGCGCCCGGGCCCGGGCAAACGCGCCTTGTCGACCCTGTGCCTGCGCAATGTGGTGCCCGCAGCGCTGATCGGCCCGCGACTGGCGGCGGCGCGCAGTGCCACGCTGTTTTCCGCCACCCTCAGTCCGCGCCACTACTACGCCGACCTGCTCGGCATGCCGCCCGACTGCGCCTGGCTCGAGGTCGCCTCACCCTTTGCCGCCGAGCAATTGCAGGTGCAGGTGATTAGCAGCGTCTCGACCCGTTACCAGCACCGGGAAGCGTCGCTGGCGCCGATCGTCGAGCTGATTGCCGGGCAGTATGGCCGCGCACCGGGCAATTACCTGGCGTTTTTCAGCAGTTTTGAATACCTGCAGCAGGTCTCGACCCTGTTGGCCGCGCGTTATCCGGCCATCCGCCAATGGAGCCAGGCACCGGGCATGGATGAGTTGCAGCGCCAGGGCTTTCTCGAACGTTTTGCTCCCGAGGGCCAGGGCGTCGGTTTCGCTGTGCTGGGCGGCGCCTTTGCCGAAGGCGTCGACTTGCCGGGTACGCGCCTGATCGGCGCCTTTGTCGCCACCCTCGGGCTGCCCCAGGTCAACCCGGTCAATGAACAGATCAAGCAGCGCATGGCCCGGCTGTTCAGCGCCGGGTTCGACTACACCTACCTGTATCCCGGGGTGCAGAAGGTCATCCAGGCGGCGGGCCGGGTGATCCGTGGCACCGAAGACCGCGGCACAGTGCTGCTGATCGATGACCGCTTCGCCGAAGCCCGGGTACAGCGCATGTTTCCGGCCTGGTGGGCGCCGCAGCAGAAATAATCGCGGCCTTGGGGATAGCCACGGTCGCTTGCTGGTCAAAGTGCCAGTAAACTGCGTGTTTTTATCACCCTGAACATCCTTTCTTGAGGTTTTGCATGAAGCTCAGTCCTTTGGCGGGCAAACCGGCCCCAGCCTCCGTGCTGGTGGATATCCCGCAACTGTTGACCGCCTATTACACCGGCCAGCCCGATGCCAGCGTCGCAACCCAGCGCGTTGCGTTCGGCACCTCCGGGCACCGTGGCAGCTCCCTGGACCTGAGCTTCAACGAAAACCACGTGCTGGCGATCAGTCAGGCGATCTGCCTGTACCGTCAGGCCAAGGGTATCGACGGCCCGTTGTTCATCGGCGCCGACACCCATGCGCTGTCGACCCCGGCAGCGGCCAGCGCCCTGCAGGTGCTGGCCGCCAATGGCGTCGAGGTAATGCTGTCCAAGGATGACGAGTACACCCCGACCCCGGCGGTGTCCCACGCCATCATCTGTTACAACCGCGGCCGCAGCAGCGGCCTGGCCGACGGTATCGTCATCACCCCGTCGCACAACCCGCCGCAAAGCGGTGGCTTCAAGTACAACCCGCCCAATGGCGGCCCGGCCGACAGCGATGTCACCAAGTGGATCGAGGCCAAGGCCAACGACCTTCTGGCCGCGGGGCTGGAAGGCGTCAAGCGCATCTCCCATGAACAGGCGCTGGCAGCCAGCACCACCCATCGTCATGACTATGTCGCCAGCTATGTCGCCGATCTGGAAAACGTCATCGATTTCGACGTGATCCGCAGCGCCAACCTGCGCCTGGGCGTCGACCCGCTGGGTGGGGCAGGGGTGCGCTACTGGTCGGCGATTGCCGAGCACTACAAGCTGAACCTGGAAGTGGTCAACACCGAGGTCGATCCGACCTTCCGCTTCATGTGCGTCGACTGGGACGGACAGATCCGCATGGACCCGTCTTCGCCGTATGCCATGCAGGGCCTGATCGGCCTGCGCGAGCGCTTCGACGTGGCCTTCGCCTGCGACCCGGACCACGACCGCCACGGCATCGTTACCCAGAACGGCCTGCTGGCCCCGAACAACTACCTGGCGGTGGCCATCGACTACCTGTTCCAGCACCGTCCGCAGTGGCGCAACGACGCCGCAGTGGGCAAGACTGTGGTCAGCAGCGGCCTGATTGACCGCGTCACCGCGCGTCTGGGGCGTCGCCTGTTTGAGGTGCCGGTGGGCTTCAAGTTCTTCGCCGACGGCCTGTTCGATGGCTCCCTCGGCTTTGGTGGCGAGGAGAGTGCCGGTGCCTCGTTCCTGCGCAAGGACGGCAGCGTCTGGACCACCGACAAGGACGGCCTGATCCCGGCGCTGCTGGCGGCAGAAATCACCGCCCGTACCGGCCGCGACCCGAGCCAGGCCTACGCCGAGCTCACCGCCAAGCTGGGTGAGCCGTTCGCCACCCGCGTCGAGGCCAAGGCCAACCCACAGCAAAAGGCCCTGCTGAGCAAGCTGGCGCCCGAGCAGGTCAAGTCGACGATGCTGGCCGGCGAGCCGATCGAGCAGATTCTCAGCCATGCACCGGGCAACAACCAGGCCATTGGCGGCCTCAAGGTGATGACTGCCAACGGCTGGTTCGCCGCGCGGCCGTCGGGTACCGAGGATATCTACAAGATCTACGCCGAGAGCTTCATCGATGAAGCGCATTTGCAGCGCCTGGTGGCTGAAGCCCAGGAACTGGTGGATGCGGCGATTGCCTGACCGCTAACAGCATCGCTGGCAAGCCAGCTCCCACAGGTGTTGCAAATATCTGAGAGATATCGCCTGACCTGTGGGAGCTGGTCTTGCCAGCGATGGGCCGCATAGCGGCCCTAGGCTACATCGACCAGCACAATCTCACTGTCCTGCACCGCCATCACCCTGAGCACCTGCTCATCCTCGATCGCCACGCCGTCACGGGCTTCGGCGCGCACACCGTTGACTTCAACCAGGCCCTTGGCCGGCACCAGATAGCCACGGCGCCCCGCCTCGAAGCGGTATTCGGCGGTCTCCCCGGCCTGCAAGGTCGCCGCCAGCAGACGAGCATCGGCGCGGATCTGCAAGGCCTGCTCATCGCCCTCACGGCCACTGGCCAGGGTCACGAAGCCTTCGCCGCGCTCGCCCTTGGGGAACGGCCGGGTACCCCAGGACGGCGGCTGGCCAACGCGCTCAGGGATGATCCAGATCTGGAAAATCCGCGTATCGACCTTCTCCAGGTTGTACTCGCTGTGGGTGATGCCGGTACCGGCACTCATCACTTGCACGTCACCGGCCTCGGTACGGCCCTTGTTGCCAAGGTTGTCCTGGTGGCTGATGGCGCCTTCACGCACATAGGTGATGATTTCCATGTCGCGGTGCGGGTGCGGCGGGAAGCCACTGCCGGCGGCGATCAGGTCGTCGTTCCAGACCCGCAGGTTGCCCCAGTGCATGCGCGCCGGGTTGTGGTATTCGGCGAACGAGAAGTGGTGATGGGCGTCGAGCCAACCATGGTTGGCATGGCCAAGGCTCTTGAACGGGCGCAGTTGCAGCATGTTGGCTGTCCTCGAAAGGGAGTGGATGGGGCAGATGATCCATCAAACAATGATCGAAAATAAGCGTAAATTTCGGCTGATTATCATCAGATCTGTCGATATATAGAGCTACGGTGATTTGTGCGCTTCATCGCCTAATTCACTGATCTGCAAGCAATCGGCTGGTGATTTTTGCCCGATGGAGCGAACATGGCCGCTGGTTTTTATTCTGTTGGAGTCGGTGTGTCTGAAGAGCGTCCCAAGCTACCCCTGGAGTTGATTGCGCCTGCGCAGTTGCCGTGGCTGCGTCGCCTCACCGCGCGCCTGCTCGGGCGCAGCCTGAGCCGCTTGCAGGCGCAGCATCGCGATTCCTGGTTCCAGGGCCATGCCAGCGGTCAGCGCACCGGTCACGCCGATGGCCTGCGCGAAGGCTACGAAGAAGGACGGATCGACGGCTACGAGGCCGGGCGCCAGGTCCTGGTGATCCGCGACACTCGCCCCGACGGCCATGGCGTTCCCGGGCTGGACGACGCCCTGTTCGACGACTGGCGCCTGCCGCTGAGCGCCGAGCTCAAAAAGCGCTTCAAGGCCGACGTCGCCCAGCGCCTGCCGGCCCATGCCCAGCCAAGCGCGGCGCAGTGGAAGATGATCTTCAGCGACACGCCGTCGACCTGCGTGATCGCCGGTGCCGGTGCCGGCAAGTCCACCTCGCTGGTGCTGCGCATCCTGTTGCTGCGCCATTACCTGGGCTACGAGCTGGACGCCATGACCGTGGTGACCTTCACCCGCGAATCGCGCAAGGACTTCATCAGCCGCCTGCTGCAGGTGTTTGCCTTGTGGCAGCTCGACCTCAGCCAGGTTCAGGCCCGCGAACTGGTGCGCACCTTCCATTCACGCATCCTGCCGCTGGTGCGCAGCCTGCCGGGCTTCAGCCAGGTGCGCGCGTTCGAGACCCTGGGCAGCGAAATGCCCGGCGGCAGTGAAGCCAACGCCGAGAGCAACCCGTTCGACCTGCGCATCAACGACGCCCAGCGCCAGCAGCTCAACCTCTGCTACCGCGACCTGCTGGGCAGCAGCCCGCGCTTTGCCGAGCTGATTGCCAGCCTGCGCCGCGAAGCCCTGCAGCTCAAGGCGCTGGACCGCGATCACCCCGACGTGCAAAAACGCGTGGCGGTGACCCAGCTGTCTGCCAGCCGCGACGAAGAGCTCTGCGACACGATCGAAGACCTGTGGTTTGCCGCCGGCGCCTGGCCGATCAAGGGCATCGAGCCGAGCCGCGAAACGGTCGAGATCAACGGCAGCCGTTTTCACTTCCACGGCCATATCGCCGAGCTGGACGCGTACGTGGTGCTCGGCTTCGACCCCAAGGAAAACCAGCAATACAAGCGCCCAGGGGCCAAGCTGCCGGTGTGGGCGGAGTGGGTGATAAAGCGCACCCTGTTTCAAGCTTTCTGCGATAAGCCTGTGATTTGGCTGGAAAATTACTCCGCTGCCAAGCGCCTGACTTCCTCCCTGGCGGGTGATGCCGTGGCCGGCCCCGGCTTCGATTACAAGGTCAAGGGCGAGCTGGCCGCCGCGCCGCTGCTGGATGCCTTTGTCGGCGCCGCCGGCTTTATCGAGAACCTCGGGCTTGAGGTCAACAAGGCGGTCGGCGCCATGAGCTTCCCGGCGGGGGACAGCGATGCGCTGTTCTTCGAAGCCCTGGGCCTGTACTGGAAAGCCCTGGAAGCGCACCTGCTGGGCCAGTCGCCGCCGATCATGAGCTACAACCGCATGTTCGCCCTGTTCGGCGAAAACAATCCGGAGAACCTGCAGCTGTTGCCCGACCCGCTGCTGCGCCCGCTCGCGCATCTGATGATCGACGAGTTTCAGGATGTATCACCGCAGATCGTTTCCTGGCTGCGCGCCTGCCTGCGCGAGATCCGCCGCCGTGGCCCGGCCATGCAGGTCGGGCGGGTGGCGCAGCATTCATCGTTGCTGTGCGTGGGCGACGACTGGCAGTCGATCTACGGCTGGCGCGGCAGTTCGCCCAAGTACTTCATGGAGTTCGCCAAGGAGTTCCCGGCGCCGAGCAGCACCCGGGTGATGCTCGCCGACAACTACCGCAGCCACCAGCACATCATCGATGCCGCCGAGCACATCGTGAAGTCGGCGCCGGCCATCAGCGGCAAGAAGGCCAGGGCCTGTGGCCCGGCGGCCGAGACACCGCTGCCGGTCAAGGTGCTCGAGCGCGATGAGGCCAGTCTCGCCGAGACCCTGCTTGAGCACTACCGCAACGGCGAGTCGGTGATGCTGCTGTACCGCAAGAGCAGCGACAAGGCGGCGATTGCCGACCATTTGCAGGCATTGGTCAACCACGAGGCCGGGTTGCCGGCGGCACAACGGCGCCTGCGCCAGCTGACTTATCACAGCGCCAAGGGGCTACAGGCCGATGCGGTGTTCATGCTCGGCGATTGTCAGCACCTGACCAACTCACCCTACAAGAACCAGGTGTATCGCCAGGCAGGTCTAGGCCGCAACGGCGATGCCCAGGCGTTCGACAACGCGCAGAAGGATGAAGTGTTGCGTCTGGCTTACGTCGCCATTACCCGGGCGGCGAAGCATTGTTACTGGTATGTCGAGAAGCCGACGGCAGAGGCGGCCAACCTGCCACGGGCGTCGAGCCAGGTGGATGGGCGCAAGGTGTTCTTCGAGGATGGGCGGGAAATGGCCAGCAGCTGATTCCGGCGCTGCCTGGATTACGACCGCTGCGCGCTCGATCGCTGGCAAGGCCAGCTCCCACAGGTTGTGCAGACACAGATCCAATGTGGGAGCTGGCTTGCCAGCGATGAGGCGTGAATCAGGCCTTCAGTGCCGCATCCGGCGCCACCGCCGGCACCGGCTTGCCGGTGGCGGCCTCGACGCGACGCGCTACTGCCGGGTCGTCGGCGAAGGGGATCAGGCTGGCCTGATCGTCCACTTCGCCGGTGTGCCGCTGCAGGCAGGCGCTGGTGACCAGGTAGAAGAACAGTACGCCGCTCAGGCAGTAAAGCGCATACAACCAGTCATCCATGTCCGTGCCTCCTAGGCCAGGCTGGCGTTGTTCAGCGCCAGTCTTTCATCGGCCACCCGCACGGTGCGCCAGGTGTTATAGGCCATCAGCAGCATGCCGCTCAAGAAGCACACGCCACCGACAAAGCGCACGATAAAGCCCGGATGGCTGGCCACCAGTGCTTCGACGAACGAGTAGGTGAGGGTGCCGTCGTCGTTGGTGGCGCGCCACATCAGGCCCTGGGCGATGCCGTTGACCCACATCGAGGCGATGTACAGCACAGTGCCGATGGTCGCCAGCCAGAAGTGCAGGTTGATCAGGCCGACGCTGTACATCTGCTCGCGGCCAAACACTTTCGGGATCATGTGGTACAGCGAGCCGAAGGTGATCATCGCCACCCAGCCCAGGGCGCCGGCATGCACGTGGCCGATGGTCCAGTCGGTGTAGTGCGACAGGGCGTTGACGGTCTTGATCGCCATCATCGGCCCTTCGAAGGTCGACATGCCGTAGAACGCCAGCGATACCACCAGGAAGCGCAGGATCGGGTCGCTGCGCAGCTTATGCCAGGCGCCCGAGAGGGTCATCATGCCGTTGATCATGCCGCCCCAGCTTGGCGCCAGGAGGATCAGCGACATGGCCATGCCCAGCGATTGTGCCCAGTCGGGCAGGGCGGTGTAGTGCAGGTGGTGCGGGCCGGCCCAGATGTACAGGGTGATCAGCGCCCAGAAGTGCACGATCGACAGGCGATAGCTGTACACCGGCCGGCCCACTTGCTTGGGCACGAAGTAGTACATCATCCCCAGGAAACCCGTGGTCAGGAAGAAGCCCACGGCGTTGTGGCCGTACCACCATTGCACCATGGCGTCAGTGGCACCGGAGTACACCGGGTACGACTTGAACCAGCTCACCGGAATAGACAGGTGGTTGACCACGTGAAGCATGGCGATCACCACGATGAAGGCACCGAAGAACCAGTTGCCGACGTAGATATGCTTGGCCTTGCGGCGCATCAGGGTGGCGAAGAAGACGATCCCATAGGCGACCCAGACGATGGCCATCCACACCGCGCCGGTAAATTCGATCTCGGCGTATTCCTTGGTGGTGGTCAAGCCCAGGGGCAGGCTCACCAGCATGATCACGATGGTCGCCTGCCAGCCCCAGAAGGTGAAGGCGGCGAGCTTGTCGCTGAACAGCCGCACCTGGCAGGTACGCTGCACGGCGTAATAGCTGGCGGCAAATTGCGCGCTACCGGCAAAGCCGAAGATCACCAGGCTGGTGTGCAAGGGGCGCAGGCGACCGAACGAGGTCCACGGCAGGTCGAGGTTAAGCTCGGGCCAGACCAGTTGCGAGGCGATCCAGACGCCCATGGCCATGCCGACGATACCCCAGACCACCGTCATGATGACGAATTGCCGGACCACCTTGTAGTTATAGGCCTGCGCCTGTTGATGTGTGCTCATGGCTAGTTTCCACAGTTCCTGTATGGCTCGCCCTGCCGTGGGGCAGGGGCACAGGCGCAGACTCTAGGAAGCTGCCGGCATACAAAACAGACTCAGAAACCAGCGTTAACACCGGATCAGATTAAACCCCCGTATTCATTGGCTGATACAGCACCTGTTATGGGCATGGTGTGGCGATTTACCTCTGTTCTGCATTGATCGTGCCGGCAAAAGCGTGTCGCTGTGTCGCACACAAAACCCCGTGGAATTATCTTGACATCACCTTAAATGCGGCCGCAGAATTTCACAAACTTTGCGCGCAAAGTTTTGTGCCGGGCGACAGCACGAGCCCGGCAGTGGTGCGCAACCAACCTTGACGCCATCCCGCTATACGCCCCCCGTGACGGTGCTCTCAAGCCGGGACGGGGTACGCGCGCAGCGGCGGCACACTATAAGAACGAAGGGAGCAACAGATGAAGCTTTCCAAGGAACTGGTCCTCCAGGCAAAAGCGACGTTCGGGACACCGACCTACCTCTACGATGAAGCCGTGCTGCGCAGCAGTTTCAACGAGTTGCGCGATGCATTGCCGGACTGCGTGGACATCTTCTATGCACTGAAGGTCAACCCGAACCTGTCCCTGGTGAAACTGATCCGCTCTTATGGCGGTAACACCGAAGTGTGTTCGCTGGGCGAACTGGAAATTGCCCTCAAGGCCGGCGTCGATCCCCAGGACATCATTTTCCTCGGCCCTTACAAGAAGCCCGAAGAACATCGGCGAGCCCTGGAAGTCGGGGTGTTTGCCATCGTCGTCGAGTCCGAGACCGAACTGCGTAAACTCTCGGCCCTGGCGGGCGAACTGAACTGCGTGGCGCCGGTGGCAATCCGCATCAACCCGAACTTCTCCGCCTCCGGCTCGCCGTGGAAGATGGGCGGGCGGCCGACCCACTTCGGTATCGAAGAAGACACCGCAGTGGCCAACTTCGGCGACTACGCCGCCCTGGCGAACCTGAAGATCAAGGGCATCCACGTCTATAACGGCACCAAGATCCTCGACGCCCAGTCGGTATACGACAACGCCAAGTACATCCTTGGGCTGTACCGCAGCCTGACCCGGCGCTACAACCTGGACATGACCATGGTCGATGTCGGTGGCGGCCTGGGCATCAAGTACTACGAGAACGAGAACGAGCTCGACACCCGCCAGCTCAAGCAACTGCTGGCGCCGCTGTTCGAAGCCTTCAACCAGCAGTTCCCGCAGACCCGCATCATTGTCGAATCCGGGCGCTTCGTCGCCGGCAAGTGCGGCGCCATGCTGGTGACGGTCGACAACATCAAGGAAAACCACGGCAAGACCTTTGCCGTCACCGATGGCGGCACCAACTGCCATGGTGCCGCCGCAGGCAGTGGCCAGGTGCTCAAGCGCAACTTCCGCATTGTGCATGCCACCGGCAGCACCGGCGCACCGCTGCGCGAGTACCATATCTCCGGGCCGCTCTGTAGTCCCGACGACCTGCTGGCCCGTGACCTGCAGATCGAAACCCTGCACGAAGGCGACATCCTCGCCGTCACCGCCTCCGGCGCCTACGGCCCGTCTGCCTCGCCAACCCTGTTCCACAGCCATGGCCACCCGGCCGAGGTGATCGTCAGCAACGGTCAGTTGTTCCTCGCCCGCGCCAGGCAAACCGCCCTGGACATCCGCGACAGCCATGCCGACGTGCCGCTGGCGGCCATGCTCGCTGGCGCACCGGCGGTTGCCGAACCAACGCCGATCGCCCAGGCCGCCACCCAGCGCCAGCTCGGCGAGATCCTGCGGGTGGTGCTCAAGCTGCCGGAGAACACCGTGATCAGTGCCGATTCGCACCTGCGCGATGACCTGGGCCTGGACTCGCTGACCTCCATGGAGCTGCTGGTCAACCTCGAAGACGACATCGAAGGCTTCTTCGTCAACCCCGACACCATCGCTCCGGGCCACTTCAATACCGTGGCGACCCTGGCCGGTTATATCGATGCCCATCGTCAACCGGCGGCTGTGCGTCGGGCACGTCTCGAGGTGCAGCATGAAGGCGTCTGACGTCCTTTTGCAGCACGTGCTGGACGGCCCCAACGGCTTGCACCCGGACAAGGCGGCGGTCATCTACGCCGATGAAACCTATACCTATGCGCAGCTTGACGAAGCCAGTGGGCGCCTGGCCGCCGGCCTGCAGGTCAATGGCCTGCAACGCCAGGAGCGGGTGGTGGTGTGCCTGGGCAACCGGGTAGAAACCGTCTGTGCCTTCTGGGGTGTGCTCAGGGCTGGCGGGGTGATGGTCAACGTCGGCCTGGAAACGCCGGCCGACAGCCTCGATTACATCATTCGCGATGCCGAAGCCTCGGTGCTGATCACCACCTCGGAGAAATTCGCCAGCCTGCCCGCCAGCACCGCCGAGCTGAGTTACCTCAAAGCCATCGTGCTGCTCGACGGCGAAGCCGACTCACCCGATACCCTCACGGTCGAAAGCCTGCTAGGGCAGGGCGCCGGTGTGCCGCTGCCGTGTGGCAACCTCGACCTGGACCTGGCGGCGATCATCTATACCTCCGGCTCCACCGGCGCGCCCAAGGGCGTGATGCTCACCCACCGCAACATGCTCGCGGCGCTCAATTCGCTGCACACCTACCTGGGTTACCAGGCCAGCGACAATGTGCTGTGCTCGCTGCCGCTGTCGTTCGACTACGGCCTTTACCAGATGATCATGGCCCTGAGCACCGGTGCCACCCTGGTGCTGGAGAAGGAGTTCACCTGGCCAATCTTCCTGATCAAGAAGATTCGCCAGTACCAGATCACCGTGATCCCGTTCGTGCCGACCATGCTCATGCTCCTGCACGAGTATGCGCACAAGCGCGAGGCGACCTTCCCCCAGGTGCGCATGGTGACCAACACCGGCGCGGCATTGAAGCCGACCCACATCGCGCAGATGAAGGGCCTGTTCCCCCAGGCGCTGATCTTCTCGATGTACGGCCTGACCGAGTGCAAGCGCTGCACCTACCTGCCACCGGAAGACATCGACGACAAGCCCGGCAGTGTCGGCATCGCCATCCCCAACACCGAACTGTGGCTGGTGGACGACGAGGGCAGGCGCATCAATCAGCCCCACCAGGTCGGCCAGCTGGTGATTCGCGGCGCCACGGTCATGGCCGGTTACTGGCGCAACCCCCAGGCCACGGCGCAGAAGCTCAAGCCAGGCCCGTACCCGGGGGAAAGCGTGCTCTACACCGGCGACTATTGCAGCCTCGATCAGGATGGCTACCTGTACTTCCAGGGGCGCATGGACCATGTGATCAAGTCGCGCGGGATGAAGGTCAGCCCCAGCGAGGTCGAGAGCTTCCTCTACGCCATCGATGGCGTCGAAGCGGCGGCTGTGGTCGGTATCGAACATGCATCGGTCGGCGAGGGGCTATGGGCATTCGTGACCTTGGGCCAAGGTGTGACCCTGAGCGTGGAACAGTTGCTCGAACGTTGCCGACAGGGCCTTGAGGCACACAAGGTACCCCTGTCGATCAGCGTTGAAGGCAACTTGCCGCGCACCGCCAACGGCAAGTTCGACCTGCGGCAACTGCAGCAGACGGCGCGTGCTGCGCAACTGGCCCTGGCCGGTTGAGCGGCGCCTTTCATGGGTGATTCAGTCATACAGGATGTACGGATATGAGTCTGGGCAACAGAGGTCGCGATCAATCGTTGGACGTCAACGGCAACCATTTCGCCTTGCGCATCTGGGGCAATGAAAGCGGCCACCCGGTGCTCGCCGTGCATGGCTGGCTGGACAACGCGGCATCGTTCGAGCGGATCGCGCCGCTGCTCGAGGAATGCTTCGTGGTGGCCCCGGACCTGGCCGGCCATGGGCGTTCCGAGCATCGCCGCGGTGACAGCGGCTACTACCTGTGGGAGCACGCCGACGACATGAACGCCCTGGTCGAAAGCCTGGGCTGGAAGCGCTTTTCGGTGTTGGGCCACTCCATGGGTACCGGCGTGGCGTCGATTCTGGCGGCGATGAACAAGTCGATCGATTGCATGGTGTTCATCGATGGAATGGGCGCGCCTTTTACCATCGCCGAGGAAGACACCGTCGAGCACCTGAAAAAGTCCCAGCGCCTGCTGCGCCTGGCCTTGCGCACCCGCCTGCATGGCTTTTCGGCGCCGCAGACGGCGCAGTTCGCAAGCCTTGAAGCGGCAATCAGCGAGCGGCGCAACAGCATCGACGGCGCCCTCTGCGCCGAGGGCGCGCGACTGTTGGCCATGCGCGATCTGCTCAGCGTCGGCGACGGTTACCGCTGGCGCCATGACCCGCGCCTGGTGCTGCCCGAAGCCATGCCACTGACCGAGCGCCAGGCCTGCGATTTCCTGCGCCAGATCACATGCCCGCTGCACCTGCTGCTCGGGCGCCAGGGGCTGTTTGCCGGTACCCCGTTCGATAAACGAAAAAACGCCTTGCCCTGGGCCACCCAGGTGCACTGGCACGATGGCGGTCATCATTTTCACCTGGAGGAGCCCACCACGGCCTTGATCGAGCAGATCAACGCCGCGCTGCTTCAACGTGAAGCGGGGCCGCGGCAACGATTAGTCAATGAGTAATGGAGTACACCCGTGAAAGAGTTCTGGATTGCACCGTCGATTCTGGCAGCCGATTTTGCCCGCCTTGGCGCTGAAGCCGAGCAGGTACTGGCCGCCGGTGCCGATGTCATCCATATCGATGTGATGGATAACCACTATGTGCCCAACCTGACCATGGGGCCGCAGTTCTGCAAGGCACTGCGCAGCCACGGGATTACCGCGCCGATCGATGTGCACCTGATGGTCACCCCGGTGGACGCGATGATCCAGGCCTTCGCCGAGGCCGGCGCCGACTATATCTCGATCCATCCCGAGGCCACCCTGCACCTGGACCGCTCGCTGCAGCTGATCAAGGACCTGGGGTGCAAGGCGGGCCTGGTGTTCAACCCGGCCAGTACCCTGGACGCCGCGAAATACGTGCTCGACAAGCTCGACCTGATCCTGCTGATGTCGGTCAACCCGGGCTTTGGCGGGCAGAAGTTCATCCCTTCGGTATTGCCCAAGATTGCCGCAGCGCGCAAGCTGATCGACGACAGTGGCCGGGCGATCCGTCTGGAGGTGGACGGCGGCGTCAACCTAGAAACCATCGGCCAGGTGGCTGCCGCCGGGGCCGACATGTTCGTCGCCGGAACAGCGATTTTTGCCCAGAGCGATTATCGCGCTACCATCGAGGCCTTGCGCCGCGAGATTGCCCACGCTTTGCCCAACCGCCACTGATAGGCGGTCTTTCCAACGATTCTCGCGAATCCAGTACGAGTTACCTGTCCTTGCACACTACAACCTTAATCAAGGCCTTGCTGCGTCAGCCGACAGCGCATACGCCGGTCTGGCTGATGCGCCAGGCCGGGCGCTACCTGCCCGAGTACCGTGAGCTGCGGGCCCGCGCCGGGTCATTCCTGAGCCTGGCGAAAACCCCGGACTTCGCTACCGAAGCCACCCTGCAACCGTTGCGCCGCTTCAACCTGGACGCGGCAATCGTGTTCTCCGACATCCTCACCGTGCCCGATGCCATGGGCCTGGGCCTGTACTTCGGCGCGGGCGAAGGCCCGCGTTTTCGTCATCCATTGCGTGACGAGCAGGCCATCAAGCGCCTGCGCGTGCCCGAGCCCGAAGCACTGGACTACCTGTACCAGACTGTCGCCCAGGCCCGCCGGGCGCTGGACCCCAAGGTGGCGCTGATCGGCTTTGCCGGCAGCCCCTGGACCCTGGCCTGTTACATGGTCGAAGGCGGTCCGCCGGGTGATTTCCAATTGATCAAGAAGATGCTCTACCGCCGCCCGGAACTGCTCCAGCGCATACTCCAGGTCACCAGCCAGGCAGTGGCGAGCAGCCTCAATGCGCAGATCGAGTCCGGCGCACAGGCAGTGATGATCTTCGACACCTGGGGCGGGGCCCTGGCCGATGGCGCCTACCAGCGTTTTTCGCTGTTCTATCTGCGCGAGGTGCTGGCGCGCCTGCACAAGACCCACCACGGCCAGCGGGTGCCGTCGATCCTCTACACCAAGGGCGGCAGCCCGTGGCTGGCCGAGATGGCCGACAGCGGCGCCGACGCCCTGAGCCTGGACTGGACCTGCGACCTGGGCATGGCCCGGCAGCTGGTGGGCAACAGCGTGGCTTTGCAGGGTAATCTCGACCCCAGCGTCTTGCTGGGCGATGAAGCCTGTATCCGCCGTGAAGTGCAGCGTACCTTGCAGGCCTTCGGGCCGCCGGCCGCGGGCTTTGGCCATGTGTTCAACCTGGGCCACGGGATCTCGCCGGCCACCTCGCCAGAGGCGGTGGCAACGCTGGTGAATGCCGTGCATGAATTCAGCCGTGTGCGCGGAGGTGCCTATGCTTGACCCGACCTTCGACTTCGACCGGATGTTGTGCTTCTCGTTGTACTCGACGGCCAACGCCATGGTCCGTGACTACGCCGAGCCGCTGAAGAAGCGCGGCGTGACCTACCCGCAACTGCTGGTGATGGCCGGGTTATGGGGCCAGGACGATGTCTCGATCAGCGCCCTGAGCGAGCTGACGCTGTTCGACCTCGGCACCCTGACGCCGATCGTCAAGCGCCTGGCCGACAACGGCTTTCTCACCGTCTACCTCGACCCCAATGACCGCCGCCGGCGCAACCTGCTGCTGACCGACAAGGGCCGCGAGCTCAAGGCCGAGGCCGCACAGGTGTTCAGCAACATGGCCTGCAAGATCGACCTGGGCGAGGGGGAGGTGGAACAGGTGCTGGATGTGTGCCACCGGATCCGGTCGCGGTTGCGCTGAAGCTGGCCTCATCGC
>NZ_JBGOGX010000057.1:0-82104 GCF_054788455.1 Pseudomonas sp. ZL2 | reverse complement strand
ATACCCCTTGGCGAGAGCAAACAGCCTGATCAAGACAGTTGCTCCCACAGTGGATCTGCATGCACCAACCTATGGGAGCTGGCCTTGCCAGCGATCGAGCGCGAAGCGGTCGTAATCCAGACAACACTAAATGTGTTTGATCTACCGGCCTCTTCGCCGGCAACGCCGGCTCCCACAGAGGTTGCGCATGCCGGCCCATAGTTGCCAGGGCACAACCACTGTGCCGATTTCGTCATGGGCGTGGCGTAAAGGCATCAAGCCTGCGCACTGGGGGACAGGCCACTCTGTCGTTCACTTCCCTGAACGGACGCGGCCTTCGATGAAACGCATTACCGTGATCGACTCCCATACCGGCGGCGAACCGACCCGCCTGGTCACCGACGGATTCCCCGACCTTGGCAACGCCAGCATGGCCCAGCGCCGCCAGCGCCTTGCCCAGGAACACGACCAATGGCGCACTGCCTGTATGCTGGAGCCGCGCGGCAGCGATGTGCTGGTCGGCGCACTGCTGTGCGAGCCGGTGGACCCGAGCGCCTGCGCCGGGGTGATTTTCTTCAACAACACCGGTTACCTGGGCATGTGCGGCCACGGCACCATCGGCCTGGTGGTGTCGCTGGCGCACCTGGGCCGGATCGGGCCGGGTGTGCACCGCATCGAAACCCCGGTCGGCACCGTGCAGGCGACCCTGCACGAGGACCACTCGGTCAGCGTGCGCAACGTGCCGGCCTACCGTTACCGCAAGGACCTGGCGCTGGAGGTGCCGGGCCTCGGCCGGGTGGTTGGCGATGTGGCCTGGGGCGGCAACTGGTTCTTCCTGATCGCCGACCACGGCCAGCAGGTCACCGGTGACAACATCGAGGCGCTGACCGCCTACACCTACGCCGTGCAGCAGGCACTGGACGATCAGGGCATCCGCGGCGAGGACGGTGGCCTGATCGACCATATCGAACTGTTCGCCGACGACCCCGACGCCGACAGCCGCAACTTCGTGCTCTGCCCCGGCAAGGCCTACGACCGCTCGCCCTGCGGCACCGGCACCAGCGCCAAGCTCGCCTGCCTGGCCGCCGACGGCAAGCTGCAGCCAGGTCAGAGCTGGCGCCAGGCCAGCGTGATCGGCAGCACCTTCGAGGGCTCGTTCGAGGTCGACGGCGAGCGCATCATCCCGACCATTCGCGGCCGCGCGCACATCAGCGCCGAAGCCACGCTCATCCTCCAGGAAGACGACCCGTTCGCCTGGGGCATTCGCCCGTGAGCGGCGCTGCCGTGGCCGATGTGATCGTGATCGGCGCCGGGATCATCGGCGCGGCCTGCGCGCAGTCGCTGGCCGCCCGGGGCTTGCGCGTGCTGGTGCTGGACGCCGGGCTGCATGGCGCCACGGCAGCCGGCATGGGCCACCTGCTGGTGCTCGACGACAACCCTGCGGAGCTGGCGCTGAGCCAATATTCGCTGCAACGCTGGCGCGAACTGGCCCCACGGCTACCCGCGGACTGCGCCTACCGCAGCAACGGCACCCTGTGGCTGGCGGCCAACGCCGAAGAGATGGCCGTGGCCGAGCACAAGTTCAACGTCCTGCAAGCACAGGGGGTGACCTGCGAGCTGGTCGCCGGGCACGCCCTGCGCCAGCGCGAACCAGCGTTGCGCGAGGGGCTCGAAGGGGGGCTGCTGATCAACGGCGACGGCATCCTCTACGCACCGGCCACCGCTCGCTGGATGCTGCAATCGCCACGTATCGAACAGCGCCGGGCGCGGGTCACTGCGCTGCAAGGCAAGCGCGTGCGCCTGGATAGCGGCCAGTGGCTGAGCGCCGAAGCCGTGGTGCTGGCCAACGGCATCCAGGCCGTTGAACTGTGTCCGGAGCTGCCGATCGAACCGAAAAAAGGCCACCTGCTGATCACCGACCGCTACCCCGGCACTGTCACCCACACCCTGGTGGAGCTGGGTTACGTGACCAGCGCCCACACTGCCAGCGGCCCGTCCACCGCGTGCAATATCCAGCCGCGCCCGACCGGCCAGCTGTTCATCGGCGCTTCGCGCCAGTTCGGCACCACTGACCCGGCCGTGGAAGGCTGGATGCTCGCGCGTATGCTCAAGCGCGCGACTGAGTACATGCCAGGCCTGGCACACTTGAACGGCATCCGCGCCTGGACCGGCTTTCGCGCCGCCAGCCCCGACGGCCTGCCGCTGGTGGGCCGCCATCCGCACCAGGACGGCCTGTGGCTGGCGGTCGGCCATGAAGGGCTGGGGGTCACCACCGCCCCGGCGACCGCCGACCTGCTGAGCGCGCAACTGTTCGCCGAAACGCCGCCGCTGGCGGCCAGCCCCTACCTGCCAGATCGTTTCCTGGGAGCACTCGCCCATGCCTGACCTGACCCTCGATGGCCGCCCGCTGCACGTGGCCGACGGCACCAGCGTTGCCGCCGCCCTGGCCCTGGGCGGCGATGGCTGCTCGCGCATCTCGGTCAGCGGCCAGCGCCGCGCACCGCTGTGCGGCATGGGCATTTGCCAGGAATGCCGGGTGCGCATCGACGGCCGCCAGCGCCTGGCCTGCCAGACCCTGTGCCGCGACGGCATGCAGGTGGAGACACGCGCATGAACGAATACACCAACCTGCTGATCATTGGCGCCGGCCCCGCCGGGCTGGCCGCGGCACTGGCCGCCGCGCCCCGCGCCGCGCGCATCGTGCTGCTCGACGACAACCCGCTGCCGGGCGGGCAGATCTGGCGCGACGGGCCGCAGGCCAAGCTGCCTGCCCAGGCCCGACAACTGCGCGAACAGGTACTCGCCTGTGCCAATGTGCAGTACTACAGCGGCACACGGGTGATCGCCCAACCCGGCCCGGACACCCTGCTGGTGGAAGACGCCGAGCGCGGCTGGCAGATCCGCTACGACCGGTTGATCCTCTGCACCGGCGCCCGCGAGCTGCTACTGCCCTTCCCCGGCTGGACGCTCCCTGGCGTGACCGGTGCCGGTGGCTTGCAGGCACTGATCAAGGGCGGGATGCCGGTGCACAACCAGCGTATCGTCATCGCCGGCAGCGGCCCCTTGCTGCTGGCCAGCGCCGCCACCGCCAAGGCTAACGGCGCCCGGGTGCTGCGCATCGCCGAACAGGCCTCGCGTGCTGCCGTCGCCGGCTTCGCCGCGCAACTGCCGCGCTGGCCGCACAAGCTGCTGCAATCGCTCAGCCTGTTCGACCGCCAGTACCGCACCGCCAGCCATGTACTGGCCGCACTGGGCACCGACCGGCTCGAAGGCGTGCGCCTGAAGCACAATGGCAAGGTGGTGGAAATGGCGTGCGACCGACTGGCCTGCGGCTTCGGCCTGATCCCCAACATCCAGCTCGCCCAGGCATTGGGCTGCACCGTGGAGCAGCAGGCGATTGCCGTGGACGCCTGGCAGGCAACCTCGCAGCCCGGTGTCTACGCGGCAGGCGAATGCACCGGTTTCGGCGGCAGCGAGCGCGCTCTGGTTGAAGGTGCGATTGCCGGTTGTGCCGCCACCGGCAATCGTCAGGCGGCGCAGCGGCTGTGGCGCCGCCGCGCGCGCTGGCACGCTTTTGCCAACGCGCTGAACAACACCTTCGCCCTGGACCCTGCGCTCAAATCGCTGGCCACTGCCGACACCCTGGTGTGCCGCTGCGAAGACGTGCCCTATGCCGCCCTCGTCGGCCATAGCGACTGGCGCCAGGCCAAGCTTGCCAGCCGGTGCGGCATGGGCGCCTGCCAGGGCCGGGTGTGCGGCGCGGCCACCGCGCACCTGTTCGGCTGGCAACCTTCGGCGCCACGCCCGCCGTTCAGCCCGGCGCGCATCGACACCCTGCTGAGCCTGGACGAAACCGGCGACGCTTGAGATAAACGCCGGGGGCGCTCTATGATCCCGACGGTCGCCCCCGGAACGTCAGCGCCATGCACGCCACGCTCAACCACTTCGCGCCCTGCGACCTGCCGACCCTGCTCAGCAGCCTGCAGCCCATCGCGCCGCTGCTCGACACGCTCAACGATGTGGTGTTCTTCATCAAGGACCGCGAGGCGCGCTACGCCTTCGTCAACCAGACCCTGGCCCGGCGCTGCGGGCGCAAGCACCGCGAAGAGTTGCTCGGGCTCACCGCCGAGCACGTATTCCCCGCTCGCTTCGGCCCGCTCTACACCGAGCAGGACCGCCGCGTGCTCAGCAGTGGCCGGGAACTGACCGACCAGCTCGAACTGCACCTTTACTTCGGCAACCAGCCCATCTGGTGCCTGACCCACAAACGGGCGCTCAAGGATGCCGAGGGCAACATTGTCGGGCTCGCCGGTATTTCCCGCGACCTGCAATTGCCCCAGTCGAACCACCCGGCGTTCCACAAGCTTGCCGCCGTCGACGCGCATATCCGCGCCCACTTCACCCGCCCGATCAGCCTCGCCGAACTGACCGCGATCGCCGGGCTGTCGGTGGCGCAACTGGAGCGCCACTGCAAACGCATCTTCCAGCTCACGCCGCGGCAGATGATCCACAAGGCACGGCTGGAAGAAGCCTCGCGCCTGCTGCAAGACCTCGACCTGCCCATCACCGACATCGCCCTGCGCTGCGGTTACACCGACCACAGTGCCTTCAGCCGCCAGTTTCGCGCCCTCACCGGGCTTTCACCCAGCCAGTACCGCGACAGCCAGCGCTGAGTGTTCCTTTATCGGGCGCTGCGCGCAGGCAGTGCTCCGATATGTAACACCTGCGCGGTGCCCATCTTGCAGCGGTGAAACCGCCTACAACAGCCCTCCTTTGCTTCAGACGCCCTAGCCCATGGGTCGAGGGATTATTCCTACAGCAAGAACAAAACAGGCACGGCCATTGCACTAAAAAATATCGTATACGAAATCTCCAATACGATATCTAACAGCACTTCTCCGACCACGAGGCACCTATGAAAAACCGCACATTTGCCGTAGCCCTCAGCGCTGTTCTCAGTACCGCCTGCATTGCCAATGCCCAGGCCGACAAACTCGACGACATCATCGGCTCCGGCAAGCTGCGCTGCGCCGTGACCCTGGACTTCCCACCGATGGGCTTTCGCGATGAAGCCAACAAACCCGCCGGGTTCGACGTCGACTACTGCAGCGACCTGGCGAAGGTGCTGGGAGTCGAGCCCGAAGTGGTCGAAACGCCCTTCCCCGACCGCATCCCGGCGCTGGTCTCCGGCCGCGCCGACGTGATCGTGGCGTCCACCTCCGACACCCTGGAGCGGGCCAAGACCGTCGGCCTGACCGTGCCCTACTTCGCGTTCCAGATGGTGGTGCTGACCCGCGACAACACCGGCATCAACAGCTTCGATGACCTCAAGGGCAAGGCGCTGGGCAACACCAGCGGCACCTACGAAGCCATTGCCCTGGAAAAAGATGTGAAGAGCTGGGGCAGCGGCACCTTCCGCGCCTACCAGTCGCAGAACGACACCCTGCTGGCCGTCGCCCAGGGGCACATCGACGCCACCGTGGTCACCAACACCGTCGCCGCGGCCACCCTCAAGTCCGGCAAGTACAAGAACCTCAAGGTCGCCGGTAACGCGCCCTACGTGATCGATTACGTGTCGCTGGGCGCCAAGCGCAACGAGTACGGCCTGCTGCGCTACCTGGACCTGTTCGTCAACCAGCAGGTGCGTACCGGGCGCTACAAGGAGCTGTTCACCAAGTGGGTAGGCACTGAAATCGCCCCGACCGACCTGACCGTGCCACAGGTCTACTACTGAGGTGGGCAGCATGACCAGCACCCCCATCCCCCTGACCGGGCGCAGCCTGGTCGCGGGCGCGGCCCAGGGCCCCTTGCTGTTCGCCGATACCGGGCTGAGCTTCTGGGGCGGGGTCGACGCCTCAAGTGGCGAAGTCATCGACCGTCATCATCCACTGAGCGGCCAGCGCATCGCCGGGCGCGTGCTGGCGATTCCCAGCGGGCGCGGCTCGTGCACCGGCAGCAGCGTGATGATGGAACTGATCAGCAACGGCCACGCACCGGCGGCACTGGTGCTGGCCGAAGCCGACGAGATCCTGACCCTCGGCGTGCTGGTCGCGCAGACGCTGTTCCAGCGCTCCCTGCCGGTGCTGTGCATCGGCAAGGAGGCCTTCGCCGGCTTGCGCGGTGCCGGCTGGGCGCGGGTCGAAGGCGAGCGCCTGAGCCTGTATGCCCAGGCGCCAGGCGATCACTGGCAGGCCCCGTCACCGGCCCAGGGCGACCAGCCTTTCAGCACCCGCCTGAGCCTGGAGCCACAGGACCAGACGCTGCTCGACGGCAGCCACGGCAAGGCGGCGCAGATGGCGATGCAGATCGTCCTGCGCATGGCCGAACTGCAAGGCGCCGAGCAGTTGCTGGACGTCACCCGGGCACACATCGACGGCTGCATCTACACCGGCCCCGCCAGCCTCGGCTTTGCCGAGCAACTGCTGCGCTGGGGCGCGAAGGTGCGGGTGCCGACCACGCTCAACGCCATCTCGGTCGACCAGCGCCGCTGGCGCGAGCTGGGTATCGACCCGGCGCTGGGCGAGCCGGCCAGCGCCCTGGGCGATGCCTACATGGCCATGGGTGCGCAGATGAGCTTCACCTGCGCGCCCTACCTG
Organism: Pseudomonas sp. ZL2; assembly: GCF_054788455.1. Taxonomy (NCBI): domain Bacteria; kingdom Pseudomonadati; phylum Pseudomonadota; class Gammaproteobacteria; order Pseudomonadales; family Pseudomonadaceae; genus Pseudomonas; species Pseudomonas sp. ZL2. Next base: position 75,529 of record NZ_JBGOGX010000057.1, on the reverse strand, counting down.
CTGGACAACGCGCCGAGCCAGGGCGAACAGATCGTCTGGGCCGAATCCAACGCCGTGGTCTACGCCAACAGCGTGCTGGGTGCGCGCACCCTCAAGTACCCCGACTACCTCGATATCTGCATCGCCCTGACCGGACGCGCGCCGCGCATCGGCTGCCACCTGGACAGCCAGCGCAAGGCCCAGCTGATTGTCGAAGTGCCGGCGCTGGCGGCGCTGGACGACAGCTTCTACCCCCTGCTCGGCTATCACATCGGCGCCCTGGCCGGCTCGCGCATTCCCCTGGTGTACGGGCTGGAACAGGCGCAGCCGAGCCTGGACGACCTCAAGGCCTTTGGCGCCGCCTTTGCCACCACCTCGGCCGCGCCGCTGTTTCATATCGCCGGGGTCACCCCCGAAGCGCTGGACCCGGCGCAGGTACTCGAGCCTGGCGCCAGCCTGGCCACCGAGCGTATTGAACTGAAGGGCCTGCTGCACAGCTGGCGCGCGCTCAACAGCGCCCGTGAGCCGCAGGTGGATGTGGTTTCCCTGGGCAACCCGCATTTTTCCTTGAGCGAATTCACGGCGCTCGCGCACCTGTGCCAGGGCCGGCACAAACACCCGGAGGTGGTCGTGGCCATTACCTGCGGCCGCGCGGTGCTCGAACAGGCCCGCGCCGCCGGGCTGATCGCCGGGCTCGAACGCTTCGGCGTGACCCTGGTCACCGACACCTGCTGGTGCATGCTCGGTGAGCCGGTGATCCCGCCAGCGGCGCGCACGCTGATGACCAACTCTGGCAAGTACGCCCACTACGGGCCGGGCCTGGCCGGTCGCCCGGTGCATTTCGCCAGCCTCGCCGAATGCGTCGAGTCGGCCTGCAGCGGCCAGGCCAGCGGCCGCTTGCCGGCCTGGCTGCAACCGGCTGCCTGCAAGGAGGGCCCCGCACATGTTTGACTACACCTTCCAGTGGCGCTCGGCACTGCGCGCCCTGCCAGACATGCTGGCCGGCGCCTGGGTGACCTTCGAGACCGCGGCGCTGTCGATGATCTTCGGGGTGCTGATCGCCCTGGCCCTGACCGTGATGCGCGAAGGCAAGCAGCCGCTGCTGCGCGGCTTTGCCAATGGCTGGGTGTCGATCGCGCGCAACACGCCGTCGCTGTTCCAGATCTACATCCTGTACTTCGGCCTGGGCTCCCTGGGCCTGCATGTCAGTTCCTGGATCGCCCTGCTGGCAGGGATCACCTTCAACAACGCGGGGTACCTGGCGGAGAACTTTCGCGGCGGCCTCAAGGCCGTACCGACCACGCAAATGCGCGCGGCGCGCTCGCTGGGCATGAGCGCCTTCCAGACCTACCGGATGATCGTCATCCCGCAACTGCTGCGGGTGGTGTTCTACCCCTTGACCAACCAGATGGTCTGGGCGGTGTTGATGACGTCGCTGGGGGTGATCGTCGGCCTGAACAACGACCTGACCGGGGTGACCCAGGACTACAACGTCAAGACCTTCCGCACCTTCGAATACTTCGCCCTGGCGGCGGCGCTGTACTACGTGATTGCCAAGGCGATCGTCGCGCTGGCCCGGCTGATGGCCTGGCGGCTGTTCCGTTACTGAGGAGCTCGGCATGTTTTCCACCGGTTTTACCTGGAACGACTTCGTGTTCCTGCTCGACGGGGCGCGCATCACCTTGCAACTGACCTTCTGGGCGATCCTGCTGGGTACCTTCGCCGGGCTGCTGTTCGGCCTGGCCCGGGCCCTGTGGCCACGGCTCAGCCTGCCGCTGGCGTGGGTGCTGGATGTGTTTCGCAGCGTGCCGCTGCTGATCCAGTTCGTACTGTTCAACTCGTTCAAGAGCATCGTCGGCCTCGACATCAGCGCCTTCAGCGTCGGCTGCATCGTGCTCGGCGTCTACACCGCCGCGTACTTCACCGAGATCGTCCGCGGTGGCGTCCTGGCGGTGTCGCTGAGCGTGCGCCGGGCCAGCCGTTCGCTGGGCATGAGTTACCTGCAGGACCTGCGCTGGATCGTCCTGCCGATGGCCACCCGGGTGGCGTTTCCCGGCTGGCTGAACCTGGTCCTGGGGGTGATGAAAGACACGGCGCTGGTGATGTGGATCGGCATCGTCGAACTGCTGCGCGCCTCGCAGACCATCGTTACGCGGATTCAGGAACCCCTGCTGGTGCTGTGCATCGCGGGCCTCATCTACTACGTCATGAGCCTGGTGGTTGCCCGCCTGGGCGCCCGTCTGGAAAGAAGGTGGCAGGAAAATGATTGAGATCGAGAACGTACACAAATCCTTCGGCGACCTCGAAGTGGTCAAGGGCGTGAGCCTGACCGTGGACAAGGGCGAGGTGGTGTCGATCATCGGCGGTTCGGGCTCGGGCAAGTCGACCTTGCTGATGTGCATCAACGGCCTGGAGCCGATCCAGAAAGGCAACATCCGCGTCGACGGCGTCGAGGTCCACCACCGGGCCACGGACCTCAACCGCCTGCGCCAGAAGATCGGCATCGTGTTCCAGCAGTGGAACGCCTTCCCGCACCTGACGGTGCTGGAAAACGTCATGCTCGCGCCGCGCAAGGTGCTGGGCAAGAACAAACAGGATGCCGAGGCGCTGGCCGTCAAGCAACTGACCCACGTGGGCCTGGGCGACAAGCTCAAGACCTTCCCCGGCAAACTGTCCGGCGGGCAGCAACAGCGCATGGCGATTGCCCGGGCGCTGGCGATGTCGCCGGACTACATGCTGTTCGACGAGGCCACCTCGGCGCTCGACCCGCAGCTGGTGGGCGAGGTGCTCGACACCATGCGCATGCTGGCCGAAGACGGCATGACCATGGTCCTGGTGACCCACGAGATACGTTTTGCCCGGGATGTGTCGGACCGGGTGGCGTTCTTTCGCAACGGCCTGGTGCACGAAATCGGCTCGCCGGACCAGGTGATCGGCAACCCGTTGCAGCCGGAGACGGCGGCGTTCTTGAAGTCGGTGAAATAGAAGCATCGCGGGGCAAGCCCGCTCCTACAGGGATCTCTGTGGGAGCTGGCTTGCCAGCGATGAGGCCTGCCCTAACAACACAAGGAGTCCTGTGAATGCGCTCATCGAAAATCATCCACATCGTCAACTGCCACGCCGAAGGCGAAGTCGGTGACGTCATTGTCGGCGGCGTCGCCCCGCCCCCCGGCGCCACCGTCTGGGAGCAGTCGCGCTGGATCGCCAGCGACCAGACCCTGCGCAACTTCGTCCTCAACGAGCCGCGCGGCGGCGTGTTCCGCCACGTCAACCTGCTGGTGCCGCCCAAGGACCCGCGCGCGCAAATGGCCTGGATCATCATGGAGCCGGCCGACACCCCGCCGATGTCCGGCTCCAACTCGCTGTGCGTGTCCACCGTGCTGCTCGACAGCGGCATCCTGCCGATGACCGAGCCCGAAACACACCTGGTGCTCGAGGCCCCCGGCGGCCTGATCGAGGCCGTCGCCCAATGCCGCGACGGCAAGGTGCAGCGGGTGGAGGTAAAAAACGTACCGTCCTTCGCCGACCGCCTCGACGCCTGGATCGAGGTCGAAGGCCACGGCTCCCTGCAGGTCGACACTGCCTACGGCGGCGACAGCTTCGTCATTGCCGATGCCCGGCAGCTGGGCTTTGCGATACGCCCCGACGAAGCCAAGGACATCGTCGAGATCGGCCTGAAGATCACCCACGCCGCCAACGAACAACTGGGTTTCAGCCACCCGCTGAACCCGGACTGGGCGCACATTTCCTTCTGCCAGATCGCCGCGCCCGTCGAGTACCAGGACGGCGTCGCCAGTGGCGCCAACGCCGTGGTCATCCGCCCCGGCAAGATCGACCGCTCGCCCTGCGGCACCGGTTGCTCGGCGCGCATGGCGGTGCTGCAGGCCAAAGGCCTGATGAAGGTCGGCGAGCGTTTCATCGGCCGCTCGATCATCGGCTCGCAGTTCGACTGCCGCATCGAATCACTGACCGAGATCGCCGGGCGCCCGGCCATCTACCCGTGCATTTCCGGCCGTGCCTGGATCACCGGCACCCATCAACTGCTGCTCGATCCAAGCGATCCCTGGCCGCAAGGCTACCGGTTGTCGGACACCTGGCCCGGCGCTTGAAGCCTAACCCGTTGATTTCGAAACACCCTTGAAAACCGATCAGCCACAGCCGTGAAAAAACGCTGGTCCATATTAACCACTTGAAATATCGTATACGAAATACAATAAACAACCGGAGAACACCATGAGCAAGTACGTAAACTGGAGCGGCGTCTTCCCTGCTGTCACCACTCAATTCAACGACGATTTCTCGATCAACCTGGAAAAGACCCACGAGGTGATTTCCAACGTGATCCGCGACGGCGTCTCGGGCCTGGTGGTCTGCGGTTCGGTGGGTGAGAACACCTCGCTGAGCGCCGAAGAGAAGATCGCCGTCACCGAGGTCGCCGTCGATGCCTCCCGCGGCCGGGTTCCGGTGATCTGCGGCGTGGCCGAGTTCACCAGCGTGCAGGCCGCCAAGGTGGCCAACGCGGTGCGCCAGGTTGGCGTCGACGGGGTGATGCTGATGCCGGCGCTGGTCTATGGCTCCAAGCCGTTCGAGACCGCCGAGCACTACCGTTACGTGGCCAAGCACACCGACGTGCCGCTGATGGTCTACAACAACCCGCCGATCTACAAAAACGACGTCACCCCGGACATCCTGATTTCCCTGGCCGACTGCGACAACGTGGTGTGCTTCAAGGACTCCTCCGGCGACACCCGCCGCTTCATCGACGTGCGCAATGAAGTGGGCGATCGCTTCGTGCTGTTCGCGGGCCTGGACGACGTGGTCCTGGAAAGCATCGCGGTCGGCGCCCAGGGCTGGGTCTCGGGCATGTCCAACGTGTTCCCCAAAGAGGGCGAGACGATCTTCCGTCTGGCCAAGGCCGGGCGCTTCGCCGAGGCCATGCCGATCTACGAATGGCTGATGCCGATCCTGCACCTGGACGCCCGCGCCGACCTGGTGCAGTGCATCAAGTTGTGCGAAGCCATCGCCGGTCGCGGCAGCGCGCTGACCCGTCCGCCACGCCTGGCCTTGCCGGAAGCGGATCGCGTCTACGTCGAGCAGATCATGGCCAAGGCCCTGGCCAACCGTCCGCAGCTGCCGGACGTCGGCCTCTGAGTGATTGCCGGGCCGGCTCCGTCCTGGAGACCGGCCTGCCTGTTTTGCGCCCATACAGGAAACGTCAGCATGTCCAGTCACCCTTCCAGCGCAACCAGCCCTTCGGGATTGAAACGTGTCGTGGCCGCGGCCATGGCCGGCACCGTCGCCGAATGGTATGAATTCTTCCTCTACGGCACCGCCTCGGCCCTGGTCTTCGGCCAGCTGTTCTTCCGCCAGACCGACAGCCCCGTCGACGGCATCATCGCCGCCTTCGCCCTCTATGCCGTGGGCTTTCTCGCCCGCCCGCTGGGCGGCCTGGTGTTTGGTCACTACGGTGACAAGTTCGGCCGCAAGCGCCTGCTGCAACTGAGCCTGGTGGTGGTCGGCATCACCACCTTCCTCATGGGCTGCCTGCCGGGCTTCGACAGCATCGGGTATGCCGCGCCGGTGTTGCTGGTGCTGCTGCGGCTGATCCAGGGTTTCGCCTTCGGCGGCGAATGGGGTGGCGCCATCCTGCTGGTGTCCGAGCACTGCCCGGACAACCGCCGCGGCTTCTGGGCCAGCTGGCCGCAGGCCGGGGTGCCGGCCGGCAACCTGGTGGCAACCGTCGCCTTGCTGCTGTTGTCGAGCAACCTGTCGGAAGAGCAGTTCCTGGCCTGGGGCTGGCGTGTCGCCTTCTGGTTCTCGGCGGTGGTGGTGCTGATCGGCTACTGGATCCGCACCAGTGTCGACGACGCGCCGATTTTCAAAGAGGCCCAGGCCCGCCAGGCACAGAAAGCCGAGCAGCAACTGGGCGTGGTCGAAGTGTTGCGCCATCACTGGCGCGCGGTGCTGGTGGGGATCGGCGCGCGCTTTGCCGAGAACATTCTCTATTACACCGTGGTGACCTTCTCCATCACCTACCTCAAGCTGGTGGTGCACAAGGACACCTCGCAGATCCTCCTGCTGATGTTCGGCGCGCACCTGCTGCACTTCTTCATGATCCCGCTGATGGGTTACCTGTCCGACCTGGTCGGGCGCAAGCCGGTGTACCTGACCGGCGCGGTGCTCACGGCGTTCTGGGGCTTCGTCGGTTTCCCGCTGATGGACACCGGCAACAACTGGCTGATCATGGCCGCGATCACCCTGGGCCTGGCCATCGAGTCGATGACCTATGCGCCCTACTCCGCGCTGATGGCCGAGCTGTTCCCCACCCATGTGCGCTACACCGCGCTGTCGCTGTGCTACCAGGTGGCACCGATTTTCGCCGGTTCCCTGGCGCCGCTGATCGCCATCAGCCTGCTCAATGAGTTCCACAGCTCGACGCCGATCGCCTGGTACCTGGTCGGCGCCGCGCTGATCTCGATCGTCGCCGTCGGCCTGACCCGCGAGACCCGCGGCAAGTCGCTGCACCAGGTAGACGCCGAGGCCGCCGCGCGCATCGCTGCCGGGCAAGCCGCGCCTGTTCGCCAAGGCCGTTCGCTGGCCTGACCCCCCCATTTTTTCAGGAGTGTTCCATGCCGGATATCATCGGCCACAACTACATCGGCGGCGCGCGCAGCGCCGCTGGCACCCTCACCCTGCAGAGCCACGACGCGGTCAGCGGCGAGGCCTTGCCCTATCAATTCCACCAGGCCACAGCCGACGAAGTGAATGCCGCCGCCAACGCGGCTGCCCACGCTTACCCGGTGCTGCGCAGCCTGTCGCCAGAGCGGCGAGCGCAGTTTCTTGAGGCCATCGCCGCGCAACTGGAGGCCCTGGGGGATGATTTCATTGAGCTGGTGAGCCGCGAAACGGCGCTGCCCGCTGCCCGGATCCGCGGCGAGCGCGGGCGCACTTGCGGGCAGATGCGCCTGTTCGCCCAGGTGCTGCGCCGGGGCGATTTTCTCGCTGCGCGGATCGACCGCGCGCAGCCGGATCGCCAACCGCTGCCACGCGCCGACCTGCGCCAATATCGCCTGGGCGTCGGCCCGGTCGCCGTGTTCGGCGCCAGCAACTTTCCGCTGGCCTTTTCCACCGCCGGCGGCGACACCGCCGCCGCGCTGGCCGCCGGTTGCCCGGTGGTGTTCAAGGCCCATAGCGGCCACATGGCCACCGCCGAGCGGGTCGCCGACGCGATCATCCGCGCAGCCGATCTCACCGATATGCCCAAAGGCGTGTTCAACATGATCTACGGCGCCGGCGTCGGCGAAGCGCTGGTCAAGCATCCGGCCATCCAGGCCGTGGGCTTTACCGGCTCGCTCAAGGGCGGCCGTGCGCTATGCGACATGGCGGCCGCGCGGGCGCAACCGATCCCGGTATTCGCCGAAATGAGCAGCATCAACCCGGTGCTGGTACTGCCCCAGGCACTGGCCCAACGTAGCGCGCAGATTGCCCGCGAGCTGGCCGCCTCGGTGGTGCTCGGCTGCGGGCAGTTCTGTACCAATCCGGGGCTGGTCATCGGCCTGCGCTCGCAGGCGTTCAGTGCATTTACCGAACAACTGACCGCGCAACTGGCCGAGCAACCGGCACAAACCATGCTCAATGCCGGCACCCTCGCCAGTTACCGCAAGGGCGTCGAGACGCTGCTCGCACATCCGGGTATCCGCCACCTGACGGGGCACCCGCAACAGGGCAACCAGGCGCAGCCGCAGCTGTTCAAGGCGGATGCGCGCCTGCTGATCGAGGGCGATGCGCTGTTGCAGGAAGAGGTTTTCGGGCCGGCCACCATTTTGGTCGAGGTGGCCGACAACGAGCAATTGCAGCAGGCCTTGCACGGCCTGCACGGTCAGCTCACCGCCACCCTGATCGCCGAAGCTGCGGACCTGCACGCCCACGCCGGGCTGGTGCCGCTGCTGGAGCAAAAAGTCGGTCGCGTGCTGTTCAACGGCTACCCGACCGGCGTCGAAGTCTGTGATGCGATGGTGCATGGCGGGCCGTACCCGGCCACCTCGGATGCCCGCGGCACCTCGGTCGGCAGCCTGGCCATCGAACGTTTCCTGCGCCCGGTGTGTTACCAGAACTGCCCGGATGCGCTGCTGCCGCCGGCCCTGCAGAATGCCAACCCGCTGGGCATCGCTCGCCTGGTCGATGGCCAGAGCAGTCGCGCCGCTTTGTAGGAGCGGCGGCGACCCGAACAGGGGCTCAGGCCAGCAGCGCCCTGAGATCGTGGTACAGGGCCTGCGGGATCTCCACGCCCTCCACCAGGCTGCGCGCGCGTGCTGCATAACGGCGCGCAGACGGCAGCCGCGCGCCCTGCCCTTCGATGCTCTCGAATACCGCTTCGGCGCGGGCCAGGTGCTGATCGGCGGCATCGCCCAGAAACCTGCGCGGGTCCAGGGCGATCAGCAATTCGCCGTGGTACGGCGAGGCTTTGCTGCCGTCGGCATGGGCCAGGGATTCGGCACTGGTCAAGTCGCCGATCAAGGGACCGGCGATCAGCTCGACCATTGCCGCCAGCGCCGAGCCCTTGTGCCCGCCGAAGGTCAGCATCGCACCCCGATCCAGCACGACGTTGGGGTCGGTGCTGGGCTGGCCGTGCTCGTCGACGCCCCAGCCTTCGGGAATGGCCTTGCCCGCACGCCGATGCAGTTCGATGTCACCCCGGGCGATGGCACTGGTGGCGAAGTCGAAGACATAAGGATGCTGGCCCGCCCGCGGCCAGCCGAAGGCGATGGGGTTGGTGCCGAACACCGGCCGATGCCCGCCGGCCGGCGCGACCCAGGCATGGCTGGGGGTGAACGCCAGGGCCACCAGGCCGGCCTCGGCCAGTTGCTCGATCTCGACCCATAATGCGGAAAAGTGCACACAGCGGTTGATCGCCAGGGCCGCGATGCCATTGCTGTGGGTCTTGGCTTGCAACAACGGCAAGCCGGCCTGGAACGCCAGCTGGGAGAACCCGCCGCCGGCGTCCACGCGCACGATAGAAGGCGCCTGGTCAACGACCTCGGGGCGGGCATCGGCAACCACCTTGCCGGCCTTGAGCGAGCTGACGCACCCCAGTACCCGGTACAGGCCATGGGATGCGCAGCCATCGCGTTCGCCGGCGACGATGGTGTCGCTCACCGCCTTGGCGTGGTCGGCGCAAAAGCCGTTGTGCAAGAGGATCGAACAGGCAAGCGAATGGGCTTCGGACAGGGTCAGTCGGATCATGGTCATCTCCTTGGGCTGACTGTCCAGCCTGCCCTAAGCCCAACTGCGCCGACTTGATCGCTTTAGCCCCGTGTGATGACGAACTCGGCACAGTGGGCGCGGCGGTGCGACGACTCGACTTGCCCCGCGATGGCCTCACCCGACAATTAACTACCGCAGGCCGCCCCTGTCTCGATGATTCCATGCCACCTCACTCACCACGAGATGCTTGTGATCATGTCCTCCTCCCAAACTTCCTCCGCTGAAAGTACCGTGCGCCATTTTCGCACCCTGCTCTCCCCGCTTGAAACCGCCGAGCAACCACAATGGTTGCTGGCGGCAACCCCGCCCCAGAAGCGTTTGCTCGCCAAACTGCAGCAGCACGGTCGCCAGGCCCGCAAGGCGGCCATGGAGCACTTTGCCAGGCTTTCCACCGTGTACGACTACGCCAGGCAATTCGATGACTTCGGCATCAAGGACAGCAAGGACATCACCCCCGCCGACCTGGCCAGGCACAGCAACGCCGACCTTGTGACTTACACCGACTACCTGAAGCCGTATTTTCGCCTGGCATCGCTGCGCGAGGCCAAAATGGATGCCTTCGAGGCGAGCCTGCGTGAAGAAGCGCTGATTGCGCAGATCCAGGGCCATGTACAGGCGAGCGGTTCGAGTTGCCTCAACCAGGTTCTGGCCAATCTGGCGCAAGACAAGCAAGGGGAAACACCCTCCCAGGCGCTCTTGAGCACTCGTCATCCGCTGCTGCACCTGAATGTGCTGGGTAGCATCGCCGTGCCGCAGATCCTGCTGATCTGCCACGACAGCAGCGACGATAGCCACTGCGTTGCCTTCGTGCCGGGCCACCCGCAACACCCGCTGAAGGAATACCCCAACCGCCGCCACTTCCTCGCCAGCCTGCAGCGGGAACTGGAGAGCGCCGAGTTCCAGGCATTCTTCGAACGTTTCATCCCCGTGCGTCATCATTCAGCCTTCTGGGCCGGCTTGCACGCCACCAGCGATGCCGCCACCGGCCCGGCGCTGGCCACCGCAGCAGTGGCATCCGGGTTGCGCGGCTGGGCGTTCGACAAGATGGTCGAACGTATCACCGACGATGCCTGGACCCTGGTGCGGGCCACCTTGCCGGATGGCCTGGGTAGCAGCGGCGAGATGCGCAATTTTTCCACGCTGATTCAGAGCCACCTGATGTTGGGTGCGGGCGTCGGCGTCAGCGCAGGCGAAGAAGCGGAAGGACGCAGCCCCTCCGACAGCATCGCCCCCCTGCGCTGGGTGCGCTTGCCCGACGGCAGCCTCGAGCGCTGGCCTGTGGACCTGAGCCGCTACCGTCTGCGCGGCGATGTCGAGGCCGGCGAGCCTGATGAGCAAGGCCTCTACCAGATCAACGGCGACACTGCGATCTGCATCAACGGGCGCTTCTACCTGGTCGAGTGGCACAACGCGCTGAAAAAATGGCGTATCACCAGCCGGACCGAAGAAAACCGCTACGCGCCGATCCTCGAGCACAACCAGCACGGTGCCTGGCACCATAGCCTGGAGCAGCCGCAGCATTGGAGCAGGCTGGCGCTGCTGCGGCGCCTGGGGCCGATGGTGCAGGGCTTCAGCGATGATCAACTGCTGGATTTCGCCTGCATCAGTGGCGTCAGCAACGCCCAACTGCGCCGGGTCTACAGCCTCGACGAAGCGCCGCCGGCAATGTTGCGCGAAACCCTGCTGCGCGCGCGCATCCACGCCTCGGTGACCGAAACCCTGCAACTGATCAAAGAAGGCAAACCCCTGCCCGACGACGAAGAAGTGCCCGTGCTGTACAGCTTCCGGCAATTAGTGGACATTCGCCTGGACCGCGGCCCGACGTACAGCCGCCCGCGGCGCAGCCCGGGAGATGCCCCGCCGACGGGTACCTGCTCGGCCGATCAGGCCTGCAACAGGCCGCCCGAGGACGTCTACCAGGAGTGGGTCAGCCGCCTGAACGCGGCCATTTTCAACCACCGCTACGAACTGGCGCAGGTCAACGTCGACATCGCCGTGGTGGAACTGCAACGCCACTACCCGGACATCCCTCTGACCCTGACCCGCTTTGCCCTCGACCGCGTCAGGGCAGAAGTGCGCAATGCGTTGCGCGCCCCCGGCCAGGGTCTGCTGCGCAGCCTGAGCGAAGACTTCGATCCGTTGCAGGAAGATCTGCGCATGACCCGGGCACTGGAGGGCTTCATCAACCCATCGACCGCCAACTGGGACACCTACCGGCTGGCTGTGGGCTTGCTCGAATATCTGCAGGGCTGGCCACCGGGCACCGGCCTGGTCCTGCGCGAAAGGTACCTGGGGCCCGTCCAGGCTTCGGTGGGGCCGGTACACGTGGATTCCACCAGTGTGTACCGGGACGAGGAAGAAGGCTGGTTCGCCAGCAGTGCGCATCAGGTCCTGCATAGTCAGGACTCCACCGCGCTGGGCTTTTACCGCAGCGTGCTGTACGCCCTGGGTGAATCACTCAGCCAGGGCCTGGGCTTTGGCCTGAACGAGCCTGAACGGCTGTACCAGCAGCTTGGCGAGCTGGCCATGGCCCGCCCGGTGCGCGCGCGGCTGCTGTTGGGAATGCCGGTGCATCGCCCCTGGCTCACTCCCGTAGCCCTGGATCCAGCCCAGCGCAGCGACCCGCAAGGCGGCGGCCCCGGCCTGTTCGAACGGGAACCTGTCGCCGTGCGTCTGCGCGCGCTGCACAGCGGCCAAGGCATGTTCGTGCTGAGCGCCCCCTTCGCCGAAGACTTCATTCGGGAACTGCTCAGGCGTGATGAACCGGTTCTGGAGCGGGTCCAGCAACTGGAACGCGAACATCACGCCCTGCGCAGCTTGCAGGCCTGGGTCGCAGGCGGAGCGGACATTCGGACCCGGGCTGCCCGTGCCAATGCGGCAGACCGGGTGAGGTTTGCCTGGGAATCGCAACTCAACCTGCGCATGGTCCAACTCGATCTGACTGACGCGAATCTGGACGAGTTGCCACCTGTTCCGGTGCCATTGCCGGCTGTCGAAGCGCTGACCATCAGCGAGGTGCCCATCACCACAGTCGGCGATGGCTTCCTGCAACGCCTGCCCAACCTGCGCCATATCGACCTCAATAGCCCCACGCTTGCCAACCTGCCGCAATCCCTTGGCGACCTGGCGCACCTGACGCACCTGGATCTGTCACGCACGCAAGTGCTGCCCGGGACCTTGCACATGCTGAGCCGGGCGCGCCATCTGCAGAATCTTTACCTCAATGACATGAACGTCAATGGCTTCCACTGGACTGCGCAGGATATGGCCGCTGTCAGCACAAGCCCGGTCTTGAGTACCCTGACGATAGAGCGCACCGACACCTCATTCGCCGACGGGGTCTTCGAGGTGCTGAGCCGTGCGCCCAGCCTTGTTGCCCTCAGACTGGGCGAAAGCCACTTGCACCTGGGGGCAAGCGAAGTAGCGGCACTGGCCCGGATGACCCGCTTGCGCATGCTTGATCTGTCTGGCAATACACTGGTTGCCGCACCTGACTTCAGCCAGATGAGCGACCTGGAGGATCTCAACCTGCGCAACACCGGCCTTACCCATTGGCCTGTCGGCCTGGAGCGGCTTGGGCATCTGGCCGAAGTGGATCTGCGCGGGTTGTTCTTCTACAGCGTGCCACTGGGTGCCGGGAGCAATGCCGCCCTGCAGATCCGTGAAGAGTCGATCCCCGAGGAGGATCGCGTGCGTTTTCGCAGTGAACTGGAGGCCGCCGGCGGGGATTTTTTGCTGGCGGATCACTCCAGCGCCTCGAGTGCCGGTTCAGAGAGCAGTGGCTCCGGGAGTGGCGGCCCCCTGCCCCCCGCGGCCCTCGCTGCACAGCTGCTCGTCGGCCTTTCACCGCAGGACCGCCAGCAAGCAGACACCCTGCGCGCCGACCCGGCGGCGGCGAATTTTTTCGCGGTTCTGTGGCGCATGCACGGGCGCAATCGCACGCGGTTGGCTGACATCCAGGCCGTGCTTCGCGCGGCATTCAGCGACGAGGTACGCCGCGCGCTGTTTGAAGTGGTCGACGAAATCACCTGCGTCGACCGGGATGCACTGATGTTCTCGCAAATGCAGAACCTGGCCGAAGCCGCACGGATCATGTCCGGCATCCCGGAAGACAGCACACCCCATGAGATGCTCGGCTTTGCCATCAGCCAATGGCGTTCGGCACGGCTGCAGGAGTATGTGGCCGAAAGTACTGGCGCCTGGCGTCGCCAGGGCTTTGATGTCAGCGACCCAGTGGAGGTTGAGCTGTACTTTCGCCGGCACCTGGCCGAGCGCCTGGGCCTGAGGCACCCGCCCACCGAGCAGGCCTTCAGTGTCTACACCCGCTGGGTAACCCCGAACATGCTTGAGCAGGCGGCCCGCAGCGTGATCGCCGAGCAGCAGAACCTGCTTGAGCTCTATCTGGTCAGGCAGGCGTTCTGGCAACGCTACCTGCGATTCGCCCACGCGCGCCAGATGTCGTTGATCGACACCTGGCGCGCGCAGGTGGGGGGTTACCTGGATAGCCTGGCCAGCGAAGCAGAACTGCCTGGCGAACTGCCCGAGTTCGAGCACCTGCAACTGAGCCGGGTGCTGGCCCAAGTACGCGGCGTGCCAGTAGCGGAGGCACTTCCCGTCGGTCTACGGCTGAACTCAGTCCAATACACCCGAGCCTACGAGGTACTGGCCACCTTGGTCGAGCAAGCCATGATCGAGCTGAGCACGCCGTTGCTCAGTGCTTACCAGCAGCAAAGCGGCGAACCGCGTCCGGGGCCGTCCTGGCGTTCTTGAGCCAGTAACCCATCGCAGGGCAAGCCCGCTCCCATGGTTGGAGCGGGCTTGCCCCGCGATGAGTGATTTTCACACCCCCTCGACAATAATCACCTCGGCCCTCGCCACTCCCTGCCTGAACGCGCACGCCTGTTGATACTCATCCGACCGGTAACACGCCAGCGCCCGCTCATAGGATTCGAACTCGATCACCACACTGCGCTGCGGCGTCACCCTGCCCTCCACGGCCTCGCTGCGCCCACCCCGGGCCAGCAGCTTGCCGCCAAACGCGGCAAAGGCTGCCGGTGCCCGCTGGGTGTACTGCTGATACTGCTCGGGGTCGCTGACATCGACATGAGCAATCCAGTAAGCCTTCATTGCACGCTCCCGCCTCAGGTTAATTTGTATTATGGTATACCATAAAATCTAACCCAGACAGCGAGCACGCCGCAATGCCCTTCAACAGCATCGAAGACATTCTCGAGGACTACCGCCAGGGCAAGATGGTCCTGCTGGTGGACGACGAAGACCGCGAAAACGAAGGCGACCTGCTGATCGCCGCCGAACGCTGCGACGCCCAGGCCATCAGCTTCATGGCCCGTGAAGCACGGGGGCTGATCTGCCTGACCCTGACCGACGAGCACTGCCAGCGCCTGGGCCTTGAGCAGATGGTGCCGGCCAATGGCAGCGCCTTCAGCACCGCCTTTACCGTGTCGATCGAGGCGGCGCGCGGGGTGACCACCGGCATTTCCGCCGCCGACCGCGCCTGCACGGTCGCGGCTGCCGTAGCGCCCGGTGCCCGCGCCGAAGACCTGGTGCAACCCGGGCATATCTTCCCCCTGCGCGCCCGCGAAGGCGGCGTGCTGACTCGCGCCGGGCACACAGAAGCCGGTTGCGACCTGGCACGCCTGGCCGGCTTCAGCCCCGCCTCGGTCATCGTCGAAGTGCTCAATGACGACGGCACCATGGCCCGGCGCCCGGACCTGGAAGTGTTCGCCGCCCGCCACGGGATCAAGATCGGCACCATCGCCGACCTGATTCACTACCGCCTGAGTACCGAGCAGACGGTCAAACGCATCGGTGAGCGCGAGCTGCCTACCGTGCACGGTGTCTTTCGTCTGGTGACCTATGAGGATTGCGTCGAAGGCGGTGTGCACATGGCCATGGTGATGGGCGATATCCGCCGCGAACAACCAACGCTTGTGCGGGTGCATATGATCGACCCGCTGCGCGACCTGGTCGGTGCCGAGTACACCGGCCCCGCCAACTGGACCCTGTGGGCGGCCCTGCAGAAGGTGGCTGACGAGGGCTGCGGGGTGGTGGTGATCCTCGCCAACCATGAGTCCTCGCAAGCCCTGCTTGAACGTGTCCCTCACCTGACCCAGCCACCGCGCCCCTACCAGCGCGGGCAATCGCGCACCTATTCGGAGGTGGGTACCGGTGCGCAGATTCTCCAGGACCTGGGCGTGGGCCAACTGCGTCACCTGGGCCCGCCGCTGAAGTATGCAGGACTTACCGGCTATAACCTGGAAGTGGTGCAGAGCATCCCGTTCAGCGCTGCCTTGTAGGGCCTACCGCGGGGCAAGCCCGCTCCCACAGTGTGGATCCCCGGGCTAGTCCTCAGCCTCGGGGAAATTGCGGCAACTCTTGCGCTCGGCCAGCTCCTTGTCGCTCGGACGCTGCGCCACGAACACGGCGCGGCCATCCTTGTAGATCTCCAGATAGCCCCATTCCAGGTCCTGTTCATGCTGACCGGGCTTGGGCGGATTGCGCCACCAGGGTTCGCGACTGATCAATTCCATGGCAATGGCTCTCGCTGAAACACATTACTTCACTATAGACGGTGAGTTCCGAGGGCTCTGGCCCGGGCCTCCCTACCCGTACAAGTGACCCGGGTGATAGCCGGTAGCCTGCAGCCTCTTGTCAAAAGTTTGGAATACCATAATATGATATCCCGTAGACCGAAAAACAATTGATGCTCCCCACTACAAGGCGGGCAACACAAAGCCCGCTCAAAACACAAGAAACGAGGGCGTACCTATGCTGTTCTCCAAACGCGCAAGCGCAGTGCTGGCTGCCAGCCTGCTGACATTGACCTGCCAGGCCGCCCTGGCCGCCGATAGCCTGAACTTCGTCAGCTGGGGCGGTACCACCCAGGATGCGCAGAAGCAGGCGTGGGCCGAGCCCTTCAGTGCCAGCAGCAAGATCCGCGTGGTCCAGGACGGCCCCACCGACTATGGCAAGCTCAAGGCCATGGTCGAAAGCGGCAACGTGCAGTGGGATGTGGTCGATGTCGAAGCGGATTTCGCCCTGCGTGCCGCAAGTGAAGGTCTGCTCGAACCGCTGGACTTCACCACCATCAAGCGTGATCGCCTCGACCCGCGTTTCGTCTCTGATCACGGTGTAGGATCGTTCTTCTTCTCCTTCGTCCTCGGCTACAACGAAGGCAAGCTCGGCGCCAACAAGCCACAAGATTGGACCGCACTGTTCGACACCAAGACCTACCCCGGCAAACGCGCCCTGTACAAGTGGCCGAGCCCCGGCGTGCTCGAACTGGCCCTGCTGGCCGACGGCGTCACTGCCGACAAGCTCTACCCGCTGGACCTGGACCGCGCCTTCAAAAAGCTCGACACCATCAAGAAAGACATCGTCTGGTGGGGCGGCGGCGCCCAGTCGCAGCAGTTGCTGGCCTCCGGTGAGGCGAGCCTGGGCCAGTTCTGGAACGGCCGGGTCTACGCCCTGCAACAGGATGGCGCGCCAGTCGGCGTGAGCTGGAAGCAGAACCTGGTCATGGCCGACTTCCTGGTCATCCCCAAGGGCGCAAAGAACAAGGATGCGGCAATGAAGTTCCTGGCCAATGCCAGCGGCGCTCAGGGCCAGGCCGACTTTGCCAACCTCACCGCCTATGCCCCGGTCAACCTCGACAGCATCAGCCTGCTCAAGCCCGAGCTCGCGCCCAACCTGCCGACCGCCTACGCTCAGGATCAGGTGACCCTCGATTTCGCCTACTGGGCCAAGAACGGCCCGGCCATCGCCACCCGCTGGAATGAGTGGCTGGTCAAATGAAAGTCGCCATCAATGCCCTGCAAACCCCGTCCGGCGCTGCGGCCGGCGCCAAGGGAGCAGCGATGAAGCACACGCCACCCCTGCGTGAACGCTGGCGCGGCAGCCGCAACCTGCTGCCGGCCCTGTTGTTCCTCGGCCTGTTCTTTTTCGCGCCGCTGATCGGCCTGCTGCTGCGCGGCGTGCTCGAGCCCGTCCCGGGCCTGGGCAACTACGAGCAACTGTTCGCCAACTCGGCCTACGCCCGGGTACTGTTCAACACCTTCTCGGTGGCCGGTCTGGTCACCCTGATCAGCGTGCTGCTGGGCTTTCCCCTGGCCTGGGCGATCACCCTGGTGCCACGCGGCTGGGGCCGCTGGCTGCTGAACATCGTGCTGCTGTCGATGTGGACCAGCCTGCTCGCCCGTACCTACTCCTGGCTGGTGCTGCTGCAGGCCTCGGGGGTGATCAACAAAGCGCTGATGGCCCTCGGCATCGTCGATGCGCCGCTGGAAATGGTGCACAACCTCACCGGCGTGGTGATCGGCATGAGCTACATCATGATCCCGTTCATCGTCCTGCCGCTGCAGGCGACCATGCAGGCCATCGACCCGATGGTGCTGCAGGCCGGCTCCATCTGCGGCGCCAGCCCCTGGAACAACTTCTTCAAGGTGTTCCTGCCGCTGTGCCGTTCCGGGTTGTTCTCCGGGGCCTTGATGGTGTTCGTCATGTCCCTGGGTTACTACGTGACCCCGGCGCTGCTCGGTGGCGCGCAGAACATGATGCTGCCCGAGTTCATCGTCCAGCAGGTGCAGTCCTTCCTCAACTGGGGCCTGGCCAGTGCCGCCGCCGCTTTGCTGATCGCCATCACCCTGGTGCTGTTCTACTTCTACCTGAAGCTGCAACCGGAATCCCCGGTCGGCAACAGTAACGCGAGGTAAGCCAAGATGCTCCTGACGCCCAATGCCATGAGCCGGCGCCTGCGCTTCGGCCTGTACACCACCACCGGGGTGATCGCGCTGTTTTTGCTGCTGCCGATCGTGTTCATCGTCCTGCTGTCGTTCGGCTCGTCGCAATGGCTGGTGTTCCCGCCACCGGGCTGGACGCTCAAGTGGTACGAGCAGTTCTTCTCCAACGCCGAGTGGATGGAAGCGGCCCTGGCCAGCCTCAAGGTCGCGCTGCTGACCACGGTGTTTGCCGTGGCCCTCGGCCTGCCCACCGCCTTCGCCCTGGTGCGCGGGCGTTTCCCTGGCCGGGAGATGCTCTACGGCCTGTTCACCCTGCCGATGATCGTGCCGCTGGTGATCATCGCCGTGGCGGTGTATGCCCTGTTCCTCAAGCTCGGCTACACCGGCACGCTGTTTTCCTTCGTGGTCAGCCACGTGATCGTCGCCCTGCCCTTTACCATCATCTCGATCATCAACTCGCTGAAGCTGTTCGACCAGTCGATCGAAGACGCCGCGGTGATCTGCGGCGCCTCGCGCCTGCAGGCGATCGTCAAGGTGACCTTCCCGGCGATTCGCCCGGGGATGATCGCCGGCGCGCTGTTCGCCTTCCTGGTGTCGTGGGACGAGGTGGTGCTCAGCGTGATGATGGCCAGCCCCAACCTGCAGACCCTGCCGGTAAAAATGTGGACCACCCTGCGCCAGGACCTGACCCCGGTGATCGCCGTCGCTTCGACGCTGCTGATCGGCCTGTCGGTGCTGGTGATGATGATTGCCGCCGCTCTGCGCCGGCGCAACCCGGTCAGCGCCTGAGCGCCTGGAGAATAACAAGATGAGTGCAGTCCTCAACGACAGCCAACAGGCCAAGACCCTGGTCAGCCTGCGCAACCTGAACAAGCACTACGGCGACTTTGCCGCCGTGGACGACATCAGCCTGGACATCCAGGACGGTGAATTCCTCACCTTCCTCGGCTCCAGCGGCTCGGGCAAGAGCACCACCCTGTCGATGCTCGCCGGCTTCGAAACGCCGAGCAGCGGCGAGATCCTGGTCAATGGCGCCTCGCTGGTCAACGTGCCGCCGCACAAGCGCGACATCGGCATGGTGTTCCAGCGTTACTCGCTGTTCCCGCACCTGTCGGTGCGCGACAACATCGCCTTCCCCCTGGCCATCCGCAAACGCAGCGCCGCCGAACGCGACAAGCAGGTCGATGCGATGCTCAAGCTGGTGCAACTGGACAGCTTTGCCCACCGTCGCCCGGCGCAACTGTCCGGCGGCCAGCAACAGCGGGTGGCGATCGCCCGGGCGCTGGTCTATGAGCCACGCATCCTGCTGATGGACGAACCGCTGGGGGCGCTGGACAAGAAGCTGCGCGAAGACCTGCAGGATGAACTGCGCCAGTTGCACCGGCGCCTGGGCATCACCATCGTCTACGTCACCCACGATCAGGAAGAAGCCATGCGCCTGTCCCAGCGCATCGCCATTTTCAGCCACGGCAAGATCGTCGGCCTGGGCACCGGCTACGACCTCTACCAGAACCCGCCGAATGCCTTTGTCGCCTCGTTTCTGGGCAACTCCAACTTCTTGCGGGTCAAGGCCCATGGCAATGGCGCGGCGAGTTTCGAGGGGCAGCCGGTGGCGATGCGCCTTACCCCGGGGCTGGCTGAGGGCCAGGAAGTGCTGCTGATGGTCCGCCCGGAAAAAGCCCTGGCCCTGAGTGTCGAGCAAGCGGCGCGCGAGGCATTGCCAGCGGGCTGGAACGAGGTGACGGCCAGGGTCGGGGAAGTGTTGTTCCTGGGCGAGAGCCAGACCTGCAGCGTGGTGACCACGGGCGGCACGGCGATGACGGTCAAGGCGCTGTCAGCGGCGGGGATGCCGATGCAGCCGGGCGATACGGTGAAGGTACGCTGGGCGGTGGCGGATGCTTGCGTGTATACCCAGTGGGCGGAAAGTGACCTGAACAAGGCTGCCGGAGCGCATTGAAGCCATCGCCGGCAAGGCCGGCTCCCACAGTGGATGTGTACACGCATGACATGTGGGAGCTGGCCTTGCCAGCGATGGGCCGCAAAGCGGCCCCACAATCGGTCAGGCTGGCGCCGAGGTGCGGATCAGGTGATCAAACGCCGCCAACGAAGCCTTGGCGCCCTCGCCCAGCGCAATCACGATCTGCTTGTACGGCACGGTGGTCACGTCACCGGCAGCGAACACACCCGGCAGGTTGGTCTGGCCGCGGGCATCGACGATGATCTCGCCGCGCGGGGTCAGTTCGACCGTGCCTTTGAGCCAGTCGGTATTGGGCAGCAGGCCGATCTGCACGAAGATCCCTTCCAGCGCGAGGTTATGCAGCTCATCGCTGTTGCGGTCCTTGTAGCGCAGGCCGTTGACCTTCTCGCCGTCACCGAGCACTTCGGTGGTCAGCGCACTGGTGATCACTTTCACGTTCGGCAGGCTGTGCAGCTTGCGCTGCAGCACCGCGTCGGCACGCAACTGGCTGTCGAACTCAATCAGGGTCACCTGGGCGACGATACCGGCCAGGTCGATGGCCGCTTCCACCCCCGAGTTACCGCCACCGATCACCGCCACGCGCTTGCCCTTGAACAGCGGGCCATCGCAGTGCGGGCAGTAGGCAACGCCGCGGCTACGGTATTGCTGCTCGCCCGGCACGTTCATTTCGCGCCAGCGCGCACCGGTGGCGAGGATCACGGTCTTGGCCTTGAGCGAGGCACCGCTGGCCAGGCGCACTTCGTGCAGGCCGCCGTCGGTGGCTGGAATCAAGGCTTCACCGCGCTGCAGGTTCATGATGTCGACGTCGTACTGCTTGACGTGCTCCTCAAGGGCCATGGCCAGCTTCGGCCCTTCGGTTTCCTGCACCGAGATGAAGTTCTCGATCGCCATGGTGTCGAGCACCTGACCGCCAAAACGCTCGGCGGCAACACCGGTGCGGATGCCTTTACGGGCGGCATAGATCGCCGCTGCGGCGCCCGCCGGGCCACCACCGACCACGAGAACGTCAAAGGCGTCCTTGGCGTTGATCTTCTCGGCCTGACGCTCACCGGCGCTGGTATCGAGCTTGGCGAGGATTTCTTCCAGGCCCATGCGGCCCTGGCCGAACACTTCGCCGTTGAGGTAGACGCTGGGCACGGCCATGACCTTGCGGCTCTCGACTTCGGCCTGGAACAGCGCACCGTCGATGGCGACGTGGCGAATATTGGGGTTGAGCACCGCCATCAGGTTCAGCGCCTGGACCACGTCCGGGCAGTTCTGGCACGACAGCGAGAAGTAGGTTTCAAAGTTGAACTCACCCTTGAGCGCGCTGATCTGCTCGATCACCTCTGCGCTGGCCTTGGACGGATGACCGCCGACCTGCAGCAGGGCGAGCACCAGCGAGGTGAACTCGTGGCCCATGGGGATGCCGGCAAAGCGCAGGCTAATGTCAGCTCCGGGGCGATTGAGCGAGAACGACGGACGACGAGCGTCGCGGCCATCTTCACGCAGGGTAATCAGGCTCGACAGGCCGGCGATTTCCACCAGCAGGTCGCGCAATTCGCGGGACTTCGCGCCGTCATCGAGGGAAGCAACGATCTCGATCGGCTGAGTGACCCGCTCCAGGTAGGCTTTCAACTGAGTTTTAAGCGTGGCGTCCAACATACGGGCGATTCCTTTTTCAAACGGTAGAAATAACAACGCCCGGGCGAAAGCGCCCGGGCGTTTTGCGGGGCGGTGACAACGTCAGGTGCGGTAGACCACCGCCCTCGGCTGGCTCACGGTCTTAGATCTTGCCGACCAGGTCCAGCGATGGCGCCAGGGTCGCTTCGCCTTCTTTCCACTTGGCCGGGCAGACTTCGCCTGGGTGGGCGGCAACGTACTGGGCAGCCTTGACCTTGCGCAGCAGCTCGCTGGCGTCACGGCCTACACCACCGTCGTTGAGTTCGACGATCTTGATCTGGCCTTCAGGGTTGATCACGAAGGTGCCACGGTCAGCGATACCGGCTTCTTCGATCAGCACGTCGAAGTTGCGCGAGATGACGTGGGTCGGGTCACCGATCAGCGGGTACTGGATCTTGCCGATGGTGTCCGAAGTGTCGTGCCAGGCTTTGTGGGTGAAGTGGGTGTCGGTGGACACGCCGTAGATTTCCACGCCCAGGTCTTTGAACTGCGCGTAGTTGTCGGCCAGGTCGCCCAGCTCGGTCGGGCAGACGAAGGTGAAGTCGGCCGGGTAGAAGAACACCACGGACCATTTGCCTTTCAGATCGGCATCCGAGACTTCGACGAACTTGCCCTGGTGGTAAGCGGTAGCTTTGAACGGTTTGACCTGGCTGTTGATGATAGGCATGAGTGACGCTCCTTCAGGGGGTTGAAAAAACTGATGGGAGAATCGTAGCCAATGCATTGGATTAATGCTCATTGGCAAAGCTCATGTTGTTGATTGGTTTTGGCTATAAGGCGGGGATATTAATAGAAGGGAATGATACTGAGGCTGCTGTGCGGCCTATCGCTGGCAAGCCAGCTCCCACAAAGCCAGTTGTACCTGTACCTGTGGGAGCCGGCCTTGCCGGCGATAACTTACGCCGCTTAACGCGAAGGCGTACGCAGGGTGACGAACTCTTCCGCCGCCGTCGGGTGCACGCCAATGGTCTCGTCGAACTGCTGCTTGGTCGCCCCGGCCTTGAGGGCGATGCCCAGGCCCTGGATGATCTCGCCGGCGTCCGGACCGACCATATGGCAACCCAGCACGCGGTCGGTGTCGGCATCGACCACCAGCTTCATCAGGGTCTTTTCCTGTACATCGGTGAGGGTCAGCTTCATCGGCCGGAAGCGACTTTCGAAGATCTGCACCTTGTGCCCCTGCTCCAGCGCCTGCTCTTCGGTCAGGCCAACGGTGCCGATCGGTGGCTGGCTGAACACCGCCGTGGGGATGTTCAGGTAATCCACCGGGCGGTACTGCTCAGGCTTGAACAGGCGCCGGGCCACTGCCATGCCTTCGGCCAGGGCCACCGGGGTCAGCTGCACGCGTCCGATCACGTCGCCAATGGCCAGGATCGACGGCGCGGTGGTCTGGTACAGGTCATCGACACGGATAAATCCACGAGGGTCGAGCTCGACGCCAGTGTTTTCCAGGCCCAGGTTGTCGAGCATCGGCCGCCGGCCGGTGGCGTAGAACACGCAATCGGCAACCAGCTCGCGACCGTCCTTGAGCGTGGCCTTGAGGCTGCCGTCATCCTGGCGCTCGATGCGCTGGATGTCGCTGTTGAACTGCAGGTCCATGCCGCGTTTTTCCAGCTCCTCCTTGAGGTGATCGCGCACCCCGCCGTCGAAGCCGCGCAGGAACAGGTCGCCGCGGTACAGCAGCGAGGTCTTGGCGCCCAGGCCCTGGAAGATCCCGGCAAACTCCACGGCGATATAACCGCCGCCGACCACCAGCACGCGCTTGGGCAGATCCTTGAGGTAGAACGCCTCGTTGGAGCTGATCGCCAGCTCCTTGCCCTGAATGTCCGGGATCTGCGGCCAGCCGCCAGTGGCAATGAGGATGTGCTCGGCGCTGTAGCGCTGGCCATCGACTTCCACCTCATGGGCCCCCGTCAGTTTGGCGTGGCCTTCGAGCAGGGTCACACCGCTGTTGACCAGCAGGTTGCGGTAGATACCGTTGAGCCGCTCGATCTCGCGGTTCTTGTTGGCGATCAGCTGGCCCCAGTCGAACTGGGCATCTTCCAGCGACCAGCCAAAGCCTGCGGCCTGCTCGAAGTCGTCGGCAAAGTGCGCGCCGTA
Source organism: Pseudomonas sp. ZL2 (assembly GCF_054788455.1). Lineage (NCBI taxonomy): Bacteria > Pseudomonadati > Pseudomonadota > Gammaproteobacteria > Pseudomonadales > Pseudomonadaceae > Pseudomonas > Pseudomonas sp. ZL2. Next base: position 51,787 of record NZ_JBGOGX010000057.1, on the reverse strand, counting down.
GACCAGCAGTTTTTTCGGCACGCAGCCAACGTTGACACAGGTACCGCCCAGGTAGCGGCTTTCGGCAACCGCCACTTTTGCACCGAAGCCTGCGGCAAAGCGCGCAGCGCGCACACCGCCAGACCCGGCACCAATCACGAACAGATCAAAATCGTAGGTCATCTCGATGCTCTCAAGCTGCAAGTCTCAAGCTACAAGCTACAAGAAAAAGCCACCCGAAGGTGGCTTTATCAAACCGCTAGCTACCAGGCTCAGTACGCTTTGCCGGTCTTGTAGAAGTTCTCGAAGCAGAAGTTGGTCGCTTCGATGTAACCTTCGGCGCCACCGCAGTCGAAACGCTTGCCTTTGAACTTGTAGGCAATGACACAGCCATCCTGGGCCTGTTTCATCAGGGCGTCGGTGATCTGGATTTCACCGCCCTTGCCCGGCTCGGTTTCTTCGATCAGTTTGAAAATGTCCGGGGTCATGATGTAGCGGCCGATGATCGCCAGGTTCGACGGGGCATCTTCAGGCTTTGGCTTCTCGACCATGTTGCGTACACGGTACAGGTCGTCGCCGATCAGGTCACCGGCGATCACACCGTATTTGCTGGTTTCCTGCGGGTCGACTTCCATGATGGCAACAATGGTGCAGCGGTACTGTTTGTACAGCTTGACCATCTGCTTGAGCACGCCGTCACCTTCGAGGTGGACGCACAGGTCGTCCGCCAGCACCACGGCGAACGGCTCGTCGCCGATCAGCGGGCGACCGGTAAGGATCGCGTGGCCCAGGCCTTTCATTTCGGTCTGACGGGTGTAGGAGAACGAGCACTCGTCGAGCAGACGACGGATGCCGACCAGGTATTTTTCCTTGTCGGTGCCCTTGATCTGATTTTCCAGCTCGTAGCTGATGTCGAAGTGGTCTTCCAGGGCGCGCTTGCCGCGACCGGTGACGATGGAAATCTCGTTCAATCCAGCTTCCAGCGCTTCTTCAACGCCGTACTGGATCAGTGGCTTGTTCACCACCGGCAGCATTTCCTTGGGCATGGCTTTGGTAGCAGGCAGGAAGCGAGTGCCGTAACCGGCTGCCGGGAACAAGCATTTCTTGATCATATACGTCCTTAACAAGGGCTTTGCGTACGAAATTCGGCGCAGTCTAATCAGGCGGCGGTCACCTTACAATGCCCCACCACCGGGCGGCCAATGCCATCATAGAGAAATCCTGGGGTGGATAGTTCCCCCGGATCATAAATATTGCGCCGGTGGCTGACCACCGGCACGTAAATCCGGGGGCATCGAGGTCCTTACAGGCCCTGCCCGACCAGTACCCCGTCTACCTTCTGGCCATAGAGGTTGACGCCATCATTGGCGTGGAACTTCAGCCGGGTTTTCTCGATCGAGCCGTCTACCAGACGCGGATCCTGCGGCCGCTCGTGGCGGTTGATGTAAGCGGCCACGTCCCAGGCCTGCTGGTCGCTCAGGCTGCCGGGCTTGCCCAGGGGCATATTGTGCTTGATGAAAGATGCGGCCGTATTGATCCGGTGCATGCCGGCGCCCCAGTTGTAGGAGTCCTTGCCCCACAACGGCGGCATCACGTAGTCCTTGGCCACTTTCTGCCCTTCGCCATTGGCGCCGTGGCAAATGGAGCACTGGGCCTGGTACACCTGCTCACCCCGTTTGAAGTCATAGCCTTCGGCCGATTGCGGTACGTCCGGGTAGCCGCGGCCAGCGCTCTCGACACCAATCGGCGCCTTGCTTGCCAGCCAGTAGGCATATACCGACAAGGCAGTCATCTGCGGGCTGTCAGCCGCCGGTGGCTTGCCGTTCATACTGAACTGAAAGCAGCCCTGGATACGCTCGGCGAAGGTGTTGACCTTGTCGTTTTTCTTGCGATAGGCCGGATACATGGGATACGCGCCCCACAGCGGCGCCGAGTTGCCCAGGCGACCCTGGTCGAGGTGACAGTTGCTGCAGTTAAGGCCGTTACCGACGTATTCGGGCATCAACCTGCGCGTGTCGACGAACAAGGCATGGCCATCGCGGACCATCTTGCCGTAGGCATTGTCGGGCAGTTCGCTTTCCGCTGGCGGGGTGAAGCCTGGCGCGGCAGCAGGCGCGGACTTGAGCTGCGACTGGTCTTCCATGGCAATGGGTGCAGCATGGACGTTGCCCAGGCTCAGGGCCAGGGCGGCGAGGATCATCGGCTTCATGGCTTGACCTCCGGGCTGACAGGGTTGGCGAAGTAATTGGCCACGGCCTTAATCTCGTCATCGGTCATGGCCTTGGCCACACCGACCATCAGCTGGTTGGGGTCGTTGCTGCGGCTGCCGTCGCGCCAGGCGTTGAGCTGGGCAACCAGATAGCTGGCAGGTTGATGCGCCAATGGCGGGAAATGTTCGCCGACACCTGCACCACCGGGGCCGTGGCACTGCACGCAACCGGGGATTTTGCGGTTCCAGTCGCCATACAACGCCAGCTTCTGTACCGGATCTGCGGCCATTTGCTGGCGATGGCTGGCGCTGGCCGGTTCACTGGGCATGGCGGCCAGGGTGGCGGTGACCGCCTGGATTTCTTCAGCACTCAAGGCCTTGGCCAGCGGCTCCATGATCGGATGCTTGCGGCTGCCGGACTGAAAGTCATGCAACTGCTTGCTCAGGTAGGCTGCCGGCAGGCCGGCCAAGCGTGGAAAGCCGGCTGCGGCGATGCCCTTGGCATCCGGGCCATGGCAACCCAGGCAGGCCATGGCGGCAGGGTTCTGGCCACCCTGGGCAAATACTTTCTGGCCGTCGGCGGCGTGGACGGCAGGCAGTGAAAACAGCAGCAGGCTGCTGATCAGGATTCGATCCAGTGGGATCATCACGGACTCCATTTTCTTGTTATAAGCTTAGGCTTAATAGATATAAGCCTATGGATAGTAGGCCTATACGCCGTGAGCTACAACGCAGAAAGATGGCGAGATGCCAGCTGAATCGGTTAGTTGCTGAAGAAATTACCCGGAGATGCAGCGCGTCGCCGCGGTCTTCACATCACCCAGGCGCAGCGGGAAATTATTCAACCGCTCATACAGCTTGATGCTGCTGCCGCTGCCACGCTTGTCGATATCCACCAGCGCGGCCGGGCCGGCACCCACCTTTTGCGGCACGACCAGGCGCAAACCGTCGTGGCGCTCTTCCACGGCCAGCTGCCCGCGCGTCTCACTCAACTGCTGCTGCACGCAGTCGGCATATTCCTGGGGTTTCTTGCCAGAAATCACATTGAGGGTTTCCGGGCTGCGCTCCAGCTCCGACACACTTACACAGCCCCCCAGCGTTACTGCCAACGCTGCTACGACCCACTTCATCAAGCACACCTCCACCACGGAAAAAGAATATGACCACGCGCAGACCATTTCGCTCCCTTGATTGGCAGTTTTATCCTGGGCCTGGCATGAAGGCCGACAGTGTAACCGACATCATGGTATCGTTTTGATTTGCTGACAGATCCAATGCGGAGTGCAACATGAAATTCGTACACCAGCGCGAGCACCTCAACGAAGATGACATCGTGGTCATCCATTGCTCCCAGCGCTGCAATATCCGCCTGATGAACGACGCCAACTTCCGCAGCTTCAAGAACGGCGGCCGCCACACCTATCATGGCGGCGCCTTCGTCGACTTCCCGGCCAAGATCACCGTGCCCAGCACCGGCTTCTGGAACATCACTATCGACACCGTGGGCCCGCGTGCATTATCGGCAGTCACCAAGCCAACCTTCACCCACACGGTGAAGATCATCCGTCGTTCGTCGTCGAAACTGAGATAAGCCCATGAGCCAGACCACCAAGTTCGTGATCAAGTACAAGATCGATGGCGAGCAACGTTTCGACTTCGCCCAGTTGACCAGCGATGCTCCCGAGCAAGTGCAGGCAGCGCTGCAACAGCTCCACGGCGAAGACGCCAAGAAGATCACTGATATCAAGGTGAGCAAAGCGCTGTAAAACCACCTCAGCACAAGGAACCCCAGGCATGAGCCAATGGCCGGACACCCGCCTCCTCGATCTGTTCGGCATCGAACTGCCGATCCTTCAGGCGCCCATGGCCGGCTCCACCGGTTCGGCCATGGCCATTGCCGTGAGCAACGCCGGCGGCCTGGGTTCACTGCCTTGTGCCACCCTGAGCCTGGAACAGATCCGCGCCGAGCTTCAAGCCTTTCGCGAGGCAAGCAACGGCCCGCTCAACGTCAACTTCTTCTGCCATCAGCCGCCCGAGCCAGACCCGGCCCGCGACGCAGCCTGGAAGCTGGCGCTCAAACCGTACTATGAAGAGCTGGGTGCCGATTTCGAGGCACCGACGCCGGTCTCCAATCGTGCGCCCTTCGACGACGCCACCTGCCAGTTGCTCGAGCAATTCAAGCCGGCGGTGGTCAGCTTCCACTTTGGCCTGCCCGAAGCCAGCCTGCTCAAGCGGGTCAAGGCCACTGGCGCCAAGGTGCTGTCCAGCGCCACTACGGTGGATGAAGCCCTGTGGCTGGAAGATCACGGCTGCGACGCAATCATTGCCATGGGCTATGAAGCCGGCGGCCATCGCGCGATGTTCCTCAGCAGCGACCTCAATACCCAGGTCGGTACGCTGGCGCTGGTGCCGCAGATTGTCGATGCGGTGAACGTGCCGGTGATTGCCGCCGGCGGCATTGGCGACCATCGCGGCATCGTTGCCGCCCTGGCCCTGGGCGCTTCGGCGGTGCAACTGGGCACCGCCTACCTGTTCTGCCCGGAAGCCAAGGTCTCGGCGGCCCATCGCCAGGCCCTGCACAGCGCCAAGGAAAGCGACACGGCCGTCACCAACCTGTTTACCGGGCGCCCGGCACGCGGTATCCGCACGCGAATCATGCGCGAACTGGGGCCCATGAGTGACCTTGCGCCCCGCTTCCCCCTGGCTGGTGGTGCGCTGATGCCGCTGCGGGCGATCAGCGAGCCGAAAGGCAACAGCGATTTCAGCAACCTCTGGTCGGGCCAGGCGCTACGCCTGGGGCAGGCCCTGCCGGCCGGTGAACTGACGCGCACACTGGCTGAAAACGCCCTCGCCCAGCTCAAACGCTGAAGCAGTACTTCCCGTTGGCCAGGCATTCGCTATATATTCACCTATATAACGAATACCCCTCAGCCTGTGGAGCTGTTTTTCATGAGTAAGTGCGCACCGCGTTTTGCCCTGGCCGCCCTGGCCACCTTCATGACCTTGAACAGCGCCTGGGCCGATGAGGTACAGGTGGCTGTTGCCGCCAACTTCACCGCACCGATCCAGGCGATTGCCAAGGACTTCGAGAAAGACACCGGCCACACGCTGGTTGCCGCCTATGGCGCTACCGGCCAGTTCTATGCGCAGATCAAGAACGGCGCGCCGTTCGAGGTGTTCCTCGCCGCCGATGACAGCACGCCGGAAAAACTCGAAAAAGAAGGCGACACGGTCAAGGGCTCGCGCTTCACCTACGCCATCGGCACCCTGGCGCTGTGGTCGGCCAAGGATGACTATGTCGATGGCAAGGGCGATGTGCTGAAGAAAAACCAGTTCAAGCACCTGTCGATTGCCAACCCGAAAGCCGCACCTTATGGCCTGGCGGCGACTCAGGTGCTGGACAAACTGCAACTGACCGAGGCCACCAAGGCCAAGATCGTCGAAGGCCAGAACATCACCCAGGCCTTCCAGTTCGTCTCCACCGGCAATGCCGAACTGGGCTTTGTCGCCCTGTCGCAGATCTACAAGGACGGCAAGGTCAGCAGCGGTTCGGCCTGGATCGTGCCGTCCAACCTGCATGAGCCAATCAAGCAGGACGCGGTGATCCTCAACAAAGGCAAGGACAGCGCCGCAGCCAAAGCCCTGGTTGAATACCTCAAAGGCCCGAAAGCCGCTGCCGTGATCAAGTCCTACGGTTACGAAATCTGATGCCACTGGATGCCAGCGACCTCGGCGCCATCTGGCTGACCTTCAAACTGGCCAGCCTGACCACGCTGATCCTGTTGCTCATCGGTACTCCCATCGCCTGGTGGCTGGCGCGCACACGCTCGTGGCTGCGCGGGCCGGTGGGCGCGGTGGTGGCCCTGCCCTTGGTGCTGCCACCGACGGTGATCGGCTTCTACCTGTTGCTGGCCCTGGGGCCCAACGGCTGGATCGGCCAGACCACCGAAGCGCTGGGGCTGGGCACCGTGGTGTTCAGCTTCAGCGGCCTGGTGATCGGTTCGGTGGTTTATTCGATGCCCTTCGTCGTGCAACCCTTGCAGAACGCCTTCAGCGCCATTGGTGAACGGCCGCTGGAGGTGGCTGCGACCTTGCGCGCCAGCCCCTGGGACTGTTTCGTTCATGTGGTGTTGCCCTTGGCGCGCCCTGGCTTCATCACCGCCAGCATCCTCGGCTTTGCCCACACCGTCGGCGAGTTCGGCGTGGTGCTGATGATCGGCGGCAATATTCCCGACAAGACCCGGGTGGTGTCGGTGCAGATCTTCGACCATGTCGAGGCCATGGAGTACCTGCAGGCCCACTGGCTGGCCGGGGCCATGCTGGTGTTCTCTTTCCTCGTGCTGCTGGCGCTGTATTCCAGCCGCCGCGGCAAATCGGCCTGGAGCTGAGCATGGCAGCGATGATTCACGCCCGCTTGAAACTGGCGCGCGACGACTTCAGCCTGGATGTCGACCTGCAACTGCCCGGGCGCGGCATCAGCGCCCTGTTCGGCCATTCCGGCTCGGGCAAGACCACGTGCCTGCGCTGCCTGGCCGGGCTTGAGCGCGCGACCGAGGCTTACATCGAGGTCAACGGCGAAATCTGGCAGGACTCGCGCCGCGAACATTTCGTCGCCCCGCATCAACGCTCGATCGGCTATGTCTTCCAGGAGGCCAGCTTGTTTGCGCACCTGTCGGTGCTCGCCAACCTGACCTTCGGCTACAAACGCATCCCCGCCCAGCTGCGCAAGGTCAGCCTTGAGCAGGCCTGCGAACTGCTCGGCATCGAGCACCTGCTGGAGCGCAAGCCTGCGACGCTTTCCGGCGGCGAAGCCCAGCGCGTGGGCATTGCCCGGGCGCTGCTGAGCAGCCCGCAACTGTTGTTGATGGACGAGCCGCTGGCGGCCCTCGATGGCCCGCGCAAGCGCGAGATCCTGCCGTACCTTGAGCGCCTGCACAGCGAACTGGAGATTCCGCTGATCTACGTCAGCCATGCCCAGGACGAAGTCGCGCGCCTGGCCGATCACCTGGTGCTACTGGAACAGGGCAAGGTCCAGGCCAGCGGCCCGATCGCCGCCACCCTCGCCCGCCTCGATCTGCCCCTGGCCCAGGGCGATGATGCCGGGGTGATCATCGAAGGCCAGGTCAGCGCCTACAACAGCGACTACCAGTTGCTCAGCCTGCAACTGCCGCACAGCGACTTGCAGGTGCGCGTTGCCCACGAACCGCTGGCCGTCGGCATGCCGTTGCGCCTGAAGGTCCAGGCGCGTGACGTCAGCCTGAGCCTGGGCGCCGATCAGCAATCGAGCATCCTCAATCGCCTGCCGGTGACGGTCAGCGGCCACCGCCCGGCCGACAACAGCGCCCATGTGCTGGTCAGCCTGGACGCGGCCGGCACCACCTTGCTGGCGCGCATCACCCGCTATTCCGCCGACCAGCTCAAGTTGCATGCCGGGCAGTCGCTATGGGCACAGATCAAGTCGGTGGCACTGTTGGGTTGACGTTGCGGTCCATAGTACAAGCCCCGTCACTGGACCCGCGCCATGCCCGACACCGCCCTGCCCGCCGCCTTGCAGTATGTCGATGACACCCAGCCCGGCCTGCGCCGCAAGACGCTGCGCGGCAGGTTCGTCTACCTCGATGCACAAGGCGACCGGGTCACCGACCCGGCCACCCTCGAGCGGATCAGGGCCCTGGTGATCCCGCCGGCCTACACCGATGTATGGATCTGTGCCGACCCGCGAGGCCACCTGCAGGCTACCGGCCGTGATGCCCGCGGACGCAAGCAGTACCGCTACCATGCCGACTGGCGCAGCTATCGCGACAGCCACAAGTACTCACGCATGCTGGCCTTCGCCAGCCTCTTGCCCAAGGTGCGCCGGCAACTGGACAGTCATCTGGCGCGGCCGGGGCTTGATCGACAAAAGGTCATGGCCCTGGTGGTCAGCCTGCTCGACAGCACCTTGATCCGCATCGGCAATCGCCAGTACGCCCGCGACAACAAGTCCTTCGGTCTGACCACCCTGCGCAACCGTCACGTCAAGGTCAACGGCAGCGCCATCCGCTTTCAGTTTCGCGGCAAGAGCGGCATCGAACATCGGGTGACCCTGAAGAACCGGCGTCTGGCCAACCTGGTCAAACGCTGCATGGACCTGCCCGGCCAGGACCTGTTCCAGTACCAGGATGAACAGGGCCAGCGCCACAGCATCGGCTCGGCCGACGTGAACGCCTACCTGCAGGAGCTGACCGGCAGCGATTTCACCGCCAAGGACTACCGTACCTGGGCCGGCAGCGCCCTGGCCCTGAGCCTGTTGCGCCAGCTTGAGTGGCAGCCGGAGCAGGAAGCCAAGCGGCAGATCGTCGAGACCGTCAAACAGGTCGCCAGCCGCCTGGGCAATACCCCGGCAGTATGCCGGCGCTGCTATATCCATCCGGCGCTGTTGGAGCATTTCACCCTGGGCGGGCTGGCCAAGCTACCACGGCCACGCACCCGCAAGGGGCTGGAGGCCGAGGAAGTGGCCCTGGCGTGGTTTCTGCAAAACCTCCCTGCCCCTTGAAAAGCCATTCAGCGAAACCCACCTTCACTATCATGCAGAGAAATTTCCCATATTCCTTCAACCCCCCTATGCTTGCGGGTATGAGCAGTACTCGCTGTTCGGGAGCGCTCATCCAGCCAATCGGCACCTGCGACTAAAGACTCACTACAGAATCTGTGTTCGGGGGAATTAATATCCGCCGAAAGCGTCTTTAATGAAGGGAAAGAGGGATGCACCCCCTGTGTGATCCCGGCTTCTGCGGGCTACGCCTGCAAGGCAACTTACGTTACCAAGGAGAAATACATGCTGATACTCACCCGCAAGGTTGGCGAAAGCATCGTCATCAACGATGACATCAAAGTCACCATTCTGGGCGTCAAAGGGATGCAAGTGAGGATCGGCATCGATGCACCGAAAGATGTACAGGTGCACCGCGAGGAGATTTTCAAACGCATTCAGGCCGGTAGCCCGGCACCGGAAAAAGGAGGCGACGAGCACTAAGTAGCCCCCAGCTCACTCAAGCCGCACGGATGCGCTTGATCCTGACCCTGACAACCCTCCAGGTTGCAGCCGCAGGTCTCAAGGCGCCTCAGGCGCGCCAACCAGTTCCTTCACTTTGGCAATCAGTTGATCGATGTCGAAGGGTTTGTCGAACACGGCAGCGAACAGCCTGGGATTATCCCGCCCCTTGTGAGCCTGTGCCCCGCTCATCAATATGATCGGCAAGGCCTGTAGCAGCGGCTCTGCACGAATACTGACGGCCAGTGCCTCGCCATCCATCACCGGCATCATGTAATCGGTGATCACCAACTCCACTCGTTTGCCTTTCAGCAAGTCCAGGGCCTTTTGCCCATTACCGGCCAGTTCCACGTCGAAACCTTCGTCCTCCAGGGCCCAGCCCAGGATATTGGCGATCAGGTACTCGTCGTCGACGACCAGAATGGTACTCATGGTGTTGCCGGCCCCATTCTCATGATCCAGGCACCTGCGAGGGCGTCCCGGACATCACCCCCGTGGCCTGGGAAAAGGCCTTTTGCAGATCGATACCGTGGTCGCTGATGATCAGTTCCAGCAGCGCCGGATCGTAATAGCTGTCGCGCACCTTGAGGATCGACAGCAATCGCTTGAGCTCGGACTCCATCTCGACAAAGCGCATCAACAGCAGGTTGTCGACGATGCTCGAGAGGTCGGGCGCCGGTGCGTTGATTTCCGAACCGAAGATATCGCGCATTTCCCAGGTGGCCAGGACACTGACGTCACGGGCGCGCAGCTCGCCGGTCAGGGCGCGAAAGAATTCGTTCAGCCGCATCGGATTGCTTGCCAGGCGGGTGAAAGCACCGAGGCTGTCGATCAGCACACGCTTGATGTTGTGCTGCTCGACCAAGCGCAGCAAGCGCATGCCGACATCATCAAGCACGCCTTCGGTAGTCGGTTGCCAGGCAATACGCAAGGCCCCGGCGCGCTCCATGGCGGCAAAGTCGTAGCCCAGGGCGCCGGCCTTCAGGCGCAGGCGATGCGGCGTTTCATAAAAGCCGAAATGCAGACCGGGTTCTGCGACTGTCGCCGCGCCCAGAAAGCTCACGCCCAGGGAGGTTTTACCGATGCCCGACGGGCCCATTGCCAGGGTCACCGAGGCAGCGGGCAGCCCGCCTCCGAGCATGCTGTCAAACACCGGCACGCCGCTGGGGACGCGGGTCAGCTCGCCCGTGCCAGGCCCGGTCGGGTGGCTGTACAGCGACTCCAGGCGCGGGTACACCTGGATGCCGTCCTCGGTGATTTCACACTCGTGGATACCCGACAGGGCGCCGCTGCCGCGGGTCTTGCGCAACTGGATGCGGCGCACCGAGCGGCTGCCGAACAGCTCGTCACCCAGTTCGATGACACCATCGACCATGGTGTGTTCCGGGCTGCCATCGTCCAGCCGCGAGCTGGTCAGAAACAGCACGGTGCAACCGGCAAACGCCGCATGGCCATGCAGCTCGGCGATGAATTTCTTGGTGTCCAGCGGGGTTTCCGCCCGCGAGCGGGCATTGAGCAGGCCATCGACGATCAGCAGGCTGGCCTGATGGCGGCTGATTTCCCCGCGCAGCAGTTTCACCACTTCGTCCAGCCCCTCCTGCTCCATGGTGTCGAAAGCACTGACGAACTGCAGTTGCGCGCCGATTTTCGCCGGATCGAAAAAGCTCAAGGTCGACAGGTACTGGAACAGACGCTCGTGGGACTCGCTCAACAGCGTCGCCACCAGCACCCGTCCGCCATGCGCCACATGGTTGAACGCCAACTGATTGGCCAGGATGGTCTTGCCTGAACCGGGCCGTCCTTGAACGATATAGGAAGCACCGACTACCAGCCCGCCCTTGAGCAGTTCGTCGAGCCCGGGGATACCAGTGGCGAGGCGTTTGAGTGGTTCCACGATGCTATGCACCTCCGTGTTCAGGGACGGGGTCAATGGAGGCTGTGTACACCGGCAGGTAGACACTCATGCAGGTACCCTTGCCCGGCTCGCTGCTGACGCTGACCGCGCCATTGCTCTGCTTGGCAAAACCATAGACCTGGCTCAGGCCCAGCCCGGTACCCTTGCCAAAGCTCTTGGTAGTGAAAAAAGGCTCGAAGATGCGCGGCAGCACCTTGCTGTCGATGCCGCGGCCGGTGTCGCTGATGCTGATGCAGACAAAGCGCCCCACCAGGCCCTCGGGGCGGCCTGTAAGCGTGCAGTTTTGCGCCTGCATGCTGATCAGCCCCTCGCCATCGATGGCGTCGCGGGCATTGAAGATCAGGTTGAGCAATACCATCTGCAACTGCCCGGCATCGACTTCGACATCCCACAGGTTGTCGGCCAGCAGCACCTGCAGTTCCACCGACGCGGGCAGGGTCTGGCCGAGCAGCACGCGCGTCGACTCGATCAGTTCCGGTACTTTGACGCGACCGAACTTCAAGGCCTTGTGCCGGGCGAAACTGAGCAGTTGCTGGGTCATCTGGCTACCGCGCTCGCCCGCATCGAGGATGTGTTCGAGCAGGCGCTGGGTACGTTGCGGGTCTCGGCTGTTAAGGGCCAGGCGAGCCGAGCCGATGATGATGGTCAGCAGGTTGTTGAAGTCATGCGCCATGCCCCCGGTCAATTGCCCGAGGGCTTCAAGCTTTTGCGACTGGAACAGCTGGGCGCGCATTTCATCGAGTTGCAGTGCGGCCTCGCGGCGGTCGGTAATGTCGCGGGTTATCTTCGCCAACCCCACGACTTCGCCATCGGGTGCCCTGATCACGTCCAGCGCCACCAGTGCCCAGAACAGCGTGCCGTCCTTGCGCATGCGCCAGCCTTCATCCTGGGCACCGCCAGTACTCAAGGCACGCTCAAGCAGCCAGTCCGGCTTGCCGTCGGCACAATCCTGAGGGGTGAAGAACATCGAGAAATGCTTGCCGATCACTTCATCGGCACGGTAGCCCTTGATGCGCTGTGCGCCGGCATTCCAGGACACCACGTGACCTTCGAGGTCGAGCATGTAGATAGCGTAATCAACCACCGTTTGTACCAGTTGCTCGAAGCGACTGGCATGCATCACATGAAGTTCGGAGTCGGATGAGACCATGGCTGCCCCACGAAGCCGTAGATGGCTTGTCTGGATATGACAGCATACGCTGCAAGCGATTCCCTGCGCTGGTCTAAAACTTAGTCGGATTCTTCAGGCACTGCCAGTCGACGGCGTGGTGAAAGCAACAGTGGCCCAATGACAGCAAGGAATCAATTGCTCTATAGTCGCCCGGCACTTCAGACCTGCCACCTACCTCGAGGGAACGACGCGTGGCCGCAGACCTACGAATGAAAGCTATCCATGATGACCTGCAGCACACCGCCGCCGACCTTGAGCGGGTGTCGCTCGACCTGCGCGGGCACGTGCTGTACCTGCAGCACTCGGTACACCAGGCTGACGCCGCCGCAGTGCTGGGTAGAATCGCGGGCCTGCAATCGTCGGTGGATGACTTGCGCGGCGTCGCCGATACGATCAGCTACTGATCACGAACACTGCGTGGCGCTGGCGGCGACTGCGACATACTGAATGACGGCCATTGCCGATTTCGGCACGGAGGCGCCGTCCAGAGCCCTGCACGCGGTTGACTCGAATATAACGATGGGTTATAAAGCTCGCTTGATTGAGGGAGCAAATGCATTTTCCTCAACCCAGTGCGAGTGTGGTGGAATTGGTATACACAGCAGACTTAAAATCTGCCGGCGTGAGCCTTGCGGGTTCGAGTCCCGCCACTCGCACCATCTTCTGAGAAGGCGCCTTAGCGGCGCCTTTTTGCTGTCTGGCGTTCGCCCAAACAACCCTTATGCCCTTTTTATGCTGGGCTGGCCGCAAATCCTTCCGGCAACTGCTAAGGTAAAATTGCCCAACAACAAAGGAAGGCCGCCATGCGCTATACCCTGTTCGACAACCAGCGCGACGTCATCATCCTGCTGGCGCGGATACTGCTGATGATCCTGTTCGTGATGTCTGGCTGGAGCAAGCTCACCGGCTTCGACGGCACGGTTGACTATCTGGCATCCCTGGGAGCTCCGGTGCCAACAGTCGCAGCTGCGGTGGCGGTGGTGATGGAGTTTTTTGTCGCCATCATTCTCATCCTCGGCTTCTACACTCGCCCGCTGGCCTTCCTGTTTGCCCTGTTCGTGATCGGTACCGCCGTTATCGGCCACCCATTCTGGAATATGGTCGACCCGGCCAAGGCGGCCAACACCGTGCAGTTCTTCAAGAACATGAGCATCGTCGGCGGCCTGCTGCTGCTGTCGGTTACCGGTGCCGGGCGCTTCTCGGTGGATGGGCGTTAACCCGCAACCGCCTCCAGGCGCCAGCGCCGCTGCTGGCGCCTAGAGGTCGTCGAGGGTGTCTACGCCTTCATCCCAGAATGCATCGTCATCACCTGCACAATCGCTGGCATTCGGCTCGTCGTCATCCTGCGGATCGAACAACGGGTTGACCTCTTCCTGCGCTTCGTAATCATCCTCGGCGAAGTCATGGTCGAGCAGGTGATCATGCTCAGGTTCGTGAATGTCCAGATCGTCGTCGTTCATTGCAGGGCCTGCCTTGCCGGTGTGGGGGGCGCCTGTATAAGCGCACTCTGCCCCGCCGTCAACTACGGTTTCAATCGAGCACGTGAGTCAGCACTTCGTAGATGATGCCGGTGGCGATCGCTACCAGAATCAGGTCGGTCCCGGCCTGGCGCCATTCGTAGCCATCGTAGTGCGGCAGCCTGCCGATCAGGCGGTCATCGAGCTTTTTCGCGATGCCGGGTGGCAGGGGTTTGCCGCGCGCCAGGTTCTTGCGTACACCCGGGGGCAGGTCGGCGCCACGACTCCAGTAATCGGGATAGCCCAGCAGCACATTGATGACACGGGTGCGATCGATGGCCGGGCCATGACTCCATTGGTCAGCGCTCTTGCCACCTTTCTGGCTGGCACCCTGACCACCCTGCTTGCCCTGGCCATGCCCCGGATTACCTTTGCCATTGCCCGGATCGGCAACAGCGCCAAGTGAACCGAGTGCCAGGCTCAACGAGGTGGCGACGACAACCAGCAAGCGCGATCTGAACATGATGATGTGCTCAAGAATGGGACATCCCACATCAGCTTAGACGTTGTGCAGGCACAAGGTTCCGTGACAGGGTAATGGCACCAGGGACGGGCAAGCCAAGGAGCGACAATGAAGTACCTGCTGATTTTCATCGCCAGCTATGGCGCGACATTCTTCGTGGTCGGCTCGATCATCGAGGCCCGCTTGCATGACCTGGCCGAGCACCTGCGCTATCGCGAGCGGGCGCCGACCAAGGCGCAATACCTGCGCGAAGTTCGCGCCAGCGTGCAACGTTCGAAGTTCGAAGCCTGCGCCTGGCTGGGCACATTGTTGGCTCTGGTGGTATCGCTCTTGGTCTGGGTGCTGAGCTGACCGTCGCAGGAGCGGGCTTGCCCCCCCGATAGCGTCTATCCTCCACCGGTAGGCACCTCGCGGAGCTTCGCAGCATGTGCGGCAGGTTATCCCAATACCATGGCATCCACGATTTCGTCGAGGCCCTGAGCATGCCCGGCGCCCTGGTCAACAGCGTCGGTGATCAGCCGCTTGGCCACTACAACGTGGCGCCGACCACCCGCGTGGCGCTGCTGCATATCGAGGCTGACATCCTCCACGCCGACCTGCTGCCCTGGGGCTGGCGCCCGCACTGGGCCAGGGACCGCGCCGCCCCCATCAACGCGCGGGTGGAAAAGGTCGCCCATGGCGCCTTCTTCCGCGCCATCTGGCCACACCGGGCCATCGTGCCGATCGACAACTGGTTCGAATGGGTCGATGAAGGCGGCCCGAAAAAGCAACCCTACCTGATCCGCCGCGGCGATGGCCGCCCTGCCCTGTGCGCCGCGATCGGCCAGTGCAGCGGCGAGCATGCGGGGTTCGTCATCCTCACGGCTGACAGTGAAGGCGGTCTGCTCGACGTGCATGACCGCCGTCCAATTGTGCTGGCGCCGGCTTTTGCCCGGCAATGGCTGGACCCGGCCACCGCCGGCGAACACGCCGAGCAGATGGCCTTGAATCTGGGTGAGCCGGCAGCGCAGTTCGAGTGGTACCCGGTCAGCGCTGCGATCGGCAATGTGCGTAATCAGGGCGCCGAATTGATCGCCCGCATCCCGGGGTAGTGGCTGATGGCAGGTAGCTCATTGAGTTCGATGACGTCGGCGGCAATTGCGCGACAACGTTTTACGCCCCAGATAATCGCCCGGGTCAGGGTGACTTCATCGAGATGGTCGTGATACTCCTCCACGATGGGTAGACCGGCACTGGTGTAAACCCCGAGAAACAACTGGGTGCAACCGCTGCGCGACAGCCGCGCCTTGACATCAAGTGTGATTCCCGACTCCAGCGATTCTTCATGCTCCTGGCTGTGCAGTTGGCAGTCTGCCCAAGCCCAATAGTGTGCGCCTCTGTACCTCATTATTATTTTCCTTGTGAGTCGGCAGCACACGAAAGATATATAAAAAAAGTATGAAACAGAAGAACTCAATTAGGTGTTGGACAGTGTGCAATAGAGCCAGTCGCTATAAAGCAGGCAGGCACAACTTCACATCAGCGACAGATACCATCCAATAAAGGCGATCAGCCCTATCGCCTGCAAAATCAATAGCGTACCGGCACCTGCCGGCTTCCCGGCGAGCACCCAATAAGTGCCGACCAGCGGCAGACACAAACCATTGGTTACACCCAGGGTAAATATTGCCAGCGCGCGTCCAAAGCTGGGAAAAGGACCTCCAGGGGCTAACAGAAAAAACACGAAAATACCGCCACCTATTGCCGCGACAATGATCGCGGCCAATGCAAACAAGCGTTGCGCCAGAGAAGGGTCGTCCATGATCAGTCCTTTGCATTTACGAGGCGGGCATCTTACCCATGCGTTGGCGTTTTATCACGCACGGCCCCATCAACGCGCTCCAGGCAGCCGACTGCCTAGTCGTTGGGCAACGGCATATCCTTGTCGTCGGGATACTGTTCCTCATTGTCGCCCTCTTGCCAATCGCCTGGGCGCTCCTGCGGAATAACCTGAGGCCGGGTCAAGGGATCGTATTCTTCGTCAGGCTCAGATTCGGGCTGTGGGGGTATTTGCATCGAGACATTAGGCATAAGCACCTCGGTTGCAAGGCACAGGAGGTCTGGGCCGTATTCATTCGAGCGGTACGCTGTGGGCAGCGTGCCGTTCGAGCGACGAATGGCTAGAGCTTGGAGCTCGCCCGCCCTTCGCCCAGGCCGTCAACCAGGCACCAACCGTTGCGGCCCTTGTCCTTGGCCAGGTACAGCGCCGAGTCGGCCGCGCCCATCAGCATGTCTGCGCCAACCGCCTCCTTGCCCGGGTAGCCGAGGGCAATGCCGGCACTGGCGGTCACCCTGCCCGAGGGGCTTTTCACATGCTCGATGTGCAACTGGCGGATCGCCTCGAGAATGTCCTCGACAATCCTGCTGGCCCCCGCCGCATCGGTGTTGGGCAGCAGCAGGGTGAACTCTTCGCCACCGTAGCGCACGGCCAGGTCGCCGGGACGCTTGAGGCTGCCCTGAATGGCAGTGCCCACGGCGCGCAGGCAGTCATCCCCGGCGGGATGTCCATAGTTGTCGTTGTACCGCTTGAAGTAGTCCAGATCCATCATCACCAGCGCCAACGGATACCCCTGACGCCTGGCCCGACGAATTTCCTCAGCCAGGGCAGTGTCCAGCCGCCGGCGGTTACCCAGGCCCGTCAGGCTGTCGCTCAACGCCAGGTCACGGACCGTCTGGTGTGCACGCCGCAGCGCGGTCTCCATCACGATTCGCTCGCGCAGTTGCCTGAGCACCAGGGCGCCGAAACCGCTCAAGCCCACCAGCAACAACAGCAAGACCATGGCGGTCTTGATCAGATCATCACGCCAGGGGCCAATGATCGAGGCCCGGGAGAGCCCGGCTTCGACCACCAATGGATAGGCGTCCAGGGCCTTGTAGGCGTACAACCGCTGGGTACCGTCGACCACTGCGGTGGTTTCGACCACGCCCTCGGATGAGTGCGGCAGGTACTCCTGGAAGATCTCGCTGCCGGCCAGGCTGCCGCCAATCACCCGCTCGACAAAAGGCCGGCGGAGCAGGATGGTGCCGTCCCGTTTGGCCAGCACCAGCGCGCCACGGTCATCGATCTTGAACGCACCGTAGAACTCGACGAAATAATCGACCTTGACGGTGCCCAGCAGCACCCCGAAAAAAGACCCGTCGGGGTTATCGAGGCGCCTGGAAACGGGAATGATCAACTCGCCGGTAGAGCGGCTTTTCACCACGGCGCCGATGTATACGCCACGGTCCACATGGGTGCGGTGATACTCGAAATAATCGCGGTCGGCGTTATTGGCATTGGTCGGCGTTTCGCTCTTGTCGGTGACGATCCAGTGACCGTCCGAGCCATACACAAACAACCCGTGCAACTGTGGCATCAACGCCGCCTGCTGCTTGAGCAGCCTGTGCAGCCGCGGAATATTCATCCGCGCAAAGCCGTCACCTTCAAGCCGCTCGCCAAGCATCGCGGTCACCACATCGACCTGGCGGATAGCATCTTCGGCATGCTGGGCGGTGGCGCTGGCAAGGTTGGTCACCGAGTCATGGGCGCTGGCAAAGGCGTGCCGGTAGTCGCGCCAGATCCGCCAGCCTTCAATGCCGACGAACAGCAGCACGACCACCAGCATGAAACTCAGGATCAGGCGGAACAGTGGCGCCGAACGCCCTTCGCGTGGCGAGAACGATTCTGCGGTTTCGTCCCCGTTCAGGTCATCGGATGGGTGCATACAGGTCCCTGTTCCATAAAACTCCCACCACTGTGATAAACCACCTCCAGACTGTCCAACAGCGCCTGGCGTTTAACATAGACCACCGGGACGTGCTCACCTAGGGCAAGCATGCAAAAAAGCCCCACAGCGCCATGAGCCTGAGGCCTTCACTTGACTGGGAGGGGAAATGTTACCTTTCAGAGCCAGCAAAAAGGCAGGGAAGCGGTATCCGCCACAAGCGTGAAAGGCAGGTCGACAAGCACGAATGGCCCGATGAATTGCGCGAGCTGGTACTCGGTTTCCAGCCCGCCATAGCAATCGTATGAACGGTCGCGATTGCCGACGGCGGCCAGCCAGGCGCAGCCGTTCAGCTGTGAAAGGGCGACCATCAAGATGAGTTTACGTACCACGCAATGTCCTTATCGCTATTGAGCTGTCGATACATAGACGCTGCTATAACCGGTGAGTCACCTAAGCCCTGCACCGGCACGCGCTAACCGCAGAAGGCTGCAAAAATCCGGCGCTGTCCATTCACCTCAAGATTCAACCGATCCGGTACGTAACTCAGGTCGCGACCGGGCGCCGACAACACACGCACCGAACTGACACCCGATAACATCTTGGCAATCAGCAGTACTTCCTTGCCCACCTCCTGGCCGAACAAGATCTGGACGGGCTCTGACGAGCACTCCTGCACATCGCTGGTGTAGGCACTGGAATCATCGGTAATGGCGTCTGTGAGTTCGACGATCACCACGCTGAACACCAGCCAGCCGACCAGCGCCAGGGCGAGCCCGAGAATGAGGGTGGGGAGCGCGTCGAGCACACTTCGTGCTGCACTGTTGTCCATAAAAAGAGAGCCTTGAAAGTCAGCTCAGACCGAATAGACAAACTCAAGTTCCCTGGCCGCAGGTCAACCGCGAATGCGTTTGAAGTAGACCAGCTCCGGGTCCTGCTCATCGAGGTTTTCGATGACGCCACTGGGCACAAAACCGGCTTTCAGAATAAGCCTGCGCGACGGCAGGTTGGACTGGTTGGTCGAGATGAACAGCTTTGCTGTCTTGCACGCCGCTTCGGCTGCGGCAAGAAGCTGAAAAGCTACACCCTGGCGCCGATGAGCAGGGGCAACCACCACCAGGGCAACGAAACCGTAATCAAAAAAATGGTAGGTCAGCACCACATAGCCGATCACAGCCCCTGAACAAAGCGCAACCAGGCACTGGTGCTTGCCGATGGACTCTTCAAGAAAATGCCCACGCCCAGGGTTAGTACTGGCGTAGGTATCGAATGCGAGCATTGCGCTCAGGTCGTCGGGCGTGGCCTGACGGACAAGGGTCAGCTCTTGTGTTGCGCTCATTCGGCCTCCTGCCTGGATGTGAACCAAACCTGATTCTACCGCTGGCCCAGCAATGCCGCATTCGCTTGACGGACCATAGCCACCCACTCCCCCGGGCTGACCAGACCGGACTGCTCGAGCTGCTGCGCTGCCACCAGAGCCTGGTCGTAATCAGCCTCCTGCAAAGTACCTTCATCCAGGAAGCGGGCCCTCCACTCCAGAATCGCCGCCATCCCTTTCTTCGTCTCCATTCCCGCCCCCACGTGCACTGAAAACAGGTGCGCGACCGGGTCGCCACCTGAGCGGCGGCGAGATTACAGGAGAACGATAGTTTTGAGAATGCTTCGTAATACCGTTTGTCGTTGAAAGCCCTGCAACCCTTCGCTACCAGCACAACGACAAACAGCCACTAGCCCCGCGCGCCCCTGCGTTGTTCGAGGACAACGGCCAGCACCGCCAGCACAATGGCCAGCGTGTAGGCAAACAGGCCGAGATTGATCCCCAGGATCATCTTCTCTGAACCGTCGCTGAGCACCATCGATCCACCGTAACCATCGCGCAACCAGTACGCGATCAAGAAGCCACCGGTGACGAACAGGGTGAGCAGGCTCGCAAGTTTGAGATGGTCTTTGATCCACACCAGCCAGACGCTATAAACGCCAATTGCGGTGTTGGTAAACAGTTGCCAGGTTTCATGTAGCCGCGCGTGAGGCTCCCACGCCGGGTTGAAAACGTGAGTCTGGTTGACCTCAAGAAGAGGAACCACAACGGCGTAAAAGACGATGCCGATCGTTACCAGCAACTTCGCAAGCATTACAAACCTCCTTGTCTGTATTGACCGAGCAGATCGCCAGCGCTCCGGCAGATGCCTACCGGGCAAAGTTTTGCGGACACGCCTGAGCCTGTCCCGCCACTCGAACCATCTTTTCACGGTAGCGCATGCCAGCCAAGAGAAGGGATTGCTGCCCTCCCATGTCAATCAACAGCGCGGCACAACCGAAAGCACAGGACTCGCGGGTCGTGAAGCATGTGTCCTGACCGGTAAAGCGGTACAGGTTAGAAGGCCAGCCCGTGCAATCGTACAACCCAAGGCCAGGACACGAGTAGGGCTCGATGTCGCCAGCAGCAAGAATTTTTGCGCCCCTCGTATCCTGCACGGACTCCCCCGCCAAAGCGGAATCAAACACAATTGCTGACGTCAACAGGAGAATGAACGCTTTGAGCATGAATTGAACTTAAAAAGAAGTGGGATGTGCCGTCAAAATACAGGTTCCATATACCAATTTAAACAGTATTTCGTCGCCAGTAAGGCGTCAGGAAAAACCTCGGCGCCGCGGGGAGGCGGGACGACGCCACGGGGGCATAACCAACAGGCAATCATGCCGAATGTGAACGTTGAAATGGGCGTGCATGGCCCCTGGCGTCTTGAATTTCGGTAATAATCACCGCCAACTTCAGCACGGACGCGCCACATGAAATTCTTCAGCACTCTACTGATCTCGATCTCGTTAACCGGTTGCGGGACGATCAACACGGTCTTCAGGGATGACATGATCTCCAGCAACAAGCTTGCCCGTTGGCACTCCAATTGCGATTCCATTCCACGAATCTACAGCGGTGCGGCATTGAATTACTGCACACTGGACGCAGCGCCCCGCCGTTCTGTCGGCTTTGATGGGTACCCTGCCGCGCCGTTGATACTTTTCGACCTGGCCCTGTCTGGCGTAGCAGATACCGTAGTGTTGCCCTACTCCATCTACCTGCAGAACGAGCACGGAGATATTCAAAAGGCACGTTTCGAGTAGCGGCGGTTACTGCCGCAGGTTGGCGAACAAGTGTTGTACGTAATCAGCTTGCCCAAGCGGTACGCAATCGAACCGGCGTAGACGGGTTTCGCCTGGATGCTCAACTTGCCGCACGGATGCGGCAAGTTGATAGGTGCTTGCTGAGGAAGCTCAACAGCGGATTTCGGAACGACGACTTTCAGCTAGAAAATCGCCCCCGCAATGCCCTTTGCAATAGCACCCTACAAGGTAAATGACAGCGCAGAAAACACCATTCCGCCACTTCCTGCCCAGCCCATGCAGAACTGCCCTTTCTCGGCCTCCCCTCGGCTAACCGCATCAAAAATACCAAAGGGGATCGACGCAGTAATAATATTACCTGTTTTATGTCCAACGTGATGCAGCTTGCTATCAATACCAATCAGCTGGCCAATGTGCTCCCACATTTTTGGCGAGCCGGTATGAATGAATACTTTATGGACATCCGCAGCCGAGACGTTTTGCAGATTGAACACTTTTATCGCTTCATTTCGACCATCTTCATGCAAGGCTGCTGCGTAGGAGTTGAACAGATACTGCCCACCGGTTGGTGCGATACGCGCAATATCCTCCTCATTGCAAAACAGCTTCCAGTCCGGCAGAGAAATAGTCGACAAGTCGCTCAGGTCAGGCCTGTTGATGTACGAAAATTTAAAATTCCCCGGGGCTTCATTACTGAGGATGGTGACGGTGGCCGCTTCACCGATGGTAAAACTGGGGAACTTGTAAGCCAGTTCTGCCGGTGACTGCAAAGAAAAGTTCTTTGGCATGACCGGCCCGCCATCCGACATGCCAAATTCCATGTTAACGATGGCTGCGTAGCGGATCTCCCCCGCTTCCATTTTGCTATTGATCACATCCATGGCCGTCACCCAACCGTTGCAGGCGTCGACAACATCAAAATTTCTGCAGTTCAGGCCCAGCGCCTTGGCAATGAAGGTACTGTTGGCAGGCTCGATGAACCCTCGCGTTACGTTCGGATAAATCAATAAATCCAGGTCTGCCTTGTTGATATCAGCTTGCGCGAGCGCCGAATTGAATGCTGCTTCCATCAGCTCCATCGGCTTCTCGTTGGCCGCCAGCCAATGCCGTGTTTCGCTGCCACTTTTCTCAAGCAGCTTGCCGATGGTCTTCAATGTTTTTGGCAAGTCATCCTGAAACGTATTTCTTGAGTGCTCCTCGACCAGGTTGATAACGTCCTGATTGGTGACGACGCGTGACGGAAGCAACCCAGACAGCCCAACTATCTTCATATAACGTCCTTGTTTGAAGTATTCATCCATTGCAATGGCTGCGCATGAGTAGAGGCTTACTCATCCCTGTAAGCAACCACTGGCCGCCTCTATTTCTAGCACAAAAAAACAGTAAATCAAGGCCGCTAACAAAATTTTCAACCTGCCATTCTGGCCAAGTAAACCACCCACTAAACACTCAATTATGCGCCTTAACAAAGGCTCAATAATGACGCAAATCAAGAGTTAGCCAATTGGCGGCTGGCGTAATGCCATACAACCAGGTACGCAGCGCGCTATGAACTTGCTTCAGATACGCAGCTGTTTACCAACCACTTTGCTCCCCCGGCAGCCGATGAGATGCATTGCTCTATATCCAATGCGACCGATGGCGAATTCCTTGCTGTACCATCAGCCTTATAACGTCAGACTGATGTGGGTCATTCGCCTGGAAGACGATGTTTTTATAAACATCATGGTTGAAACTTCCACACTTGGTGGCTTTATTGATACTTTGATTGATTAGGCTGCAACGCTTAGGCGCAGGCGCTCGACTTCCTGGGCAGACTGACCTGAATCCTGGGCAGCGTGGTATCGGCGCTGCGCATCGATGGCCGCTTCAACCCAACGCAGCTATTTCTGGATCGCTATGTCATTCACCGTTGCTCAATTGACCAGAAAGTCTTTAAAGTCCAAAATTAAAGGCTATGGATATGCGTGGCCTGGTGCCTTCAAAGCGTTGTACAGAATGCATAAGCCACGATGGAAACATAATGAATTTTCCACTTTCTGCAACACACGCACTACTAAACCCTGCAGTAAGACAGTCTTCAACTCTCATCCGTAGTGCCGGATTGTATGTCGAGGCGATCATGCCGCGCGGGTCCATAAACTCTATATCACCGCCAACAGTCGGATCTTCCTCTCGGCCGCCGGTGTCGACCCAGTAAACGCCAGACCAAAATGCACCAGGATGCCCATGAAGAGCATTACTGTCGCCAGCCTCAGTAACATTCACCCATGCATTAATCGTCCATTCGAAGCGGGGTTCAATAAATCCGAACTTCTCACTATGGACCGCTGTCAATTGAACGGCAAACGCTCTAGCAAATCGCACTAACGCATCACAGGCTTCCCCACCCCATTCAGTGAAGTCGCTCGCCGACTGCCAACCGCCTTCATTGCTATGCTTAACACCGTTTCGGTTTTCCGTCATACGGCGGCTGATTAGGTTTTTCAGCTCGACATTGAGTCTTTCTGCGTCAGGGTAGTGAATACTGGCCAAAGGGGTCGCAAACAAACGCCGAATATTTATAAGTTCAGGGTTGAGTAAGTCAATGCTGGGCTGCATACATTTTTCCAAATTGCGTCAGTTACACTGCTGGACGTCGATGCCCCTGAGCTTGGTTAGATCGTTAATTGGCGTCATCGTCCCTGGATGTAGAGCGGTGTTAGTAAGGTGCTCGAAAATTGCTATTTGGCACCCTTCAACCACGAACAACAATCACCCCCGGCCAGATCAGGTCAGAGCGTTAAGATGGTGCACGCAAGTTGCTGGTCCGATATGCGGGGGACATCAAGCACCTCGCGAATCCTGACAAATGCTGCTTCAAGGCGAACTCCTCGAATGTCTCCATCGCTGGCGACGAAGGCGGCGGCGTCCTCCTTGGCGGCCAGAACGATTTTGTCGTCCTTGAACGAACTGCTGGTACCTTTGCTGGCACTCATACTCAGGCTTACGCTGAGGTCCGTGGTCATCACGAAGCTGGTGGCCTGCGCATGGGCGCCTACCAGGCAACCGACCAGGCAGAGCAGACGAAGCAGGGGGGTGGTTTTCATGAAGAGCTCGAAGTACGGCGAATGGGAGCGCACCTTAGCAAGAGCGACCACTTGATAACTTTATGAACATTGCTAAGTGCAGACGTTAATCTGCGGGGCTTTCAATAATGGAGGCCGAGGTCGGAATCGAACCGGCGTAGACGGATTTGCAATCCGATGGAAAGACACCCACCCGCTGCGGTCTTGGACCGATTTTTAGTTCCAAAACTTTCAGTTTTCAACGCCCGTGAAAGCCGCATTCTACAAGGGTGCCCACGTTCAGTTTTGGAACTGATTTTTTCCCCTCCTCCGGCGTCCTGCCGACCGAACACAATCCCCTCTTCCCCTGTAACCCGTCACCCTGAGCTGGTCAGAATTACCTTGCCTCGATTACTGCACATCCAAACAGCATTGATAGACCGAACCGTGATCATCGAAGAGGGCAGCTTCGCACTGGGTAAGCGCTCAGCCAAGTCACCTAGCATGGCTCAGGCAGGCAGCCAACCATTGGGTCAACAGTTGAGTGAGATGTAGACACGCTGCTAAACGCCGTGCTCAGATACCCCGCGAATGAAAAACGGATTAAATAGGGAGGATATATGATGTTTGAACTGCCTCGACTAGGCTGCGGCGCTGCGATAGTCCGCGATGGCCGCATTCTATTAATCCAGCGCCTGAAGGAGCCGGAAGCAGGTTGCTGGGGCTTACCTGGGGGGAAAGTAGATTTTCTCGAGGAGGTTGAACACGCTGTCGTGAGAGAGATCGATGAGGAGTTGGGTATCCAGCTTCGCGATATGACTCTCCTTTGCGTGGTCAACCAAATTGACTCAGAGAAAAAAACTCACTGGGTAGCGCCCGTTTATAAAGTTTCGCGGTTTGATGGCGATCCGTATTTGGTCGAGCCCGAGAAACATTCAGCTATCGGCTGGTTTTCTCTAGAGATGCTGCCCACGCTGTTAACTGTCGCCACTCGGGCAGCGTTGCCGCTGTTACGCAAGCAACTAACCTAATTGGCGCTTCAAGGGTTTTCGTTCAAAACCTAGAATAGCTCATCCAACTGCTCGAAAAATACACGCTTCGCAGACTGGTCGGGCTCGCCAAGCCCCCAAAGAAGGTTGTTTGCTGCATTGTCCGAAACATCTTCGCGCAGGTTTCGATGAGCAAACGCAATGTCCAGCCAGCGATCCGCGATACCGCCACGCCCCAGATCGATAAAATGTAACTGGTCATGGGCGTCGACGAAAACATTGGTGTCACATAGGTCGCCATGACTGAACACCCTCTCCTCGACCGGTCGCGTGGCGTGCAGGTGGGCCAGCAATTTCCTGGGTGTGCCAAGATTCGGCCATTGCTCCAGGTCGACATCATCAGCACACAGCTCGCGGGAGATGAGATATCCCAGTTCATTCAGGCGCACCGAAGCACTTGAGTCAAACGGGCAATTTGTGATCGGCACAGCCTGCAGTTGGCGCAGTGCTTCGCGCAACAGCGCCAACATTGCGTCCTGATCATCGCAGCGTGCTTGTATCGGTTCTCCAGGCACACAACGCGTGATCATGAACTCCCCGGCATCGCTTTCGGAAACGACTGCAACCTCGGGAACGTTCAGCCGGCCATCTAGCCATTGCAGCACACGAGCTTCACGCAAGACGCTGTAGGTCGTGGGCGTATAGATCGCTGGGCAGATTTTAAGGAAAAAACGTTCATTGCCTCGGGTGAAGCCGTAAACGCTGGCGGGAGACTCGCCCACCTCGTCGGCTACAAGTTGATTACCGCCAATAAATTGGGCAATGGCGCTGGGTAATTCGAAAGGAATCTGCAATGACATATGCTCGTAACGGTGGATACAAGATTATACGCAGACCGGTTTACAGCTAACCGGAGGACGTTGCATGAAATATTGTTACAGAGCCTACCGTTGAGTCGTGTTCAATGCAGCAAGCGTGCAGGCCCACCAAGCGACCGCAGCTAGTACTCAGTAACAGCCTGGTACAGCGACTCAGCCTCCTGCCGCAAGCGTTCAACTTCCTTTGCTGGCTGGCCGGCGTCCTGGGCTGCTTGGTAGCGCCGCTGCGCATCGATGGCCTGCTGAATCAGCGCCTCGCCGGCCTCGATAACTCCAGCCAGAGTCTTCTTCATTGCCCTACCTTCCACTCGCATGCAGATCGGGTGTCATACAGTTTCGCTGCACCTTGAAATCCGGCATCCAACCATAATCGAATTTCTTTACTAAGCTTGGGGTATTTTAGCTCACAGCCTGTGAGCGGCATGACTACAAGGAGTCTGTCATGGGTCGTGAAATACCTGAAAAATACATCAAGCAGCAGAAATTTTTTAAACGAAAAGAACTGGTCTGGTCGATTACTCATTACGCGCTCGGGGTATCAGCAGGGGTACTAGCTTTCCTTGCAGCCAGCACTACAAAGCTCGGCACACCCACAGCCAGCACTCTAGCGATGCTGTCTGGAATAGTAGCGGCAGTGTTAACTTTTCTATCGCCAGCATCAAGGCGAAAAGCATATACGGAAGCTAGGGATTTAATGAGAATCGCTCGAATGCGGCATGAGGAGGATGGTAGTCGTACGATGGCGCAACTCATTGACGCGATGGAAACGGCATCTCAAGTTGTACGACGACGATAAGGAAGAGCGCGACTTAAAGCCGGGATCTATCCCTATTTTGTTATTTCTCGCACATAGGCTTGGCACGCCCGCAAGGCAATCAGCCCTTCGTCCCTTCCCCAGTGACAGCGACAATTCGTCGAGCAGCCTCTGGGTCAAGTTCGCCTCGCGGGGCTCCATGAACCACGGCGCCGGCAGAGGCTGGCACCCCACAGCCACTACCCTGGGCTGGGGCGGCGAAGATTTCCGTCAGCCTAATGCTTGGCGTTCGTTACTTCTTGGACATGATCCGCAGGATGCGTAGGAACAGGTTGATGATGTCCAGGTACAGCGCAGCGGCACTGTCGATCGCGTTGTCAACGGTGCGCTCGATCTGGTTGGCGCGTCCCCAGTCCACGCCGATGTAGCCGCAGAAGACCGCAGCGACGATGTAGTCCATTACCGCCAGATGAATGCCGAACAATAATGCCTGGCCCAGCTCGACGACGATCGACACCACCAGGGCGATAAACAGTGACGACTCGATCCGTTTAAAGAATGCGGGGAACACGGTCCCCAGTATCATCATCCCCGCAGTAAGGAGGATAGTGGTCTGCATAGCCTGAACGATGTGGTCATGCGAGTACCTGGGCAGAACCACTACAAGCAGCAGGCCGATCGGCACCACGATCAGGTTGTAGCCGAGGAAGCTGTACTCCGGCTCCTGCGAGCGGAAGATGATGGCGACGCCGGACATCGCCAGGACGAAGTAGCCAACGTAAAACAGTATCGGGGGAATGGCTAGAATGACCTCGGCCGGAACCGTGGTGACCAGATACCAGTTCACCGCAAAACCCCAAAGCAGCACGGCACCGAGTATGAGGTTGTAGATGTTGGCCGAAATCTGGTGGTTGGTACCGACCCGACTGAAGGTATCGTTTTCAATCATGTGTTGGGCTTTCCTTTGCTTAGTGTCCGTGCCACGGCAAGGCCGATGAAGGCTGGCACCATATAGTTCGATGGTTGACCATGATGGCACATAGCTGCATCGCAATTAAAGAGACTAGACGGCATCCGCAAGAGCACGAGAAAGGCCTGGGACAAAACAAGATCAGTGAGACTGATCAGCTCTGAAGACTGATTCTCTTGGTTGTTCTGAATCGCCCCGGATTCTCTAGACACCTTGCAAGTGTGTTTGGACTGCTCAACTGGCCCGCCATTCATAAATGGTGTTAGCCAATCCGGAACGACATGTTGCTTGGAAAGCCTACTTCCTCCGCAGAAAATGCAGGCGCCCTGCTTTTGTTTCCCTGCCATGCCACCCTCACTTAAGAATCTGGATTCAGCTCATTTAGAACAGGTGCGCTTAATGCACCGCCGGCTTCTGAGTGAATACCCCACTTCAACGAATCACGCCACCCCGGCGAGGCTGGTGGCTGCCCGGAGACCACCATGAGCACATTCGCAGTCTTCGGCATGACCGCCGACGTAGCGCTGGCCGAGGCCAGGAAGACCACCAAGACGACCAGGCCGAGCGGGAAAGCTGGCTGCCCCCCCCTGGAGCTGACCTTGGCGGAGTGGAATCTGGCCGTCGAGCAGCAGGCGGCCAAGATCATGGCCGGCGAAAAGGTGAAGCAGTTGAGCCAGATGTTCGACGCACCGCAGTACGCCCAGCAGTTCATGGAGCTTGCGAGGAAGACCGGCAAGTGCCGAGACCTGCGTATCAGGGCCAAGGCGGTGATCACCGACGCCAAGGGCGAGCCCGTGATCAACCAGAAAACCAAGATGCCGAAGGTCGGGTGGACTGACTTCATCCCCGACATCGCGAAAGTCGCCTAAGTAAAGGATTCACCCATGACAAAAGCAATCGACCTATTCGCCGGCTTCGGCGGATGGAGCACCGGCGCGCGCGCCGCAGGCGTCCAGGTTCTATGGGCGGCAAACCACTGGCCTGAGGCCGTGAAATGGCACAGCGCCAACCACCCAGACACGCAGCACGTCTGCCAAGACTTGCACCAGGCGCGGTGGGAGCAGGCGCCCGCTCATGACATCCTGCTCGCCTCGCCCTGCTGCCAGGGTCACGCCAAGGCCCGGGGCAAGAAGTCGGGCAACCCTGAGCACGATGCTTCACGCTCGACGGCCTGGGCCCCGGCGTCGGCGCTGGAGGTGCACCGGCCGCCGGCCGCAGTGATCGAGAACGTACCAGAGTTCACCGACTGGGTGCTCTACCCGGCCTGGTTGCAGGCAGTCCAGGCGCTGGGGTATCAGGCGGCGCCGCACATTGTTGACTGTGCCGACCTCGGCGTGCCGCAGCACCGGGTACGTCTCTTCATGGTGCTGACGCGCAGCAAGGCGCCGCTGATGCTGCAATTGCCGCAGGAACGACATGTGCCGGCGAGCAGTTTCCTCGACTTCGACGCCGGGCGCTGGTCACCCATTGAAAAACCGGGACGCGCCCAGGCTACGCTGAATCGCGTACGCAACGGCCGCGAACGCTTCGGTGAGCGGTTCATCATGCCCTACTACGGCAAAGGCTCCGGCACCACCGGGCGTGACATCAACCGGCCGATCGGCACCATAACCACCCTTGACCGCTGGGCCCTGGTCGATGGCGAGCGCATGCGTATGCTCAGTGCCAACGAGGCCCTGGCCGCGCAGTCTTTCCCCGCTGGCACCCTGCGCCCGGACAATCACAGGCTGACCATGCACATGGCGGGCAACGCGGTACCTCCACTGGCGGGACAGCGGGTGATTGAAGCGCTGCTGAAGTCCGCATGATTAACGCCGACACGCGCGCCTTCAAAATCGAGGAAGGTCAGAAATCCGCCTACCCGGTATGCACTGATCCTCGGCCAAGGATCCTTTGCCATCAGGAACTATTGAGCCAGCAGGGGCTCCTTCCGAGCGAAAAAACAGGTGGAAGCTATCTCCACCCTCTATCAACTCCAGCACTTCCGAAATAGAAAAATCACGAACCTTGCTGGATATTTCAGGCAAGGCAGCCGGCGAGCCGTGCGTTTCCTGCCCCTGAAGCGCTACCAGCTGTATGTCTTCGTTATATCTAGCAGCAGTCACCAAGTAAGTAGCCATAGCCATTACCTCCCCATGAATCGTGAATTATAGCTGCCCACGAGGAATCCCCATGCCCACAGAAAACCGATCCAGCAACACCGAACAGATGGTCAGCGTGCCGCGTGAGTGGTTGGCGCTTGCCGTGGGAGCAGCGGACGGCTATGACATTGAGGCTGCAATGATTGCCGGTGGCAAGCTTCGCACCCTTCTCGCCCAGCCAGCCGCCCAGCACCAGGGCGAGCCGGTGGCCATAGTCGACGAGAGTGACGACGGCCTGTTCATCGACTTCATCTACGGGAAAGACGGAAGCCCGCTCCGGTGCGGTGACAAGCTCTACCGCCACCCACCAACCTCCGACGGTTTCAGCGCTGGTGACATGGCCGACCAGGGTGCCAAGGCGTTTGGGGATGGGCAGCGGGCTGCTGAAACGCTGACCTTCGAGTTTTTGCACCCTGACACCCAAGAGCGCCACCTCCTCACCGTGACACATGAGGAGGTGGCTGATCGAATGGATGACGTGCTGTTTGAAAAGCTGGTTGGCGAGCAATGCCGGTGCGAGACGGTTGGCGAAACCAACGTGCTGGATTGCTGCTGCGACGAAATAGCTGAGCAGTTCGAGCTGGTGAAGCCATCCTGACCAAGGAGTACATTTGTACTCCACCCCATTTTAACCCCTCTCCCTTCAAAGTCAGCCGCTAAAGCAGCAGGCGCCAAGATTGGGATGGGGGCGTAACACCAGGCTCCACTACGCTTCGGTAGAGGCTCGATTAATTACAGCCTCAACTCGATAGCCGTCGGGATCGATCAAGAACGCTGCGTAATAATGGGCGCCATAATCTGAGCGCAAACCCGGGGCTCCGTTATCAGTACCTCCAGCGATTAGCGCCCTTAGATGGAACGAGTCGACGGCACCTCTTGATTGAGCAGAGAACGCCAAATGGAAACCAGGACCTGGAGCTACCGCATCCGGGCGAAGCTTTAAGCAAAACTTATCTTTCCCGTCCTCTACGCCATACCCAATAGCAGTCTCATCCTCGAAGACCCTACGAAACCCAAGCGCCTCCAATGCTGCATCGTAAAACCGCCCGGATTTGTCTAGATCTTTCACGCCAATTGAAAGGTGGTGGAGCATTGGTGGGAACCTCTTGCAAGCAATAAGGCTGTATATAAACACAGCAAATCGCAGCGCGCATTACTCGCGCGCCGATACTTAACCCCCCCCTTTAAAGTCAGCCGCCATAGCGGCAAGGACGAAGTCATGCCTGAAGCAAAGGAATGCCCGATCTTGTTCAACAGGCCG
Organism: Pseudomonas sp. ZL2; assembly: GCF_054788455.1. Lineage (NCBI taxonomy): Bacteria > Pseudomonadati > Pseudomonadota > Gammaproteobacteria > Pseudomonadales > Pseudomonadaceae > Pseudomonas > Pseudomonas sp. ZL2. Next base: position 20,594 of record NZ_JBGOGX010000057.1, on the reverse strand, counting down.
ATGGTCCGCGCCGTGCTGGATGGTCGGAAGACAGTTACCCGGCGCGCCCTCAATGCCCAGTCACTCAAGGAAATCGGCTACGGCGTCCAGCTGGGCGAATGCCACGAGCTGCCGGCCGATGGCCAGGTCCACCCGAACAGCGCTAGCTATTACGCCGAACTTTGCCCTTTTGGCCTACCCGGTGATCGTCTGTGGGTGCGCGAGACCTTCGCACTGCTCGGCAACGAGGATGGCGTCTGTATTGACTGGAATGACCAGGTGCAGAAAGGCGACGAGCGCCAGGCCGCACGAATCTACAGAGCAGCTGCAGTGTCGGGGATTATGGTCTGTGGCAGATTCCTGATCAGGCCGACTGGAAGCCGGAGACCAAAAGCCTGCAGTACGAGGGCGCGTGGCGTCCGAGCATTCACATGCCCCGCTGGGCCAGCCGCATTCTGCTGGAGATCACCGAGGTTCGAATCGAACCGCTGCAGCACATCACCATCGGCCAGATCTGCAAAGAGGGCCTTGCCCGCTCGATGTATGAATTCATCCCGGTGACCACGGCTTTCGATGCCTTCGCCGAGCTGTGGAACTCTACCGGCGGCGACTGGGATGCCAACCCCTGGGTCTGGGTCGTCGAGTTCAAGAGGATCGAGCCATGATGCTCATACCCATCGCCGCCCCGCTCTACATGGTCTGGTTGATCTGGAAGGGACAGAGGCCATGACAGAGGTCAGCCTTCACCATGGCGACTGCCTGGAGGTGATGAGGTCGATACCAAGCCGGATCAAGAGCCATCCTTTTTGCGAGCAAAGACTTCGTCCAGCAGCTTCTGAACCTCCTTACACTCTTTCAAACTGTTTTTTCGGACAGTGTCTATGTGCTTAGACTTAACACGCTCAAGAGGCCCTGGCTGTCGTACTTCGTTTGCAGGGTTTTCTTCAGGAAAGTCTTCAAAATAATCAGACCAGTCACCCATCTTGTGCTCCTCCAAGTGTGAGCTTAATTAAAGCTCACATTCGGCACCGTCGAGGCCCTCCACCCCACAACAACTCAAGCCTGCCGATAGGCGGGCGAGGATGAGTCATGCCTGAAATAACCTGTCACCAGGGCCACACCATGCGAGTCAGCACGGACCAGTGGGTTGAGACATTGACCCTGGACCAGATGCGCTACGCCCGCGACAAGACGGCCGAGAAGATCAAGGCGGCCGAGGCCCAGCCCAAGCGCTGCGTGTGGCGCGTGTGCCGTGGCGGTCTCGCCGAGGGCAACTACCGCGAGGAGGACTTCGAGAAGGCAGCAGACCACCTACTGCGCATCTTCAAAGGGCACTTCGCCGAAGAGGCAAAGGCTTTTGTCGATCGCCACTACGGCACCCTGCGCTTCGAGCGTGAAATCCCACACATCGCAGTCGAGCTGGTCAGCCAGTTCGAATATGACACCGAGTGGTTCCCGGCCAAGGCCTGATCTACCTGCTGGTCAGCCAAGGCAAGACCGGCAAGCGATTGAGGATCGTCCTGGAAGCGGATGATTTGAAGAACAGCCTGGGGCTGCTGCTAGAGCGCATCATGCGGCGCACCAGCGAGCACTTGTCCCCGTTCTTCATCGTGAACGAGCACGGAAAGCGGATGAGCTGGCCAATGTTGCGCAACCGGTGGGCGGACGCACGCGAGGCCGCGAGGGTGAAAGCAGAGTTGGAGAAGAAACCTGACCTTGCCAATCGAATAGCCCAGTTCCAGTTCAGGGACATCCGACCGAAGGCAGCATCCGAGATCAACGATCTGAGCGATGCGAGCGTGCTGCTCGGCCACTCGAAAGAGGGAATCACCGAGCGCGTTTACCGTCGCGTCGGGGCCATCGCAAAGCCCTCCAAGTAAGGAAGTTTTGGGACCGCTGTCTATTTGTTTTGGGACTTACGCACTTTCCGACCCACAAAGAAAAACCCCGCAGACGTTAATCTGCGGGGCTTTCAATAATGGAGGCCGAGGTCGGAATCGAACCGGCGTAGACGGATTTGCAATCCGGAGCATAACCACTTTGCTACTCGGCCTCAAATGCCCGAGACCCTGATACTGCGGCCTCAAACATATACAACTCTTTAAGGAAACAACTCGCTAAAACCGCTATCTCCTTGAAAACGCTAGGCTTTTTTCGTGCCTCGTTTTCGATGGACGCAATTATGTACTCATTCCCCAGCTCTGGCAACCCCTTGAATTCAAAAAGTTTTATTTTTTTATTCGAGAGACGCTACGGGCCCCGAAGTGCGGGCTTTGGCCGCAACAAACAGGGTGACAGCCCCCATTGCCAAAGCGCGTTACTATACAGGCTCTACACCCTGCCCGCTGCCTGAATTGCCGATCATGATGCAAACCGAACTGGATCTGTTCAACCCCGCCAGCCCCGCCGAACCACAATGGATCGGTAAACAGGCGGTGGTGCTGCCCGGTTTTGCCCTGGCCTGGGTAGACGTGCTGCTGCCTGAGCTGCGCCAGATCATCGCCCACGCGCCGTTCCGGCATATGCTCACCCCCGGCGGCCTGAACATGGCCGTGGGTTTGACCAACTGTGGGGCGCTGGGGTGGATCAGTGACCGTCGCGGCTATCGGTACAGCCCGGTCGATCCGCTCAGTCAGCAGCCCTGGCCCGTGCTGCCACCTGCATTCATCGAACTGGCGGCCCTCGCCGCTTCGGCCGCAGGCTTTGGCGATTTCCGGCCGGACGCTTGCCTGATCAACTGCTATAAACCCGGCAATCGCCTGAGCCTGCATCAGGACCGTGATGAGCGCGATTACAGCCAGCCGATCGTCTCTGTGTCGCTGGGTTTGCCAGCGGTGTTCCAGTTCGGCGGGCATGCCCGCAACGAATCGACACGGCGCATCGGCCTGCGTCATGGCGATGTGATGGTGTGGGGTGGTGAAGACCGTCTGCGCTTTCATGGGGTACTGCCACTCAAACCGGGCAGTCATCCGCTGCTAAACGGCCGGCGGATCAACCTGACCTTGCGTAAGGCAGGCTGAGGTCTATGTTTTACAAAACCTCACAACCCCACGCGCAGCACCTATCGATAATGGAATGATTATCCGCACTGACAGGAGTCTTGCTCGCCATGCAATGGATCAAAGCCCTGGCCCTGATCGTCGCCCTGCCGTGCTGCGTAGCCATGGCCGGTGAGGAAGCGACCCTGCAGATCCCTGGCCCTCAAGGCCCACTGAGCGCAACCTGGTTCAAGGCCCAGAGTGCCGCGCCGGTGGTGGTCATCATCCCGGGTTCCGGTGCCACCGACCGTAATGGCAACCACAAGGGCGCAGGTTTGCGCCCTTTCACCTATAAATTACTGGCCGAAAGCCTCGCTGCCCAAGGCATCAGCAGCCTGCGCATCGACAAGCGTGGCGTGCGTGACAGTGCCGGAGCGGTTGCCGATGCCGATCAGGTGACCATCGACGACTATGCCAGCGATGTCCGCGCCTGGGTCGCAGCCTTGCGCGAGCGTCAGCCGCAGGCGCCGGTGTGGCTGCTGGGGCATAGCCAGGGCGGCCTGATTGCCATGCTCGCAGCCCGGGACAACCCCGATGTCAGTGGCCTGGTGCTGGCGGCCAGTGCCGGGCGGCCAATCGCGACGATCCTGGTCGAGCAACTCCAGGCCCACCCTGAAAACGCGCCACTGGTCGAGCCTGGAATAGCCCTCATCCGCCGCCTCGAGGCGGGCGAGACGGTGTCGAACTCACAGATCCCCGATGAGCTCAAACCGCTGCTGCGCCAGGAGGTGCAAGGCCTGATCCGCAGTGAAATGGCCCACGACCCGGCGCAACTGATCGCGCCCCTGAAGCAGCCCGTGCTGATCATCCAGGCAGGTCGGGATTTGCAGATCACGGCGGCCGATGCCAAGGCCTTGCAGCAGGGCCAGCCGAAGGCGCGGCTGGTCTTGCTGGAGCGCGCCAACCATGTATTCAAGGATGTGCCCGAGGGTGACCGGCTGGCCAATCTCATGGCTTACAGCGATCCGCGTTTGCCATTGTCGGAAGGTTTGGCCGAAGCCGTGGGCGAATTTGTACTGGGACACTGAGCCCGTTCCACGGGCCTTGACCGTCACTCCCTACCCGCTCCATGCTCTAGCCCCTCCCCCGACTTTCAAGGAAGATTGCATGAAGCTGGAAACCCTGGCCATCCACGCGGGCTTCAGCCCCGACCCGACCACCAAGGCCGTCGCGGTACCGATCTACCAGACCACCTCGTTTGCTTTCGACGACACCCAGCACGGCGCCGATCTGTTCGACCTGAAAGTCGCCGGCAACATCTATAGCCGGATCATGAACCCTACCAACGACGTACTCGAGCAGCGCATGGCGGCGCTCGAAGGCGGTGTCGGTGCCTTGGCCGTGGCCTCGGGCATGGCGGCGATCACCTACGCGATCCAGACCGTGGCCGAAGCCGGCGACAATATCGTCTCGGTGGCCAAGCTCTACGGCGGTACCTACAACCTGCTGGCCCATACCTTGCCGCGCTTCGGCATCCAGACCCGCTTCGCCGCCCATGACGACATCGCCGCCCTCGAAGCGCTGATCGACAGCCGCACCAAGGCAGTGTTCTGCGAGTCGATCGGCAACCCGGCCGGCAATATCGTCGACCTGCAGGCCCTTGCCGATGCCGCGCACCGCCATGGCGTGCCGTTGATCGTCGACAACACCGTCGCCACGCCGATCCTCTGCCGCCCGTTCGAGCACGGCGCCGATATCGTCGTGCACTCGCTGACCAAGTACATCGGCGGCCACGGCACCAGCATCGGCGGCATCGTCATTGACTCGGGCAAGTTCCCCTGGGCCGAAAACAAAGAGCGCTTCGCCCTGCTCAACACCCCGGACCCGTCCTACCACGGCGTGACCTACACCGAAGCCTTTGGCCCTGCCGCCTTTATCGGCCGCTGCCGGGTGGTGCCGCTACGCAATACAGGGGCTGCGCTATCGCCATTCAACGCCTTCCTTATTCTGCAAGGCCTGGAGACGCTGGCCCTGCGCATGGAGCGTCACACCGAGAATGCGCTGAAGGTCGCCCGCTACCTGCAAGACCATGAGCAGGTCGCCTGGGTGAAGTACGCAGGCCTGCCCGATCATCCCGAACACGAACTGGCCCGACGCTACACCGAAGGCAAACCGGCCTCGATCCTGTCGTTCGGGATCAAGGGCGGCCAGCAAGCTGGCGCGCGTTTCATCGATGCGCTACAGCTGGTGGTGCGTCTGGTCAATATCGGCGATGCCAAATCACTGGCCTGCCACCCCGCTTCCACCACTCACCGCCAGCTCAACGACGAAGAGCTTGAACGGGCCGGTGTACCACGGGACATGGTGCGCCTGTCGATCGGCATCGAGCACAGCGATGACATCATTGCCGACCTGAGCCAGGCACTGGAGGCCAGCCGCGGGTGAAGCAGTCAGACTACTACGCAGCTTCACGCGAGGCTGCGGTGTACCCGCACCTGCGTCAGGCGGTTGACCTGGTCGCCGCAAATGCAGGCAACATTGCCGTGGATGTCGGCTGCGGCGCGGGCCGAAACACGCGTTTTTTGCTGCAACGCGGTTTTGTCGTGCATGCCTATGACAATAATCCCGAGGCCCTGGAACATACCCGCGCCTTGGGCAACCAGCCGCAACTGTTCACTGCCTGCAGCAGTTTCGAGTCCTTCGACTACCCGCAGGCGGCGTTGATCACCGCCAGCTCCAGTCTGTTTTTTTGCCAAGCGCAACACTTCGATGAAGCCTGGCGGCGGATCGTTCAGGCGTTACGCACAGGCGGGATATTTTGCGGACACTTCATGGGGCCGATGGACTCCTGGGTACAGCTGGAACGTCGCGACTTGAGCGTGCATGACCGTGCACAGACCGAACAATTGTTCGACGGCTTCGAGCTGCTCGATCTTTATGAATACAACCAACCCGGCAAGACCCTGCTGGGCCGCAGCAAACACTGGCACACCTACTCGGTGCTGGCCCGCAAGACCGCTCAGGGCTTGCCGGCCAGCACCGGTTCACTCAGGCGATGACGACCTGCGCCGCGCCAAGGCTGTCTGCCGATACCCCCACCAGGGTCACGCTGTCAGTACCAAAATGCAGCACGGTATCGTTGCCCACCTGGTTCAGGTGCTGACGAAAATCTGCTTGCGCGGTGCCGCCATCAACCCCCATGAACACCAGACGGTCATCAGCGCCAAAGCCCTGAACCTGATCCTGGCCGAAATGTCCGCTGAACAGGAAGGTGTCCCGGCCGCCGCCTGACACCAGTACATCATTACCGGCGCCGCCGACGAACACATCGTTGCTACGGCCACCCTGCAGGTGGTCATTGCCATCGAGGCCAAACAGCCAGTCGCCCTGGGCGCTCGCGGTCAGGCCGTCATTGCCCGCCGTGCCGCTCTGGCTGGCGGCGTAGGCATGCAGCTTGCCGCTGCTCAGCAGCCCCGCCGGGTCGATCTGGTGGCTGACCTCCTTGCTGAAGAACACCAGGCTGGACTCCTTGCTGACCAGGGTCTCGACCTGGTTGACCAGGCTGATGCCGCCCGCTGCGTCGCGCAGGTACAGCGTGCCATTGCCATCGCGGGCGATGTCGACGTTGCCCAGCGCCTGGCCGAGTTTCAAGGTGTCGTGCCCGGCGCCGCCGTCGATCAGGTTGTAGCCGCCTTCGTCACGGAAGGTGTCATTGCCGCCGCGCCCTTCGAGGTAGTCGTTGCCACGCCCGCCTTGAATCAGGTCGCCGGCTTCGGAACCGATGATAAAGGTGCTGCCCTTGTGGGTTTCGGCGTTGCGGTTCAGATCCTCGACCCAGGTCGAGCCACGGGTGACGTCGGACAGGTTGCTGACGATGATGGTCGAGTCCTTCGCCGTCCATTCATAGAATGTCGAGTTCAGCACCCGGCCCAGGCCATCGCCGTAAGCGGTGGGCAAATGCGACAGCCAGGTGACGATGTTGGCAATCGAGTACGGCAGCAGGTTCCAGGCATCCGAGGCGTAGTGGTCGTTGAAGTTGACGATGTTGTCGGTGCTCGAGGGCTTGGCGGCATCATGTACGCCGAAGGTTGCCCAGTCGGCTTTCGAGCCGTTGAGGGCGCGGAACACCGGGTCGTTCTCGTAGCCGATGTTCAGCACCTTGCTGCTGTCGCTGGCCTGGGTAGGTGAAGCAAAAGCAACATAACGGGCATCTTTATAAAAACCGCCCCACTTTTCGTTGCTGAGCTCGGCCAGGCTGTTGACGCCGAGGCCGCCAAGGCTGTGGCCGCTGACGGTGATGTCGGTGCCGCTCAGGCCGTTGGCCTTGGCGAATCTGGCGACATCCTCGAACAGCCTGCCGAAGGCATTGGCGGCGTAGTTCTTGGCATAGTCAGCCGGGCCAATGGCGGCCATAAGGTCGTTGATGGCGTCGCTGATGGTGTCGCCAATCAGGTTTTCCCGCGGGCCGCTGGTGCCGCGAAAGGCGATGCCCAGGCCGCTCAACTGGCCAGCAGCGTCATACTTGCCGAGGATCTCGACCTGGGCACTGGTGTAGCCGGCGGTTTCGCCATGGATGGTGCCACGAAAATCCGTGCTGCCCTGATAGCCCAGTTGCTGGGCGCTGATCGGCGTCCAGCCTGCGGCCTTGACTGCGGCCAGGGCCTGGGCTTCGGAGTCGGGGTTCCAGGGGAGACCGGGGATCGCGCCCTGGCTGTCGGTGCCGCCAATCAACGCCTTGATCAAGGTGGCGGGCAAGCCGAGGCCGAAACCGTACTGCTGGTAGCCAACGGCGAAGCCGTTGTCGATGCCGTGGTAGGCATACAGGCTCAGCGCCATGGCGTCGCTGTACAGGGCTTTGGAAGCGGTGCTGTCGAGGTTGCGATAATCGAAAACAGGCATGGCATACATCCTTGTGCAGGTGGCAGAAAACCCTGGCGACAGCGTCCGTTGACACACCCGTGGGCAAGGTCAAACGCTGCCACAACGGTAAATTGCCCGTCCATGGCAACGTCGAGGGCAAGCTGGCCAAATGCGAGGAGTTTTCGTTGTCATCGATGGCAACATCGAGCTGTATATCCATACAGATAAAACTTGCCATGCCTGTCAATCCTGCGCATCCTATGGCCTTTTCCAGCCATAGATCGAACGGCATGCGCCTGTTTCTCTGCGAAAAGCCCTCCCAGGCCAAAGACATCGCCAAAGTCCTCGGTGCCAACCGCCGCGGCGACGGCTGCTGGGTCGGCACCGACGTTACCGTTACCTGGTGCATCGGCCATTTGCTCGAGACCGCCCCACCCGACAGCTACGACGCTCGGTACAAGCGCTGGGTGCTGGCCGACCTGCCGATCATTCCCGAGAAGTGGAAGATGCTGGTCAAACCCAAGACCGCCAGCCAGTTCAAGGCAGTCAAACGCCTGCTCAGCGAAGCCCGCGAGCTGGTGATCGCCACCGACGCCGACCGTGAAGGCGAGATGATCGCCCGCGAGTTGGTCGAGCATTGCCGCTATCGCGGGCCGATCAGCCGGTTGTGGCTGTCGGCGCTGGACGACGCCTCCATCCGCAAGGCGCTGGCAGCGCTCAAGCCCGGTACCGAAACCTTCAGCCTTTACCATTCGGCCCTGGGTCGCTCGCGGGCCGACTGGCTGATCGGTATGAACATGAGCCGCCTGTTCACCCTGCTCGGCCGCCAGTCCGGCTACCAGGGCGTACTGCCGGTGGGCCGGGTGCAAACACCGACGTTGCGCCTGGTGGTTGACCGCGACCGCAGCATCGCCGATTTCGTGCCGGTGGCTTACTGGGCCATCGACGTGCAGTTGCAAAGCGCTGGCGAACAGTTCACTGCACAGTGGCGGGCACCCGAGGATGCCTGCGACGATCAGGGCCGCTGCCTGAACCAGGCCCTGGCCCAGCAGGCCGCCGCAGCCATCGGTGCCGCCAGCAGTGCCCGGGCGATGAAAGTGGCTACCGAACGGGTTCGCGAAGCAGCGCCGCTGCCCTTCGACCTCGGCACCCTGCAGGAGCTGTGCTCGAAGAAGTTCGGCCTCGGCGCCCAGGAGACCCTGGACATCGCCCAGGCCCTGTACGAAACCCACAAGCTGATCACCTACCCGCGCAGCGACTGCGGCTACCTGCCGTTGAGCCAGCACAGCGAGGCCCCGGCCATTCTCGCCGCCTTGCAGCGCGCGGATACCAGCCTTGCGCCCTTGCAGCCGCACCTGCAGGCCCAGCGCCGTTCAAGGGCCTGGAACGACGCCAAGGTCAGCGCCCACCATGGCATTATCCCCACGGCCGCCGCCAGCGACCCGTCGCGCTTGCCGGCCAAGCACAAGGCGGTCTATACCCTGATCCGCGCCCGCTACCTGGCGCAGTTCCTGCCCAACCACGAATATGACCGCACCCAGGCCGAGTTCGATTGCGCAGGTTTTGCCTTGCGTGCAGTGGGCAAGCAAATTGTCGAACCGGGCTGGCGCCGCGCCCTGCCTGAAGCCCTGACCCCGGCCAAAGGCCGTGAAGCGCCGGTAGCCCAGGTGCTGCCGCTGCTGCACGAAGGCCAGGATTGCACGGTGGCCGGGGTCAACCTCAAGGACCTCTGGACCCAGCCGCCCAAGCCATTCACCGAAGGCGACCTGATCAAGGCGATGAAGAACGTCGCCAAGCTGGTGGACGACCCGCGCCTCAAGCAAAAGCTCAAGGACACCACCGGTATTGGTACTGAGGCTACTCGTGCGGGGATCATCCAGGGCCTGCTCGATCGCGGTTACCTGGTCAAGCACGGCAAGGCCCTGAGTGCCACCCCGGCGGCCTTCAGCCTGATCGATGCCGTGCCAAGGGCGATTGCCGACCCGGGCACCACGGCGATCTGGGAGCAGGCGCTGGACATGGTGCAAAGCGGCGAGATGAGCCTGGAAGAGTTTGTCGCCAAGCAGTCGGCGTGGATGAGCAAGCAGGTCGAGCGTTGTGCCGGCCTGCGCCTGACCATCAGCGGCCCGGCGACTCCGGCGGGGCGTAGTGGTACGCCGTGGAAGAAAAAGCGCAAGAGCGGTACTGCGGCGGGTAAACGAACCCGTAAACCGAAGGCGGCAGCGCAATGAGGCTGCCGGCCTCATCGCTGGCAAGGCCAGCTCCCACAAGATCGGCGTCTACCAAGCCATTGTGGGAGCCGGTCTTGCCGGCGATGAGGCCCTCAAGGTCCACAGCCGTTAGCCCTGCTTGACCGCCTGCAGGGTATAACTCAACGGCAAGCGCCAGCGATCCTTGTCCAGCGACCACTCACCTGCTGCGTCTGTACTCATCTGCCCCGGCAACGCCTCCCAGGGAATGCTGTCATGCTCCACCAACGCGGTGATCTGCAGCCCATGCTTGAGCAAGGCGCTGATGATCTCGCCCAGGCCATGGTTCCACTCATGGGTGACAGTCTGCTCCAGCAATCTGTCGGTCTCGACATAAGTCTCGCCGCTGTCCCACACCGTTGGCGCCTCGCGCTCGAAGTACGGGTACTCGATGACCAGTTTGTCCTGATAGTCCTCGTTCACCGCCAGCAGCATCGGATGACCTTCGCGCAGGAACAGCCGTCCACCCGGCTTGAGCAAGGCCGCCACGGTACGCGCCCAGCGCTCGATGCTCGGCAGCCAGATCAGCGCGCCGATACCGGTGTATACCAGGTCGAAAGAATTGGGTGCCAGCACCCGGTCAGCGGCATACACATCCGCCTCGACGTAATCAATCCTTGCCCCACAGCGTTCAGCCAAAGCCCGCGCCTGGGCCAGAGACTGCGAAGAGAAATCCAGCCCGCTGACTTCGGCGCCCAGGCGCGATAGCGACAAGGTGTCGGTACCGATATGACACTGCAGGTGCACAGCGCGCAGGCCCTGGATATCACCCAGGCGCGGCAGGTCGAAACGCACCACTTCGGAAAGGTGTGCGGGGTCTGCGACGAATTTTTCCACTTCATAGTCGGTGGATGCGGCGTGCAGTGGCGCACGCTCATCCCAGTTGCGGCGATTGAGTTCAATCGGATCAGTCATCATGGCTCTCCATTGCAGACGCAACCATAGCGATGTACCCAAGCATCCGGCAAGTACGGTATAAACCGCCCACGCCCTCTTCAATCAAGGAAGCATTGATGAAACTCGGATACACCATCGTCTACGTCCCGGATGTCGCTACCTCGCTGACGTTCTTCGAACAGGCCTTCGGCCTGAGCCGGCGTTTTCTGCACGAGTCGGGCGACTATGGCGAGCTGGACACCGGCGCCACCACCCTCGCTTTCGCCGCCCTGGCACTGGGTAACAGCCACTTCCCGGGCGGCGTGCTGGCGGCCAGCGAATCGCCAAAACCACTGGGCATGGAAATCGCCCTGGTCACCGACGACGTCGCAGCCGCCCATGCCCGCGCCGTGGCGGCGGGCGCCGTCGAGCTGAAAACACCTGAAGCCAAGCCATGGGGGCAAACACTGTCGTATGTGCGCTGCCCCGATGGCACCCTGGTGGAGCTGTGCACCCCCGTAGGCAACTAGCCCGGAGACGAGACAATGGACGTTGCAACCTACAGCGGTGGCTGCCTGTGCGGGGCGATCCGCTTTGAAGCCACGGGCCCGGCACTAAACCCCCATTGCTGCTCGTGCAAGTGGTGCCAGCGCCATACGGGCGCGCTGACGGCCACCTGGGTTGAGTTTGCCCGCGAGCAAATACGCTGGACCGGCCCCGGCGCAGCGCCGGCAACTTTTCGCTCCTCGGACTATTCCAGCCGGGCCTTCTGCCCCAGCTGCGGCAGTTCGCTGGGCGCCATCGATGATCAGCCAACGGTGGCCCTGCTGCTGGGCAGCTTCGACAGCAACCAGCACCAGGCCCTGGCACCGATAACTCACTCGTTCAACGACCAGCTGCCGCGCTGGTGGTGCGTGCAATAAAGCACCGTCGGCTTACAGCGCCAGGCTCAGGCTGACCATGACGTTGCGCGGCTCACCCGGCAGGTTCCACGCCGCGTTGTAGCCGCGTTCGTAGTACTTGCGGTCGAACAGGTTATTCAGGTTCAGGCCGATGGTTGCCTGCTCACTGACCTTGTAGTGGGCCAGCAGGTCGACAGTGCTGTAGCTTGGCAGACGGAAGCTACTGCCGGCCTGGCCTGAACGCTCGCCCACGTAGTTGGCCGCCGCGCCGAAATCCGAGCCGAGCAATGGACCGCTCTGGAACTCATACACCGCCATCAGGCTGCCGCTGTGCTGCGGGATGCCCAGCAGGTCGCTGCCTTTGGGCAAGGCGGCATCGCCCTTGGTCACTTCGGCATCGATATAGGCATAGGCGCCGATCACGCGCACGGCGTCGCTGAGCTGGCCGCTGAACTGCAGGTCGACACCCTGACTGCGCGCCTTGCCGGCGGCGATGCTGTCACCGAAGGCATCGGTGGTGATGACGTTTTCCTTGTCGATCTGGAACAGCGCGATGGTCGCCCCCAGGCGGCTGTCGAACAGATCCAGCTTGAGCCCGGTTTCATAACCCAGGCCTTTTTCCGGTTTGTAGATCTGGCCCCGGGTACCGATGCTGTTGGGCTTGAACGAGGTCGAGGCATTGGCGAACACGCCAACTTCTGGCGTCAGTTGGTACAGCAGGCCGACACGCGGCGTGGCAACGTCTTTTTCCTGGCTGTTGCTCAGTTGTGTAGTGCGGTTTTGCGCGGTCTGCTCGATGTGCTCCAGGCGCACGCCCACCAGGCCGCGCAAACGGTCGGTAAAGGCAATCTGGTCCTGCAGGTTGAGGGCATAGCTTTCAGTGCGCTCGAAGAAGTCATTGGGGTTGATCAGCGGCGGTTTTGCCTGACCGTACGCCGGGTTGTAGATGTCCAGGCCATAGCCGAGCGAGGTGGCGCTTTGCGGGTACTTCTGGCTGTTGCGGTAGTTCTCGTATTCCAGGCCGATCAGGCTCTGGTGCTCCCAGCCGGCAAACTGGAACTGGCCATGCAGCTCAGCCTGGGTAATGTTGTCGTTCCACTCGAAATCGCGCTCCCGGTAGAACCGGCTGATGGTGGTACCGACCACCCGCGATGGTTCCGAGCTGTTGCCCTTGAGCCGGCCCTGGGTGTAGTGATTGGCCAGGCGCAGCTTCCAGCTGTCGTTGAGGTGGTGTTCCAGGGTCAGGTCGAGGGTCTGGTTGTCGTTGCGAATTCGCACGTCGTTGGGCTCGCCCAGAAAGGTCGAACGGCTGACCGAGCCCAGCTCATTGTTGACCGCCGGGATACCACGGTCGAACACCGACTCGGTGCGCGAGAACTCGGTGTCGATCGACAGCAGGGTCTCGAGGCTCAACTGCCAGCTCAGCGACGGGCTGACGATGCGCCGCTCACTGCCGACGTAATCGCGGAAGCTGCCGTTATCCTCCACCGCCATGTTCACCCGCGACAGCACCCGGCCGTCTTCGCTCAGCGGCGTATTCACGTCCAGGCTGCTGCGGTAGCGGTCCCAACTGCCGGCGCTGGCCTTGAACTGGGTAAAGGCTTCGGCTTGCGGGCGCTTGGTGACGATGTTCACCAGCCCACCCGGATCGCCGCGCCCATACAAACTGGCCGCCGGGCCCTTGAGCACTTCGATGCGTTCGATGTTGGAGGTATCCGGGGCGCTGTAGCTACCGCGATTGACGGCAAAGCCGTTCTTGTACAACTCGCCGGTGGTAAAGCCGCGCACGCTGTAGTTGAGGAAGGTCAGGCCACCAAAGTTGTTCTGCCGGCTGACACCGCCGGCAAAGTCCAGGGCGCGGTCGATGCGCGTGCTGTTCAGATCCTCGAGCACTTGGCTGGGCACCACGGCAATGCTTTGCGGGGTGTCGCGGATGTCAGTGTCCGTTTTGGTCGCGGTGCTCGAGCGGCTTGCGCGATAGCCCTGCACCGGCCCGGTCGCAGTTTCTTCGTAATGGCGCTCGTTGACGTTGAGGGCATCGAGTACTACGGCGTCGGCGGCAACGGCTGGCAGGGCGAGCAGCGAGGCGGACAGGCCCAGGGATAACCTTCCTACGGGGTAGTTCATGGGGGCTCCTTAAAATATATGTAATAACATAACAATTTAAGGAGAAATATAAAAGCATCGCGACGCAAGCGCTCCTGCAGGAGCGGGCTTGCCCCGCGATCAAACTTCAACAGCTGCGAATCACCGCCTGCAGCACGGTCTTGAAGGTCGCAATCTGCTCCTCGCTGAACGTCCCGAACACCTTGTCCTGCTGCTCGCGGGCGATACTCCACAGGCCCTCGGTCTGGTCGATGCCGGCGATGGTCAGGCGCACATGCCCGGCCGCTTCGCTGTCGCACACCAGGCCCTTGCGCTTGAGGTTGGCCACCGCCTCGTCGATTTCCCGCGCCGGCATGGCCACTTCGCGCTGCAGCTCGGCCAGGTTCAGCCCGGCGTCGTTCTCCAGCACCATGAGCATCCGCGCCTCGCTGGTGCGCAGGCCACTGGACAGCTGCCGCGGCTGGTAACTGGCCTGGTAGGCGCGCAGGGCCTGGGTCATCAGGTAGTAGAGGTTGTGGCTCAGGCGCCCCTGGAAATGGCTGCTCGGCGGCTGGCCTTCTTCACGGCGGGTCATGCGGGTGTGCGGCAGCACCATGGAATAGGCACCCTGGTGATAGAGCAACGGTGAACGGCCGCAATCATCGAAGGCCAGCACCTTGCCGAGCATGATCCAGTGATCGCCGCCATCGAGGATCTGGTGGGTTTCACACTGGAAGCACGCCGAGCAATCCGCCAGGATCGGCGCCCCGCCCTCGCCGGCCTGATAGCGGATGCCGGCAAAGCGATCGTCCTTGGGCTTGGCGAAGTTATTGGACAGATCGATCTGGTCGGCGGCGAGAACGTTCACCGCAAAATGGCTGGCTGCCTCGAACACCGCCAGGCTGCTGGAGCGCTTATCGAGGCTCCAGAGAATCAGCGGCGGGTCGAGGGACACCGAGTTGAAGCTGTTGGCAGTGACCCCGACCAGATTGCCCTGCGGGTCGGCGGCGGTGACCACGGTAACGCCAGTGGCGAAATTGCCCAGGGCGCGGCGAAAGGCGCGGCTGTCGAAGGCCGTTGCGGTTGCAGTAGACATGCAAGACTCCCCGGCTGCCTAGAGCGGCAGCCGTCATTGTTGTTATTGGCGGTGTACTTCAGACCATGCTCGGATCGGGCTCCAGGCCCATCAGTTCGCGGCCGAGGATCTGTGCGCAAACGTCGTAGTCGGTGTAGGCATGGGCGCCGGTCATGTGTGCATCGCGCCACAGCCGCTGCATCTCGTTGCTGTCGAACCAGGCGGTGCCGCCAGCGGCTTCGAACAACCGGTCGACCGCCTGGATGCACATCTTCACCGCATAGCCCTGGTTGGTGCGCCAGAACGCCAGGGTCTCGCGCGTCGGATATTGGTGACGCTCGCTGTGCTCGGCGTGTTCCTGCCAGGTTTTTTCCAGAAATGCGCGGGCGGCGGCAACCTGGTGGGTGGATTCGGCCAGGCGCATCAGTGCGGGGGTGGCGGCACCGACATTGACCCCGGTGTAGGCGCGCACACGGTTCTTGGTCTTTTCGCGGAAGGCTTCAAGCATGCGCTCGGCAATGCCGAGGCTGACGGTCGAAAAGCCACTGGCGAAATACGGACGGTACGGCGAGTAGAACACCTTGCTGTCCGGGTACAGGCCAAAGCCTGCCGACTTGCCTTCCATCATGTCCTTGGCTTTCTGGATGCGGTGCTCGGGGACGAACACCTTGTCGATCACCAGGGTCTTGGTGCCGCTGCCTTTCATGCCGGCGGCGAACCAGTCGTCACGAATCTCGTAATCGCTGCGCGGCAGCACGGCGAAGCAGTAATCCTGGCTGCCTTCGGCGTTGACCCGACGGCAGCCGACAATGGCCCACTCGGCATGGTCGCTGCCGCTGCTCCAGCCCATCTCGCCGCTGAACAGCACACCGCCCTCGACCTCCTCGACCTTGCCGAACGGGGCGATACTGCTGCTGGCGGTGGCGTCGGGGTTGTCGCCCCAGATTTCGTCCTGGAGCTTGGCCGGGAACATCGCCAGCTGATGGCTGTGGGTACACAGCAGGCTCATGGCCCAGGCGGTACTGGCGCACGCGCCGGCGAGCAAGGCGATGCAGTCGGCAAATTGCGGCAGGGAAATTTCCAGGCCGCCATAGGGTTTAGGCAGGAAGGCGCGGTGCAGGCCGATGCTTTTGAGCAGGGCAATGTTTTCGGCCGGAACCTTGCGGTCTTGCTCGGCACGGGCGGCATTGGTGGCGATGGTGGGCAGAATCGAACGGAGGTCTTCGAGCAGCGGATTTGGCTTTTTCATGAGGGGCCCTGCTTATTATTGGATGTCCGCCGAGGCCTGCGAAGTGGCAGGTGGCAGCGGATGCAGGGGCCAGTATGGGAGGCTTGGCTCAGGGGGAAAATGCAACTTCCACAGGCAAGATTGTACTTTTCATAGCGTTTTTTGTGGGTTCAAGGGCCTCATCGCTGGCAAGCCAGCTCCCACAGGGTCAGCATGCACCGGCCCCTGTGGGAGCTGGCTTGCCAGCGATTGGGCCCTGAAGGTTACCCTTGAACCACCTGCTGCAAATTCCGCCAAAGCTCAGCCACATGCTCACGCTCGGTCGGCAACGCCCCCACCGACACCCGTACCATCCAGCGGCCATTCAAGGTCGCCGGGGTGACATAGGCCACCCCTGACGCATTGAGCCGATCAGCCCAACGGCGGGTATGCGCATCCAGCGCCTCACCTTCCAGGCCATCACCCCGATGGCGAATGCACAGGGTCTGCAACTGCACCGGCGCCAGCAATTCCCAGCCCTGGGCATTACGCACCTGCTCGGCCAGCCATTGGGCATTGTCCAGGTCGCGGCGCAAGCGCTGCTGCAGATTCTCGATGCCTTCGCTGCGCAGCATGAACCACAGTTTCAAGGCACGGAAGCGCCGCCCCAACGGAATGCCCCAGTCGCGCAGGTTCTTGACCTTGCTGTCGACCGCCGACTGCAAGTAGCTGGGGTTGGTGCTCATGACCCGGATCAGGTGCTGCGGATCACGGACGAAATACAGCGAGCAATCAAAGGCCACGCCCAGCCACTTGTGCGCGTTGACCACGATGGAATCGGCCTGTTCGATGCCATCCCACATCCAGCGGCATTCCGGAAGGATCATCGCGGAACCGGCCATGGCCGAATCAACGTGCAGCCACAGGCCAAACTGGCGCGCGATCTCACCGATCGGCTGCAGTGGATCGAGGGCGGTGGTCGTCGTGGTACCGGTGGTTGCCACCACCGCGCAGGGCTGCAGGCCGTTGGCCAGGTCCTCTTCGATGGCCGCGGCCAGTGCCTGCGGGCGCATGGCGAAGTGTTCATCGGTTTCGATATAGCGGATGTTGTCCTTGCCAAAGCCTGCCAGCAGCGCGGCCTTGTCCACCGAGCTGTGGGCCTGGGCGCTGGTGTAGATCATCAACGGCTTGCCCTGCCCTTGCAGGCCGCCCTTGGCCAGGGCGTAATCGCTACTGCGCTCGCGGGCGCTGATCAGCGCCACCAGGGTACTGGTGGAGGCGGTGTCCTGGATCACCCCGCTCCACTGATCCGACAGGCCGACCATCTGCCGCAGCCAGTCGACGGTGGTTTCTTCCAGTTCGCTCAACGCCGGGCTGGATTGCCACGACAGGCCGAGTACGCCAAGGCCGGTGCTGAGGAAATCGCCGAGCACCGACGACAAGGTGCCGTTGGAGGGGAAGTAACCGAAAAAATCCGGATGCTGCCAGTGGGACAGGCCGGGCATGACCAGTTGGTCGACGTCCTTGAGGATCTGCTCGAACGGCTCACCCTGAGCCGGCGCCGAGGTTGGCAATGCCGCCTTGAGGTAACCGGGCTCAACCTGGGCCATGACCGGCAATTCGCCGACACCCTGGCGGTAGTCGGCGATCAGGTCGATCAGTTGGTGGCCATGTTTGCGAAATTCTTCCGGGCTCATGCAGCGGCTCCTGTTGTTGTCGGTAAGTGGGCCTGAGTCTAGGCCCTGGCCAACCGACAAAAAACGCCGCCCGGCGCATAGCTGCTATGGCGAATGCGCATGGCCGCCGTGCACGCCGAACTGTGACCGCTGCCACTGCTCGAACACCAGGTTGCGCAACCAGCGGTGCTCGGCCGAGGCGTGCAGGCGTTGATGCCAGACCACCCAGTAGCGCTGGGTGTGCTCGACAAAAGCCAGCGGCCGCCAGGTCAACGGGTGCAAGCGGCTGAGCTGGCGGGCGATGTGCTCGGGCACGGTGACCAGCGCCTGGCTGCTGCCGACCACCTGCACCGCCGCCGAGTAGAACGGCACCTGCAGACTGATGCGCCGGCTCAGGCCCTGCTCGCGCAGGTGGCGGTCGATAAAGCTGTCCTTGTCGCCACCGCCGGAAATGCGCACATGGTTCCAGGCCCGGTAATCGTCCTGGGTCAGTTCGGTTTTGCTCGCCAATGGGTGCTCGCGGTGCATCAGGCACACGGCGCGGTCTTCACCGAGCATACGCCCGTGGAGGTTGGCCGGGGCGTCGTCGAACAGCGTAGTGGCCAGGTCGACTTCGCCACTGGCGAGCAGTTCATACTGCCCCGGCTGCCAGGTGCGGTACTCGATAGACACCCCCGGCGCTTCGAGCTCCAGGGTGCTGACCAACAATGGCAGCATGTGCTCGGCGATATAGTCCGAGGCCGCCAGGCAAAAGCGCCGCTCGCAGCGTTGGGGGTCGAAGGCCTGCGGTTGGCGCAAGGCCTCAAGCTCGGCCAGCACCTGGCCCAGCGGCACGAGCAGGCTTTCGCCGCGTTCGCTCAACACATAGCCGCGGCCCTGACGCACCAGCAGCGGGTCGTCGAACGCCTCGCGCATATGTGCCAGCTGACGGCTGAGCACCGACTGGCTGCTGCCCAGGCGCTCGGCGGCATGGCTGAGGTTTTTCAGTTGCAGCATGCTTTGCAGCGCACGCAGGTGGGCGATGCTCAGGGAAGCGAAAATCGGGTTCAAGGGGCGCTCCTGCACAGGCGGATGCCGCAGCCTACGGGCAAAACCTGCAGATTACAAAGCACCTGGCAGGCCGGTGCATGGCCGGCGGCAGGCTCAGTCAAGCCGGCGCGGGTAGGCTGCGCTAGGGTCGAGGCTTTGCTTTTCCTTGAGGTTCGTCCCATGAGCAACATCAGCCTTTTGCCCCAGGTGCGCGGGTTTCTTCAACGTGAGCACAGCAGCTTTATCGACGGTCGCCAGCAGCCTGCAGACAATCCCCACTACCTTGAGGTGATCGACCCGGCCAGCGACCAGGTCATCAGCCGTGTGGCCGAAGCCTGCGTGCACACTGTCGACGATGCCGTCGCATCTTCCCGTCGCGGCTTTGCCCAGTGGTCACAGGCCGCCCCTGCCGTGCGTGCCAGCGTGCTGCTGAAACTCGCCGATCTCATCGAACAACACCGGGAAGAGCTGGCGCAGCTGGAGACTTGCCAGTCGGGCAAGCTGATCAATATCTCGCGCAATTTCGAGGTCGATCAGGCCGCGCACTTCCTGCGTTACTACGCCGGCTGGGCGACCAAGCTCAGCGGCCAGACCCTCACCCCGTCGCTGCCCTCGTTCAACGGCGAGCGCTACACCGCCTTCACCCTGCGCGAGCCGGTCGGCGTGGTAGTCGGCATCGTGCCCTGGAACTTCTCGACCATGATCGCCCTGTGGAAGCTCGGCTCGGCACTGGTCACCGGTTGCAGCATCATCATCAAGCCCAGCGAATTCACCCCGCTGACCATCCTGCGCATTGCCGAACTGGCCATTGACGCCGGCCTGCCCGCAGGGGCGTTGAATGTGGTGACCGGTGGCGGCATGGCCGGCAAGGCGCTGATCGAACACCCAGGCACCGACAAGGTCTCGTTCACAGGCTCCGTGCCCACCGGCCTTGCCGTCGGCCAGAGCGCCATGGCCGCCAACCTGACCCGCACCACCCTGGAACTGGGCGGCAAGAACGCGGCCGGGTTCCTCCGCGATGTAGCCTTGAGCAAAGCAGTAGACGGCATCATCGAAGCGGGCTTTTTGCATTCCGGGCAGATCTGCGCGGCAGCCGAGCGCTTCTATGTGCATCGCTCGCAGATCGAGGCGGTGACCGGGGCCTTGAGCGAGCGCCTGGCAAAGTTGAAGATCGGCTCGCCGCTGGATGAAACCAGCGAATTCGGCCCGGTGAGCAACAAGCAGCACCAGGCCAGACTCGGCGCGTTGTTTGCCAAGGCACGCAGCGAGAACAGCCAGATCATTCATGGCGGCCGCTTGCTCGAAGGCCCGGGGTGCTACGTGGAGCCGACGGTGATCCTGGCCAATTCAGTGAACGACAGCCTGCTCAATGAAGAGACCTTCGGCCCGGTGGCGACTTTCCTGCCCTACGACGATGAAGAGCAACTGATCGCGCTGATGAACGACAGCCCCTATGGCCTGAGCGCCAGCCTGTGGACCAACGACCTGAGCAAGGCCTTGCGCCTGGTACCGCAGGTGCAGGCCGGCACGGTGTGGGTGAACATGCATACCCTGCTGGACCCGGCGGTGCCGTTTGGCGGAGTGAAGGCGTCGGGGATTGGACGGGAGTTTGGTGGCGCGTTTATCGAGGACTATACCGAGCTCAAGTCGGTGATGATTCGTTACTGACTGACAGCAT
>NZ_JBGOGX010000056.1:0-43717 GCF_054788455.1 Pseudomonas sp. ZL2 | reverse complement strand
AAAAGTTTCCCGTGTCGGGACGACGAAAAAACGCCGGGGCGGGGAAAACCAATTGTTTCGGGTAGGAGCGGGCTTGCCCCGCGAAGTTACCGATAAGTCGGCAAGGCAAACCGCTGCTGGCTCTGCAACAGCGAAATCACCGGCAACTCGCTGGCCTGTTCAGCCAGGTCGCGGCGAATCGCACTGATCGCCCACGACAGCTGTTCGGCACTGTGCAGTTGTGCATAAGAAATCGAGCGCTTGGTCTGGGTACCGTCCGTTGCCCGCAGGGTCAGCAGAATTCCACCGTCGGGGCGCGCCTGGGTGGTGACGTCGTAGGCGGAGAATACCGAGGCGAATTTTTCCTGGATAAGGTCCATATCAGCTCCTGACTGTTAGTGGCAGACATGGAGTGACAGGTGCAGCGACTGTGCCAGCTTTTGTTTTAAATAAAACTCTTATTAATCAATGGTTTATGAATTTCATTGAAGCGCTCCGCCGTGCATTCTGCATGGTCGTGCATTTTGCACAGTGCATTTTGCAGTGCTGCCTCGGCCAATAGATTTCTTCTGTCATGGCCATGACTTATCCCCAGTTGACCCCGCGCGCTCCCTGACAAAGACTTGGGCCTTTCCGATAGCCAGGAGGTTCCCCATGTCTGACCAACGTAGCCCCACGCCCATGAACGACGACGAGGCTGCGGCGTTCGCCGAAGAGGTGTTCGACCGGGCGCGCAAGGGCGACGCGGTAATGCTCGGGCGCTTGCTGGAAAACGGCCTGCCGGTGAACCTGCGCAATGGCAATGGCGACACCTTGCTGATGCTTGCCAGTTACCACGGGCATCTGGATGCCGTCGCGGTGTTGCTCGAGTACGGTGCCGATCCGCAGATTGCCAATGACAAGGGACAGCTGCCCATTGCCGGCGCCGCGTTCAAGGGCAACCTGGAGATGGTCCAGCTGCTGGTGGATAGAGGCGCCGAGGTCGATGGCACTTCCGCTGATGGGCGCACCGCGCTGATGATGGCGGCGATGTTCAACCGCACCGTGATCGTCGATTACCTGCTGGCCAAGGGCGCCAACCCACGCCATCGTGACGCCCGTGGCGCCGATGCCCTGGGCGCTGCGCAAACCATGGGGGCTCCCGAGACTACCGAGCAGTTGCTCAAGCTGCTCGGCTAACCCTCCGGGGCCTTTTACGGCTATCCTTGGCGACTTTTTTCACCGTCGCAGGGCCCCTTCATGAAATCCCAACTGGTCGAACTCATCGGCAAAATCAGCGCTGGCTGCATGCGCGAGGAAGACATTGCGCGCATCGCCGACGAAGCCGCCCAGGCCTATGCCGACCCGCAGGCGTTCCTCGCCGCCAACCCGGACATCAACTACGACGACAGCTTCCCGATCCCGCTGGGTGAATGGATTGTCGTCGGCAGCCTGCCCGATACCGTGTTGTTCCAGGCCGATACCTACCAGGACCTGTTCGCCCAGATCGTCGACTCCTTTGACAAGACCGTGCCGTTCAACCTCAAGCCCAAGCAGTTGGCCAAGGTCGAGCCGCTGACCGCACTCAACCGCATCCAGGTGCAGATGGGGGCGATGAACAAGGAAGCCGGCGGCTATGTGCTGATGAACTTCAGCCAGTTGCTCGACGATGAGCTGCAGATGGTACTGGTTGGCAACGACGACCTGCCGCGAGTGCTGGAGCTGTGCGCTGAAGTCGGCATCGCCGCAGCGCCGGCCCTGGAAGCGCTGCGGGTTGCCGTGCACGTTTAACCGAGAGCGGTATCGAGGAACATCATCACTGCAAAGCCGCCCATCAGGCCCAGGGTTGCCGAAGTCTGGTGGCCATTGCGGTGGGTTTCCGGGATCACTTCGTGGGATACCACGAAGATCATCGCCCCGGCAGCCAGGCCCATGCTCACCGGGTGGGCAATGGCAAAGCCGGTGGAAATGCCCAGGCCGATCACGGCGCCAATGGGCTCCATCAGGCCCGAGCCGATCGCCACCAGCGCCGCCTTGAAGGTCGAAAGACCGGTTGCGCGCAGCGCCAGAGCCACAGCGAGGCCTTCGGGAATATCCTGGATAGCGATGGCGCTGGTCAGCGGCAGGCCGACATTGAGGTCGCCGCTGGCAAAGCTGACGCCAATGGCCATGCCCTCGGGCAGGTTGTGCAGGGTGATCGCCAGCACGAACAGCCACACGCGGTTGATCCGGTCCGCCTGCGGGCCGCACGGGCCGGTGCTTTCGTGTTCGTGCGGGGTGAAGCGGTCGAGGCCGAGCATCAGCAGCACGCCCAGGCCCATGCCGATCACCACCGTCAGTGCCGCGTAAGGGCCGTTGCCGGTGATCTCCCGGGCTGCGTCGAGGCCCGGCAGGATCAGCGAGAACGAACTGGCGGCGAGCATCATGCCTGCGGCAAACCCGAGCATCACATCCTGGGTGCGCGCGCTGATTTCACGCAGCACCACGGCCATGACCGCGCCCAGTGCGGTGGCGGCAAACCCGGCGAGGCCGCCGAGCATGGCCATGTGCAGGTTTTGCTGGTGGTCGCCATGCACGGCATTCCAGGCACTGGCGATCAGCAGACCGAGCACCACCAGCAAACTCAGGCCCAGGCCTGCGCTAAGCCACGGGGTACTTTGTGCCTGTTGCAGCCAGGCGTTCCACAGTGGGACGGGGGCGGAGCTGCTGTGGCTGTGGGCGGGTGGCATAGGGTCCTCTCTGGCGCAATTCGATGAAACGAGTGTAACCAGCGCTACAGGGCCGCGGCGAACGATTCGCCTCTATGGGGCTGATAGCCAGCTATCCTGAGGGGCAGGCTCGATCAAGGGAGCAACACCATGGGTTCTACTTTCAATAGCCTGGTTGGGCTGATCATCCTCGCCCTGGACATCTGGGCGATCATCAATGTGATCAAGAGCGGTGCCAGTGGTGGCGCCAAGATTCTCTGGATCCTGCTGATTCTGCTGCTGCCGGTACTGGGCCTGATCATCTGGGCGATCGCCGGGCCGCGGGGCAATGTGCGGCTGTAGCTCTGTGGGAGCGGGCTTGCCCCGCGATAATCTTCAGATCAACCAGGTCCCCTCCAGTTCCAACAGGATCTGCTTGCGCTCGATGCCCCCGGCAAACCCGGTGAGGGTGCCATTGCTGCCAATCACTCGATGGCAGGGGATGATGATTGCAATCGGGTTGGCACCATTGGCAGTGCCCACTGCCCGCACCGATCTGGGGTTGCCAATAGCCTGGGCAAGCTCGCCGTAGCTGCAGGTGGTGCCATAGGGAATGCGCTGCAGGGCCTGCCACACCTCGCGCTGGAACGGCGTACCCTGGGGGGCCAGGCGCACTTCGAATTGTTCGCGCTGACGGGCAAAGTACTGGTCCAGCTGGCGCGCCACATCGTCCAGCTGGTTGCTGGCCGGCTGCCAGTCCTCGGCCAGTTCCCAGGGTTGGGTGGCGTCCATGTGCAGCATGCGCAGGCCCTGATCGTCACCTGCCAATAGCAGCGGGCCAAGCGGGCTTGGGAGGTAGCGATAAAACATGGCGTAATGATCTCTTTGCTGATAACCCTGATTCTATTACGAAATTTTCACAATCGATTGCCGACAATTTGCGCGCGCAATTATCCGTTCGCCGAATGGCCGTGCAACGCGCTCGCGTTTAGGGCACATTTGCCGATTCGTTTTACCGCCTTCCTCGAACCTGAACCCTAGGGATCTTCCAATTCATGGCTACCACGGACGCCTTGAGTCAACAGCGGGCTGCATCGCGCCCGTTGCAAACGACGCTGAAATCGCATCTGGCCTACACCCTGCTGTGCGGTCTGGTGATCATGCTGATGCTCAGCCTGGTTCGCCTGGCCCTGCTGGTCTACAACAACGACATGATCGGCGACACGCCGATGTCGACCGTGGCCGAGGGTTTCCTCAATGGCCTGCGCTTCGACCTGCGGGTTGTGGTGTACCTTAGCATTCCGCTGCTGCTGGCAATCCTCAGCACCCGGGCGATGGCCGCGCGCGGCTTGTTCCGGGCCTGGCTGACCATCGCCTCGAGCATCGTCATGTTCCTCGGCCTGATGGAGATGGACTTCTATCGCGAGTTCCACCAGCGCCTCAACGGCCTGGTGTTCCAGTACGTCAAGGAAGACCCGAAAACCGTCCTGAGCATGCTCTGGTACGGCTTCCCGGTGGTGCGCTACCTGCTGGCCTGGGCCTTTGGCACCTGGCTGCTGAGCCTGCTGTTCAAGGGCATCGACCGCCTGACCCGGCCTAATGACGTGTATGAAAGCCAGATGGCCAGCGCAGCGCCCTGGTATGTGCGTGGCGTGGTGTTCTTCATGATCCTGCTGGTGGCGGTCATCGCTGCCCGCGGCACCCTGCGCCAGGGCCCGCCCATGCGTTGGGGCGATGCCTTCACCACCGACTCGAACTTCGTCAACCAGCTGGGCCTGAACGGTACCCTGACCCTGATCGACGCCGCCAAGAGCCGTTTCGGCGAGGACCGCGCCAACATCTGGAAGTCGACCATCGAGCAGGGCCTGGCTACCCAGACCGTGCGCGACATGCTGCTGACTGGCAACGACAAGCTGGTCGATGCCGACAGCGCTGCGGTGCGCCGTGATTTCATCCCGCCAGCGGACAACACCCTGCCGATCAAGAACGTCGTGGTGATCCTCATGGAGAGCTTCGCCGGTCATTCGGTAGGCGCCCTGGGCAGCCCGAACAACATCACCCCGTACTTCGACAAACTGGCGAAAGAGGGCTTGCTGTTCGACCGCTTCTTCTCCAACGGCACCCACACCCACCAGGGCATGTTCGCCACCATGGCCTGCTACCCGAACCTGCCGGGCTTCGAGTACCTGATGCAGACCCCGGAAGGCGGCCACAAGCTTTCAGGCCTGCCGGCGCTGCTCAGCGCCCGTGACTACGACGACGTCTACGTCTACAACGGTGACTTTGCCTGGGACAACCAGTCCGGTTTCTTCGGCAACCAGGGCATGACCACCTTCATCGGCCGTAACGACTTCGTCGATCCGGTGTTCTCCGACCCGACCTGGGGCGTGTCCGACCAGGACATGTTCGACCGCGGTAACGAAGAGCTGGCCCGGCACGATGGCAAGAAGCCGATCTACGCGCTGCTGCAGACCCTGTCCAACCATACGCCGTATGCGCTGCCGAAGGATCTGCCGGTCGAGAAGGTCACAGGCCAGGGCCGCCTGGACGAGCACCTGACCGCCATGCGCTACTCCGACTGGGCCCTGGGCCAGTTCTTCGAGAAGGCGCGCAAGGAGCCTTACTTCAAGGAAACCCTGTTCGTCATCGTTGGCGACCATGGCTTCGGCAACCACCAGCAGGTCACCGAGCTCGACCTCGGGCGCTTCAACGTGCCGCTGCTGCTGATTGCCCCGGGCATCCAGGACAAGTTCGGTGCGGTCAACCACACCGTGGGTACCCAGATCGACATCGTGCCGACCATCATGGGCCGCCTGGGCGGCGAAACCCGTCACCAGTGCTGGGGCCGTGACCTGCTCAACCTGCCGGCCGGTGATCCGGGCTTCGGCATGATCAAACCATCGGGCAGCGAGCAGATCGTCGGCCTGGTCAAGGGCGATCGCATCCTGATCGAGGCCAAGGACATGTCGCCACGCATGTACCGCTACGAGCTGGGCGCCAACTTCAAGGCCGAGCTGATCGAAGCCCCGGACCAGAAGGACCTGACTCACAAGCTCGAGTCGTTCATCCAGACGGCGACCAAGAGCTTGCTGGACAACACCGCGGGTGTAGTGCACGGCACCCCGGAATAACGTCGTTGCTAGCGCTGTAAACAGGACCCCGGCTTGCCGGGGTCTTGGCTTTTTGTGCCATGGATGCTCAAATTGCGCGCCTCGGGAAGCGGGGGCTGGAATGGCGCCCATCAAAAAAGGATTTTTGCGTGCGAGTGTTCGTGTTGTTTGCCTGCCTGTGCCATTCACTGTTGGCGGTGGCCGATGTTGCCTCAGCGGATTACCAGGCGCCCCCCGGCTGGCGCACCGAATGCTTGGGCCGGGTGCAGTTCGATGTACCCCAGGACATTGCCTGGCACGTTTCCAGTGGTTACTGGCAATACTACAATTTCGATCTCCCCGACCCCACGATCACCCCTGGGGACAAGCAGATTGCCTACGGCGAAGGGTTGACCGGCGAGCTGCCCTTTCTGGTCGACATCGAGGTCAGCCCGTTGACCACCCGTGCACTCTACGAACAGATCCGCTATGTGCAGAGCCTCACCCGTGGCCCGGCGCAGGAGCGGGTGGTGAAGGCGCAGATGGAGGCGCTGGATGCTGCCATCTCTGCGAGCCGTGACGATGAAGCGCGCTACAGGGCCCTGAGTGATCAGTACTACGACTTGCGTGAAAAGCTCCAGCGCATAGGCTATGTGACTTCGCAGCTGGTGGTGCTTGAGGACATGATCAAGCAATTTACTGCCGAGGGGCGGCCGGTGGCGAAGCTGCAGGTCGAGCGCGATGCCTTCTTCGCGGAGCAGGCACAATGGCCGACCGATGTAGAGTACGAGCATGAGCGCTTTATCGAGCTGGGTGTGCCGGACGCCTCTGCAAACTGGTATGAAGGTAATCTGACTGCCTACCTGTGGCGCGATCAACGCATCTACCGATTCAAATTCTACAGTGGCGCCAATACGGCTACAGACACCGCTGCGCTGGCCCGGCTGGAGCCCAGGGCGCGCGCTGTGCTGGCCGCGTTCCGCACCCGCAAGCAATACGAAATTCCCCAGGACAACGGCTTCTGTGTGCCCTTCGGCTTCATTGCCGACGATGGCACACCGCGCCACGCCATCACCCTGGGCCTCAACCCTGCAGACAACCCGAAACTGCTGCACCGCCTGAGCATGAGCAGTGACAGCGACAAGGCCGTCGAGATGGTGCCGATGCTGCTGGATCGACTGATTGTCAACCCGTTTCCGATGCATATCAGTGTCGATAAGTTCGGGCCCTCAAGCGTGCGGATCGGTGCCGCCAAGGGCAGGTTCGGCGGCGCACGCTTTCGCGTCTATGAGCCTGACAGTCTCAAGCCGGCGGCCACTGAAACGTTCAGGATGGTCGCTGGCGCCGTGAGCTCCGGCTACCAGCCCACCGTGGTACTGGGAGTGACCGATGAACACTCCGAGCCGCCGCTGGAGTTCGAGCCCTCCAGGGACCAATTCCTGCGCACGCTGCAAAGCATACGTGCGCTGCCGGGCGGCCATCGCTTTGAGCCGCAAGTCGACTGAACAACCACCCCGCGGCGAGGTCAACGGAAGGTAGGCCAGATTCACCCTGAACATCGGTACAGAGGAGAGTCCAATGAAAGACTGGGTCATTACTTTTGTTGATCAGAAGGGCGAGCGTACCTCGCTGCCTCTCACCGCAGAGCTTGAGCCGAGCATCGAAGAGGCTGCGCGGCTGATTCGTACCCATCTGTTTCCGGTCATGGACGAACTGGACCTCACTGATTTCGAGGGCCGCACACCCTCGCCGACGGCCAAATGGCTGAAAGAGCAGAACGGGGTAGAGATCACCGCCATCACTGAAGCCCCCTGAACCCGCTGGCTGGCTGGCACGCCGGGCAATCAGGCGCTACGCTGCAGACAAGGTCGGGCAGTTTCTTCTGATTGTCCGGGCTTGCCGATCCACGTCACGCAACAGCTCGAATTGCCCCCGCACGTCTTGTGTGGCGGGCAGGTGCGTTTTGCACTGAAAGTCTATCCATCGGTAATGAGGAGGACGATTCATGAGCAGCCAATACGAGGACATCAGCAGCACGGTCTTGCGTCGGATGAAAGAAGGGGGGTTCAACTTCGCGCAGATTCATCCCATCGAGTTTTATGCGGTATTTCCGGACGAGGCACGGGCGCGGCGAGCGGCAGGAAAGTTTCGCGGCGAATCACTCAGTGCCCAAGTGCATGAGCGCGATGATGGCGCCTGGCATCTGGAACTGAGCAAGGTGATGTTTGCAACCTATGGCGGTATCGGCGAATTCGAACAGGATTTCGAGGCGGTGATTGCCCCGCTGGGTGGAGAAATAGAAGGCTGGGGCGTCAAGCAGGAGCGTCAGCTGGCCTGATCAAACGGTCCCACAGGGCGGCTCTGGCCGTCTGCCGTGGGCCGCTCGGCGCTTCGCAATGAAGCGCTGCCGTCAAAGCAACCGGGGCGGTTGCACAGATCTGGTGCGGCCGTTCTTCGCTTAAAACGCAACTTATTGAATAACAAGGAATTATGCCGCTGGCACGGGGCTTGCGATGGCTCGGGTGCACGGGTGACAAGGAGTTCGGCATGATCCGCACCTTTTATGACGAAATGTACGCCGCTGACGGCCAGGTCCGTCCGCACTACCGGGAGTTCGCCCGCTGGCTGGCCGAAACCCCGCCGGAACTGCTGGCCCAGCGTCGACGTGAAGCCGACCTGCTGTTCCATCGCGCCGGCATTACCTTCACCCTCTATGGCGACGAGCAGGGCACCGAGCGCCTGATTCCTTTCGATACCATCCCACGCAGCATCCCGGCCAGTGAATGGCGGGTGGTGGAGCGTGGCTGCATTCAGCGGGTCAAGGCGCTGAACCTGTTTCTCGCCGACCTGTACCACGACCAGCGCATCATCCGCGCCGGGATCATCCCGGCCGAGCAGGTCCTGGCCAACGACCAGTACCAGCTGGCGATGCAGGGCCTGGACCTGCACCGCAACATCTATTCGCATATTTCCGGGGTCGACCTGGTGCGTGACAGCGATGGCAGCTATTACGTGCTCGAAGACAACCTGCGTACCCCCAGCGGCGTCAGCTACATGCTCGAAGACCGCAAGATGATGATGCGCTTGTTCCCCGAGCTGTTTGCCGCCCAGCGCATCGCCCCCATCGATCATTACCCCAACCTGTTGCTCGATACCCTCAAGAGTTCCAGCCCGCTGGATAACCCCAGCGTGGTGGTGCTGACGCCCGGGCGTTTCAACAGCGCGTTCTTCGAGCACGCCTTCCTCGCCCGCGAGATGGGCGTCGAGCTGGTCGAGGGCGCCGACCTGTTCGTGCGGGATGAGCGGGTGTTCATGCGCACCACCGATGGTCCCAAGGCGGTGGATGTGATCTACCGGCGCCTGGACGATGCCTTCCTCGACCCGCTGGCGTTCAACCCCGATTCGATGCTTGGTGTGCCCGGGCTGCTGGCGGCCTATCGCTGTGGCAACGTGGTGCTGGCCAATGCCATTGGCACTGGCGTGGCCGACGACAAGTCGATCTACCCCTATGTCACCGACATGATCCGCTTTTATCTCGACGAGGAGCCGATCCTGAAGAACGTGCCGACCTGGCAGTGCCGCAAGCCTGAAGAACTTTCCCACGTGCTGGCGCACCTGCCGGAACTGGTGGTCAAGGAAACCCAGGGTTCCGGCGGCTACGGCATGCTGGTCGGTCCGGCGGCCACCCGTGCCGAGATCGAGGCGTTTGCCGCACGGATCAAGGCCCGGCCGGCGGCCTACATCGCCCAGCCAACGCTGTCGCTGTCGACCTGCCCGACCTTTGTCGAGAACGGCATTGCCCCGCGGCATATCGACCTGCGGCCTTTCGTGCTGTCCGGGCGCGAGACCCGGGTGGTGCCTGGCGGCCTGACCCGGGTCGCCCTGCGTGAAGGTTCGCTGGTGGTCAACTCGTCCCAGGGCGGCGGAACCAAGGACACCTGGGTGGTTGAGGATTAAGTCATGTTGAGTAGAACTGCCTCCGATTTGTACTGGATGTCGCGTTACCTGGAGCGGGCGGAAAACCTCGCACGGATGCTCGATGTCAGCTATTCGCTGTCGCTGATGCCGCAGGACGGCCGCGGCGACGGCCTGGATGAAATGGCCATGCCGCTGCTGATCACCGGCACCCTCGACGATTACCTGGAGCGCCACGGCCAGTTGCATGCCGAGCGCCTGCTGCACTTCTTTGCCCTGGACCCGGAAAACCCGGCGAGCATCTACAGTTGCCTCGGCGCCGCGCGGGCCAGTGCCCATGCAGTACGTGGGCGGATTACCGCCGACATGTGGGAAAACATCAACGCCACCTGGCTCGAGATTCGCGGTATTGCCGAGCAGGGCCTGGGCCGCTATGGCATGAGCCGTTTCTGCGAGTGGATCAAGGAACGCTCGCACCTGTTCCGGGGGGCCACCTACGGCACCATCATGCGCAACGACGCCTTTCGCTTCATTCGCCTGGGCACCTTCATCGAGCGTGCCGACAACACCCTGCGCCTGCTCGATGCCCGCTACGAAATGCTCGGCGACGAGGCCGAGGCGGTCAGCGACAGTTCGGCGCGGGGTTACTACCAATGGAGCGCCTTGCTGCGTGCGCTGTCGTCGTTCGAGGCCTACACCGAGATCTACCGTGATGCACCGGCCGCCCGCCATGTTGCCGAGCTGCTGCTGTTGCGCGCCGACGTGCCGCGCTCGCTGCGTGCCTGCACCGAGGAAATCGACCTGATCCTCGCCAGCCTGCCCGGTGGCAACGGCCGCCCGGCCCAGCGCCTGGCCGCCGAGGTGGACGCACGCCTGCGCTACACCTCGATTGATGAAATCCTCGCCGAGGGCCTGCACCCCTGGTTGACCCATTACATTCCGCTGGTGCGTGAGTTGGGTAATGCCATTCACAGTGCCTACCTGGAGGCCGTATGAGACTGACCATTAGCCACGAAACCGCCTACCACTACGAAGACCAGGTTCGCGCCAGCATCCAGTACCTGCGCCTGACTCCCCACGACAGCGAGCGCCAGCAGGTGCTCAGTTGGCAGCTGGACCTGCCGCGGCCGGTGCGGGCGCAACTGGACCCGTTCGGCAACATCCTGCATGTGCTGAGCCTGGAGGAGCCGCATTCGGACCTGGTCATCGGCGCTCGCGGGCTGGTGGACATCGATGAACGCCGTGAGGCTGAACACGAACTGCAATCGCCGCTGCCGTTCCTGCGCTTCACCCGTCTGACCGAGGCCGACGAAGCGCTGCGCGCCTTCGCCAGCCAGCAATGCCGCAAGCGGCGTGACCGCTCGGCGTTGATCGAATTGATGAATGCCTTGAATCAGCGCATGGCCTACCGGCCCGGCAGTACCGCTGTAGACACCAGTGCAGCACAGGCTTTCGCCGGCGGGGCAGGGGTCTGCCAGGATCACACCCATGCCTTTCTGGCGTGCGTGCGCAGCCTGGGTGTACCGGCGCGTTACGTGTCCGGCTACCTGTTCGACAGCAACAGCCAGCAAATGGCCAGCCACGCCTGGGCCGAAGCCTGGCTGGAGGATGCCTGGTACAGCTTTGATGTCACCAACCAACTGGCCCGGCCCGAACGGCACCTGAAGCTGGCGGTGGGCCTGGACTACCTGGATGCCTGTCCGGTGCGCGGCATGCGCCGGGGCGGCGGTTTCGAGCAAATGCACGCCAAGGTGCTGGTGACCCCGACCCTCAACGCCCAGCAGCAGTGAGCCTCAGGGTTTGCGCGTGGCCATGTGGCTCAGGTACGCAAGCAGCGCGTCCAGCTCGCCGTCGCTGATGACCGCTTCGGTAAACCCGGGCATCTTCGCCTGGGGCCACTGGCGCAGGCTTTGCGGGTCACGGATATAGCGCTGGAGAAAATCGGCCTGGAAGTACTCGGTCGGGTTGTGCGGCAGGTTCAGGTCCGGTCCGAACTGGGCGTCACCGGCGCCGTTGAGGCGATGGCAGGCCAGGCAGTTCTTCTGGAACACGGCAAAGCCTTGACTGATCGGGTCATTGGCCGCCAGGCCGGGCGCCGGGCGCATGGCCGGGAAGCGCTCGGCTACTGCGGCCAGGCGGCGAATGCTGGCAACCTGGAAAGGCCACTGCTCGGGGCTGATGCGCCCGGCTTGCGGGTTACTCCAGACCAGATAGAAGGGCCCGGCGCCGGGTTTGCCCTTGGCCAGTGGTGGCCAGGGCTGTGCGGGGTCTTCAATGGCCAGCCAGGCCCGGGCGGGACCGTCCTGGAGCAAAGGCGCGGCCGGCATCTCGGCGGCGAAGCCATCCAGCGCTACCGCTTGCAGGTGATCCTCAGCCTGGACACCCTGCAGCAAGGCAGCCAGCGGCACTGCGCGGTAATGCATGGTCCTTTTGTAGGAAACATCGTTGTCGATCTGAATGTCCTGCGCCAGCGGATGTCTGAGTAACTCGGCGCTCTGCCATTGACGGCTGCCAGTGCCCAGGTCCAGGGTCAGTTGCACCGCCTGCAGGGGCAGGCAGAGCAGGGCAAGCAGCAAGGTAAGGCAATGGCGCATGGGCAGTCTCCAACCATCAAGGTCGGCAGATTACCTGCACACAACCGGCTTGTGCCAGGCACAAACCATGGGAGGAGGGCATGTCGCTCAGCCGAACAGGCGTGAAAGGTTCGGCAGGATCAACAGCAGCGTGGTGGCGAAAAGAATGAGCCCGGCTTGACGTACTTTGTGTTGTTTGAACATGGCTGACCGCCTTTTTGTTGTTATTCCTGAGTGCCCAGAGGCTTCCTTGTCATTGATCTGGCGAACATGATTTGACGCAGCGAAGCATTAAGACGCGAACCGTTGCTAATGGGTATACAGCTAACCTTAGGGTCAACGTCACCCGTGTTTTAGAACGCTTTAATCTGTACTTATTCAGTTACAAGTTGTTTTGGCTATGAGGCCTTTGGCCATCCTGCAGCATTCCCCTTGCTAGACGCTTGCAG
Source organism: Pseudomonas sp. ZL2 (assembly GCF_054788455.1). Taxonomy (NCBI): domain Bacteria; kingdom Pseudomonadati; phylum Pseudomonadota; class Gammaproteobacteria; order Pseudomonadales; family Pseudomonadaceae; genus Pseudomonas; species Pseudomonas sp. ZL2. The sequence continues at coordinate 31,046 of NZ_JBGOGX010000056.1, read as the reverse complement.
CACATCAGCAAGTGGATCCACAACTGATGACCGTTCGTCCGAGCATCATACTTGCCTGCGCGCCTTATTCGGGGCAGGCTTTACGGGGCAATCCCGCCTTTGTCGTTCAGGACTATTTATATGTCGCTACGCATCTGCATCCTGGAAACCGACGTCCTGCGACCGGAGCTGGTCGAGCAGTATCAGGGCTACGGACGGATGTTCGAGCAGCTGTTCAGCCGCCAGCCAATCGCCGCCGAGTTTCGCGTCTACAATGTGTTGAACGACGAGTACCCCGATGATGACCAGGTGTTCGATGCCTACCTGGTCACTGGCAGCAAGGCCGACTCGTTCGGTGATGATCCGTGGATTCAGAAGCTCAAGACGTTCCTGTTGGAGCGCTACCAGCGTGGCGACAAACTACTCGGCGTTTGTTTTGGTCATCAGTTGCTGGCGCTGCTGCTGGGCGGCAAGAGCGAGCGCGCGCATCAGGGCTGGGGGGTGGGTACCCACCGTTATGTGATGAACGCCAAGGCGCCGTGGATGAGCCCACAGGTTGAAGAACTGACCCTGCTGATCAGCCATCAGGACCAGGTCACCCGCTTGCCGGAAAACGCCACGGTGATTGCCTCCAGCGATTTCTGTCCCAACGCGGCCTATCACATCGGTGACCAGGTGCTGTGCTTCCAGGGCCACCCGGAATTCATTCACGACTATTCGCGGGCGCTGCTCGAGCTGCGCCAGCACAACCTTGGCCAGGAGGTGTACCGCAAGGGCATCGACAGCCTGGCGCACGAGCACCAGGGCAGCACGGTGGCCGAATGGATGATGCGCTTTGTGGCGCACAAACCTCAGGGCAGCTCGGCCTGAGGCCTGCCGTTACAGCCAGCCGGAGCGCTTGAAGCTGGCATACAGCGCCGTGCAGCCCACGGCGATCCCGCCCAGCACGGCAAAGTAGCCGTAATGCCAGGTCAGTTCCGGCATGTTCTGGAAGTTCATCCCGTAGATCCCCGCCACCGCCGTGGGAAATGCCAGGATCGCCGCCCAGGCGGCGAACTTGCGCTGCACGATGCTCTGGCGTGACGACTCCAGCAACATGCCGATCTCGATGGTCTGGCTGGCGATATCGCGAATCCCGGCCAGGTCTTCCATCTGTCGGGTGACGTGGATCTGCACATCGCGAAAATACGGGCGCATGTTCTTGTCGATGAAGGGGAAGGTCAGGCGCTGCAGCTCTTCGCTGACCTCGACCATCGGTGCCACGTAGCGGCGCAGGCGCAGGATGTCGCGGCGCAGGCTGTGGATGCGCTGGATGTCCTCTTCCTTGAGCGAACCGCTGAGCACGCTTTGCTCCAGCTCCTCGATCTCGCCATGAATGGCTTCGCTGACCGGTTGGTAGTTCTCGGTGACGAAGTCGAGCAGGGCGTAGAGCACGAAGTCCTCACCGTGTTCGAGCAGCAGCGGCCGCGCTTCGCAGCGCTGGCGCACCAGGGCATAGGATTTCGAGTGACCGTTACGCGCGGTGATGATGTAGCCATTGCCGGCGAAGATATGGGTTTCGATGAACTCCAGTTTGCCTTCGTGGCGCACCGGCGAGTAGGTGACGATGAACAGGGCGTCGCCAAAGGTCTCGAGCTTGGGCCGGCTGTGCTTTTCCAGCGCGTCCTCGATGGCCAGTTCATGCAGGTTGAACTGGCGCTGCAGGTTGGCCAGCTCCTGGGCGTTGGGCTCTTCCAGGCCGATCCAGACGAAATGACCGGGTTTGCTTGCCCATTGGCTGCCTTCATCGAGGCTGATATTGGTGACTTTTCTGCCGGCGCTGTACACCGCCGCCGCAACGACTCGACCCATGGTTGTCCACTTCTTCTGTTAACCGTGCCAGTAGCTTGGTCTGACCGGCACGATTCGGCAACCGTTCACGCCTGGGCCAGTTCACCTTCCATGCGATCGATGCAGTGTTGCATCTGCAGGCGGCACTGCTCGGCCAGGGCCGGCACATCCTGCTGGGTCAGGCCGCTGGTGGCGATCGGCGCCAGCGAACGGATGATCACCTTGCTGCGACGCCAGCCGTTGAGCTTCAGGCGGCTGGCATAGCGGCTGACGCACACCGGCACGATCGGCACACCCGCCTCGACGGCCATGTGGAAGGCCCCCTTCTTGAAGGTGATCAGGTGCTCGCCGGCATTGCGCGTGCCTTCGGGGAACACCCAGATCGAGGTGTCGTCTTCGCTCAGGGTGCGGGTGGTGGTCTGCATTGCCCGGCGCGCCTGGTAGGCGTTGCCGCGGTCGACCAGCACGTTGCCGCCCAGCCAGAACAACTGGCCGAACAGGGGGACCCATTTCAGGCTCTTTTTGCCGATGCACACGGTGCGCCGCGGCACCACATGACCCAGCACGAACAGGTCGTAGTTGGACTGGTGGTTGGCGATGATCACGCAGCCCGGCGGCTGATCGAACAGCGGGCCGACCTCGGCCTTGATCTCGAGGCGCATCAGCCAGGTGGCGGGCAGCCCATAAAGGCGTGCACAGATTCGGCTGTTGTCCGGGTTGAACGGTCGGCACAAGCCAACCAGCACACCGAGAACACCGGCCAGGAGAAAATGCAGCCCCAACAGGAACATGCGGATAATAAAAAGCATCGTACGACTCACACCAGGCAAACGCGGCGCAGTGTACGGGTGTGCACTTCTATCGGCAAACGCTCATTGGGGCGGTGTAGGCCTGATTACACAAATAGTTGCAATCAGGCCTTGGTAGGGGGTCAGCCCAGGTGTTCCTGGTCGCGGATGATGGCGTCGTCGAGGATGTCGAGCAGCGCTTTGCGCACTTTGAGCTTGGTGTGCTTGTGGGCGTTCATGTTGATCTTCTTCAACTGGCGGGCCGCTGTCAGCGCAGCTTCCTGCAGCTGTTCGACCGGCACTACCTTGTCGAGGAAACCGGCGTCGACGGCGCTGGCCGGGTCGAACATCTCGGCATTGATCACCGAACGGTGGAACGCCGAGCGGCGCAGGCGATCGCGGGCCAGTTCGATGCCGGCGTGGTGCATGGTCATGCCGATCTGCACTTCATTGAGGCCAATGCTGAACGGGCCTTCGACGCCGATGCGGTAGTCGGCCGAGAGCAGCAGGAATGCGCCTTTGGCCACCGCGTGGCCCGGGCAGGCAACGATGACCGGGAACGGGTGCGAGAGCATGCGTCGGGCCAGGGTGGAGCCTGCGGTGACCAGGCTGACGGCTTCTTTCGGGCCTGCGGTCATGACCTTCAGGTCGTAGCCGCCGGAGAGAATGCCCGGCTGGCCGGTGATGATTACCACCGCGCGGTCCTGCGCGGCCTGGTCGAGGGCGGCATTGAAGGCCTTGATGACGTCGGGCGAGATAGCGTTGACCTTGCCGTTGTTCAGGGTCAGGGTCGCAATGCCGTCTTCGAGGTGGTAGGTAATCAGCTCACTCATGACAGGGTTCCTTAAGGGGGAGTGGGGCAGACGTTACTCAGGCAAGTGCCCGAGGTAAAGCGCTGTGACTGACTGACCGGTCAGCTTGCAGGTCCGCTTGCTCGTCCTGACGGGAGTGCGTTAATCCGGGCTGCCAAAGCACGCCAGAGAATGGCGGCTTTGCCCTCTGTGCCGGGGTTTTTTGATTAAATGGCTTAAGCGCATGAATATTCTGAAAAAAACCTTTGCCATCAGAACCTCTTTCGACTACATTAGCGCGCCTCGACAGGCTGAACTGCTTGGCGAGAACCGGTGAAGTGTCCGAGTGGCTGAAGGAGCACGCCTGGAAAGTGTGTATACAGGAAACTGTATCAAGGGTTCGAATCCCTTCTTCACCGCCACATCTAGAAAAGCCCCCGACCTGAACAAGGCCGGGGGCTTTTTGTTTTGCCCATGAAAAAGGATGTTTCAGATGCTCAAAGAAGTATTCAGCAAGCAGCAGATTCTCGCCGCCGAGCAGTTGTTGGCCCTGATCAGCCCATCGGCCGAGATGACCCGCCAGCACATTCAGGCGCTGCGCGAAATCGAGCTGGATGAAGATGAGGTCGAAGAGTTCGAGGACGACCCGCAGCAGTTGATGTGGATCGTCAAGGATGTGGCTGACTGGGAATCGGTGTATTTCGTCGACTGGAAGGACACCGAGTCGTTTGTGCAGAGCGTGCGGCAGTTGGCCGAGGCGCGTGATGCCGAGGTTACCTTCGGTGTTGAAGATGCGGAGGATGAAGACTTCCTCGACGACACCACGGTGCCCGAGCTGATGGTCACGGCCCACGACGAACTGCACAAGCAGGGCCTGGTGCTGTGGAACTGGTCCACCGACAGTGACTGCTACAGTGGCTTCATCACCACCAGGGACGTGGCGGCGCAGCTGGTTGCGTTGGGTGAGGTGCTGGAAGTGGAAATTCGCGAGGGTAGCGAACCATTCTGACGGCGGTGCTTGGTGGGAGCTGGCTTGCCAGCGATGAGGTCAGTGCAGTCAGCACATCAGGTGCTGCCTGGACTACGACCGCTTCGCGCAGCTCCCACAGGTCCGGCGGCGTACGCAGATTCATTGTGGGAGCTGGCTTGCCAGCGATGGGGCCAGTGCAGCCAGCACATCATGCGCTGCCTGGATTACGACCGCTTCGCGCTCGATCGCTGGCAACTCCAGCTCCCACAGGCCCGCGATGAGGGCCTCAGAAACTCACAGAAGCCGAAACCCGCGCTGTCCGTGGCGCCCCCTGAAACAGATAACCATCCCCCAGATACTCGCCGGCATCGCGCCAGTAGCGCTTGTCGAAGACGTTATCCACCATCAGCCGCAGCACCGTGTCATAGCCGCCAACCTTGGTGCTGTAGCGGCTCCCCAGATCGACAACCGCATAGCTGCCGACCTCCACCGTACCGGCCTGGTTGGCGTATTTGCTGGCGCTGTAGCGGGCGCCTCCGAGCAGGGCCAGGCCCGGGATCGGCAGGCTGTAGTCGGCCTGAATGGCGGCGCGAAAATTCGGCACGTTCAGCGCCTGATGGTCTTCGTAGTCAGCCGTGCCGCTGTTCTTGACCCGTGCACGGATTGCCGCAGCGCTGGCATTGATCTGCAGGTTGGAGGTGAGCCAACCGCTGGCGCCCAGTTCCAGGCCGATGTTCTTTTGCTGGCCTTGCTGTACATAAGTGAAGTTGCCTGCGCCGTCAGGTTGCGAATACTGGTAGGCCTGACGCAGCTGGAACAAGGCTGCGCTCAGGCTCAGGCGTTGCCAGTCGCGCTTGATGCCGACTTCCAGTTGGTGGGACAGGGTCGGCGCAAGAATCTCGGCAGTGTTTGTGGCGAACCACGGCGCCGTGCCACCGGATGACAGGCCCTTGCTATAGCTGGTGTACAGGGAGATATCCGGGCGCGGCTTGTAGATCAGCGCGGCATTGGGCAGCAGTTGATAGTCGCGGGTATGGCGGCCTGGGCTGCCATCTTCGGCAAAGGTCTTCTCATCCAGACGCACCAGGCGCGCGCCCAGCACGGTCTGCCATTGTTCGTTGAAGCTGATCCGGTCGCTGGCGAATATCCCGTACTGGCGGCTGTCGAGCCTGCGGGTGCTGTGGCCCGGGGTCTTCTCGGACGGCTCCAGCGCCGGCGTTTGTTGATAGATGTTGCCGCTGCCGATCCACTCGTTGAAGTAAGGGCGCTGGTCGAGCGTACGGCGCTGGGCGCTGGCGCCGATGGTCAGCTCATGCCCCATGCCCAGGGTATCGAAGCGGCCATTGAGCGCCCCCTGTGCCTCATCTGTGCGGCGGGTATCGTCAGGGCTGCGGTAGTCGTAGATGTCATAGTTGCCTGCCTCGCTGAAGTAGGCGCCTTCGCTGGAGCCCCAGGCAAACGAACTGTAGTCATCGATCACCACCTTGCTGCGCGAAGCACTGACGCTGCCCGTCCAGTTGTCGCTGAAGCGATACTCGAAGCGCCCGCCAAGGTTCAGCGAGTCGATCGTTACCGGGTTGGCCCAGTGCTGGTAGGCCAGGCGGTCATGCGGGTCGATGCCGTGGGGCAGGCTGTTGCCACCCAGCAACTGATAGCCCGGCACCGAACGCTGTTCACGCTGCTGGTACTCGGCATCCAGTTGCAGCACCGCATCGGGGTTGATTTGCCAGTCGAAGGCCAGGGACGCGAAGTCGCGCTTGCCGTCAGCGTGATCGACGTAGGAGCGGATGTCTTCGTGGGCCAGGTTGGCGCGCAGGCCGAACTGGCGTTCGCTGCCGAACCAGCCGCCCAGGTCGGTCGCAATGTAGCGTTCACCCTGCTCGTTGCTCGACACCGTGACCGTGCGCACGTCCTCCGGGCGCTTGGTCACGTAGTTGATCAGCCCGCCCGGTTCCGACACGCCGCTCTGCAAGCCCGAGAGGCCCTTGAGCAACTCGACCTGCTGCTTGTTCTCCAGTGCCACGTTCTGCTCACCGGCGATGGTCTGGCCGTTGATCTTGTAGCTGCTGGCGGCATTGAGTTCAAAGCCGCGTACATTGAAGTTCTCGTAGTAGCCGATCGGTGCGTAGCTTTCGCCCACCGAGGCATCGCTTTGCAGCACTTCGCTGAGCTTGCGCACCTGACGATCAGCCAGCAATTGCTCGCTGAACACTGCAATCGATGCCGGAGTATCCAGGAGCGGCGCTGGCTGCCAGCCGCCGACCGCGGCTTCCCGGGCCTGATAGCCCTCGCTGTAGGCCTCCGATACCTGCACCGGCGCCAGGGTGATGCTGTCCTGGGCCAGGCTGTGCGAGGCCGGCATTGCCAGGCTCAGGCCGAGCAGGTGCAGGGACAGGCGAGGGCGGGGCAAGGTCATGCAGGAGCTCCTTGAAGGCGAACGCGGACGCGCCGTTATTGATCGGCTGCTGTCCGATAGGGCTTTTTGCCCGATGGGTAGAGGGGGACTAGCCCGGGCACTGGTAACCCGCCCGGTATTGCGCCGGGCAGGCGGGGGCGCAATCTTAGCAGGGGCGACCGGCTGGCGGTGCCCCTGTTTTCAATCGGCTTCTACTGCTCTGTACGAGCGAGGGCGGCGCGGATTCACCCGTTCGCCGCCGTCTGGGCGTGTCGCCGCCAGTTGCCGTCGATTTTCGACCAGGTCTTCTTGTCGGTGATGGCCATCAGCTTGCGACCATCTTTGAACGTGGCCAGGAAGGTCACCTCTTCTTCCTTGCCACCTAGCCAGAGGCCGGCGATCAGGCCGACCGGACCCGCCACCAGGGCGCCGGCCATGCCCCAGCCAAGCGCACTGCTGAGGCTGCGACTGGATTCCTGATTGGCAACGATCAGATCGGAAATGCGGGTAAGGGCGATCTTCTCGCCGGGTGAAGGGCTGCGGGCGGTCTTGAGTGTGAGCGATCCGTTGCGGTACTCGCCTTCACCTTGCAAGAAATCGCCGGATTGAACCGTGAGTCTTGTCATAGTGGCGTCCAGGTTGAAAGGGCTATTGACCAATCCCTACTCAGCGCCAGGGTTCGGCACAAGTCAATGGCCAGGCGACGGAGGGTCACCGCCGAGTTGTCGCAAAAAAGTAAAGACGTAGATCCGCTGAAGGATAACGGCATGTCGCATTCTTATAATTAAAGTTCGGTTTCTCAACTAAAGCTGCTCGGTCGATTTTCGTCTATGGGCGCGATTTTAGTTGGGCTCGATATATCACCGTTTGCGCAAATTGTTGCGGAGGGCGCTAAATCAAGGCTTCTGAATTGTAGGACAATAAACAAGTAGTGTTATTGAAAATTGGCGTCAAAAAAAGCTGGACAGTTCAATTCCTGGTGTGTCAGTTTTTCCCCGCCTCATTCAGGCGAGTGATGGGACGATCTCGCCGCGGGAGCGTCCTGTCGGACAACAACTGCTTTTTTGTAAACAAGGAAGTGTCTGTATGTCGAAAGTCAAAGAAAGCGCTATTGTTTCAGCTGGCTCTGTATTGCAACCGCACGGTGCAAGTTCCGCTTACAGCCTGATCAATAGTTTCGGCCATCAATATGATCGCGGCGGCAGTGCGACAGTCAATGGCAAACCTTCGTTCTCGGTCGACCAGGCCGCTACCCAGTTGCTGCGCGATGGCGCCGCCTGGAAGGACCTGAACAAGGACGGCACCATCAACCTGACCTATACCTTCCTGACCAAGGCACCTGTTGGCTTCGACAGTCAGGAACTGGGCTCGTTCAGCGCCTTTTCCGGCCAGCAGAAGGCTCAGGCCAAACTGTCCATGCAGTCCTGGGCAGACGTGGCCAAGGTGACCTTCAAGGAAGGTGCGTCAGGCGGCGACGGTCACATGACCTTCGGCAACTACAGCGACGGCAGCACCGGTGGCGCGGCATTTGCCTATCTGCCGTTCGACCGCCCGGGTTCGCACAAGGGTGAATCCTGGTACCTGATCAACAACCAGTACCAGGCCAACGTCAACCCGGAGAACGGCAACTACGGCCGCCAGACCCTGACCCACGAGATCGGCCACGTGCTCGGTCTGTCCCACCCGGGCGACTACAACGCCGGGGAAGGCTACCCAACCTACGCCGATGCAACCTACGGCCAGGATACCCGTGGCTACAGCGTCATGAGCTACTGGGGCGAGAGCAACACCAGCCAGAACTTCACCAAGGGCGGCGTGCAGGTGTACTCCTCGGCGCCACTGATGGATGACATCGCGGCGATCCAGAAACTCTACGGTGCCAACTACGCGACCCGCTCCGGCGATACCGTATACGGCTTCAACTCCACCGCCGACCGCGATTTCTACTCGGCCACCTCGGCCTCGTCGAAAATCGTCTTCTCGGTGTGGGACGGTGGCGGCAACGATACCCTGGACTTCTCCGGTTTTACCCAAAACCAGAAGATCAACCTCAATGACGCGTCGTTCTCCGACGTTGGCGGCATGGTCGGCAACATTTCCATTGCCAAGGGCGCGATTGTCGAGAACGCCATCGGCGGTTCGGGCAATGACCTGCTGATCGGCAACGCCGTGGCCAACGAGCTCAAGGGCGGTGCCGGCAACGACATCATCTACGGCGCCGGTGGTGGCGACAAACTCTGGGGTGGTGCCGGTTCCGACACCTTCGTCTTCGCTGCCAGCAGCGATTCGACCCCGAGCAATCCCGACCGGATCATGGATTTTGTCAGCGGTCAGGACAAGATCGATCTGTCGGCCATCTCGGCCTTTGCTGTCAACAAGCTGCCGCTGCAGTTCGTTGATGCCTTTACCGGGCATGCCGGCGAGGCGGTACTGAGCTTCGATCAGGCAAGCAACCTCGGTAGCCTGTCGATCGACTTCACCGGCAACAGCCTGTCTGATTTCCTGGTGACTACTGTAGGTCAGGCAGTCGCCACGGATATCGTGGTCTGATAGCAACCTGAAAGGGCGGCGCTCATGCGCCGCTTTTTCTGAGGCGGGCAGAAGATGGCTTTCAAGCGAATGATCGCGCTCGGCGCGATTCCCCTGATGTTGATGACCGAGGTCGGTATGGCAAGCAGCCTGATACTCCCCACTCCCGCGCAACTGGCCGGTGAATGGACGCTTTACCCCGAAGACAATCGGGCCGCGGGCTGTGAGTTGCAATTGGACGCATCGCAAACCTTGCGTGGCGACCTGAAATGCGCACAGAAACTGATCGGCAAGCGCCAACGTCCCAGCGGCTGGCTGCCGACTCCCGATACCCTGGCCTTGATGGGCGGCAGCGGTACTGCATTGGTGCACTTCAACCGTTATAAGCCCGGTATCTTCAAATGGACTTCAGCGAGCGGAAAGACACTGTTATTGGAACGTAAGAATAAATAATAAAACCTTGTAGGCAATTGCCGATTTTTCAGGGATAGAAAGGCGGACAATGAACAGGCCGACTAATAAGGCCGGTGCGCCCTTGTGGGCAGCACTGGCAGATCACAAGTCCACGCTTCTGAGTGTGGGTTGTTTTACCGCGTTGATTAATCTCCTCATGCTGGTGCCCTCGATTTATATGCTGCAAGTGTATGATCGGGTACTTTCTTCGCAAAACGAAACAACCCTGTGGATGCTGACCTTGATGGTGGTCGGTTTCTTTGTGTTTATTGGTGCGCTGGAAGCAATCCGCAGTTTCATTGTTATCCGTGTCGGCAACCAGCTGGAACAGGGCTTCAACCTGAACGTGTACCGGGCCGCCTTCGAGCGCAACTTGCGTCAGGGCGATGGGCAGGCAGGGCAAGCACTTAACGACCTGACCCAGGTGAGGCAATTTGTCACCGGCCCGGCGTTGTTCGCCTTCTTTGACGCGCCCTGGTTTCCGATTTATCTGGCGGTGATTTTTCTGTTCAACGTCTGGCTGGGCGTCATGGCCTGTGCCGGGGCGTTGCTGTTGATTGCCCTGGCGGTGCTCAACGAACGCCTGACCCACAAGCCGCTGGTCGAAGCCAGCGGTTTCCAGCAGCAGTCCACGCACCTGGCCAGCAGCCAGTTGCACAACGCCGAGAGCATCCAGGCCATGGGCATGCTCGGCGCCTTGCGCCAGCGCTGGTTCGCCTTGCATTCGCGCTTTCTGACCTTGCAGAACCAGGCCAGCGATACGTCGGCAGTGATCACCGCGGTCAGCAAGTCGCTGCGCCTGTGCCTGCAATCGCTGGTGCTGGGGCTGGGCGCCTTGCTGGTGATCGAGGGGCAGATGACCCCGGGCATGATGATCGCCGGCTCCATCCTCATGGGCCGGGTACTTAGCCCGATCGATCAGCTGATTGCGGTGTGGAAGCAGTGGAGCGGGGCGCACATGGCCTATCAGCGTCTCGATGGTCTGTTGCGCGAGTTTCCTGAACCGCCAGCACCGATGGCCTTGCCAGCGCCAAGCGGGCGCCTGGGTTTCGAGCAGGTCAGCGCCGGGCCGCCCGGCAAGCGTGTGGCCACCTTGCAGCAGATCAGTTTCAACCTTGGCGCCGGGGAAGTGCTCGGCGTTTTGGGAACCTCCGGCTCGGGCAAGTCGACCCTGGCCAAGGTGCTGGTTGGCGTCTGGCCGACCCTGGGCGGTACCGTGCGCCTGGACGGCGCCGACCTGCACCGCTGGGATCGCGAGGCCCTGGGCCCGCATATCGGTTACCTGCCACAGAACATCGAACTGCTGCGCGGCAGCATTGCCGAGAACATTGCCCGGTTTGCCGATCTGGATGGCCACAAGGTGGTCGAGGCCGCGCGCCAGGCCGGCGTGCATGAGCTGATCCTGCGCCTGCCGCAAGGCTATGACACGCGTCTGGGCGAAGACGGCGGCGACCTGTCCGGCGGGCAGAAACAGCGCATCGCCCTGGCCCGAGCCCTCTACGGCGGGCCGAGCCTGATCGTGCTCGACGAACCCAATTCCAACCTCGATACCAGTGGCGAGGCGGCGCTGGCCACCGCCATTGCGCAGATGAAAGCCCAGGGCCGCACCGTGGTACTGGTCACCCACCGCTCGGCAGCCCTTGCCCAGGCCGACAAGCTGCTGGTGCTCAGCGAGGGCCGGATGCAGGCCTTTGGGCCGGCGCATGACGTGATGCAGGCCCTGAGCCGCGCCCAGGAACAGGCCCAACGTCAACCCGCCAATGCCGCGCTGGCAACCGGAGGTGGCGTATGAGTCAGGTAGATAAAGGCCGCGGCGCGCGTTTTTACGTGCGACTGGGCTGGCTGCTGACCCTGGTCGGCTTTGGCGGCTTCATTGCCTGGGCAACCCTGGCACCGCTCGACCAAGGCATCGCCGTGCAGGGCACGGTGGTGGTATCCGGCAAGCGCAAGGCGGTGCAGTCCCTGGCCGGTGGCGTGGTCAGCCGCATCCTGGTCAGTGAAGGCCAGATTGTTAAGCAGGGGCAGCCGCTGTTTCGCCTCGACCAGACCCAGGTCCAGGCCGATGTGCAATCGCTGCAGGCCCAGTACCGGCTGGCCTGGGCCAGCCTGGCGCGCTGGCAGAGCGAGCGCGATAACCTCGGCGAAATCGTCTTCCCGGCCGAGCTCAGCAACAATCCCGACCCGCAGTTGAGCCTGGTGTTGGAGAGCCAGCGTCAGCTATTCAGCAGCCGCCGTGATGCCCAGGCCCGCGAACAGGCGGGGCTGACCGCGAGTATCGACGGTGCAGTCGCCCAGTTGGCCGGCATGCGCCGCGCCCGTGGCGACCTCCAGGCCCAGGCCGATTCATTGCGTGAGCAACTGGAGAACCTCAAGCCGCTGGCCAGCCAGGGTTACATTCCGCGCAACCGCTTGCTGGAGTATCAGCGGCAGTTGTCCCAGGTCCAGCGTGACCTGGCGCAGAACAGCGGCGATAGCGCACGGCTTGAGCAGGGCATCGTCGAGTCGCGGCTCAACCTGCAGCAACGCCGCGAGGAATACCAGAAAGAGGTGCGCAGCCAGCTGGCCGAGGCGCAACTGAAAAGCGTGACCTTGGAGCAGCAACTGACCTCGGCTGGTTTCGACCTGCAGCACAGCGAGATTCTTGCCCCGGCCGACGGCATCGCGGTCAACCTCGGCGTGCATACCGAGGGCGCAGTGGTGCGCGCTGGTGAAACCTTGCTTGAGGTGGTCCCCCAGGGCACTGCCCTGGAAGTCGAAGGGCGCCTGCCGGTCAACCTTGTGGATAAAGTCGCGGTGCAGCTGCCTGTGGATATCCTCTTCACCGCCTTCAACCAGAGCAGCACGCCGCGGGTAGCGGGCGAGGTGGCGCTGATTTCCGCCGACCAGCTGCTCGACGACAAGACCGGCCAGCCGTACTACGTCCTGCGCAGCACGGTCAGCGAACAGGCACTGGCGCGCCTCAACGGCTTGGTAATCAAACCGGGCATGCCCGCCGAACTGTTCGTGCGTACCGGCGAGCGCTCGATGCTCAATTACCTGTTCAAACCCCTGCTCGACCGGGCAGGCACCGCGTTGACCGAACAATAAGGAAGCCCGTGCATGAAAAGCTTGATGACCGGGCTGCTGGCGGCGTTCGCCCTGACAACAGGGGCGGGCGCGCAGGCCATGGGACCGTTTCAGGTGTATGAACAAGCGCTGCGCAAGGACCCGGTGTTCCTCGGTGCGCTCAAGGCCCGCGAAGCCGGGCAGGAAAACCGCGCCATCGGCCGCGCCGGCTTGCTGCCGAGCCTGTCGTACAACTACAACAAGGGCCGCAACGACTCCAAGGCTCGCTATCTGGGCGATTCGCGTCGCGAGGATGAAGACCGCCACTACAACAGCTACGGTTCCACCTTCATCCTCCAGCAGCCGTTGCTCGACTACGAGGCCTACGCCAGTTACCGCAAGGGGGTGGCCCAGGCGCTGTTTGCCGATGAGGAGTTTCGTGGCAAAAGCCAGGAGCTGCTGGTCCGGGTGATGACCAGTTATACCCAGGCGCTGTTCGCCGAAGACCAGATCAGCATCAGCGTGGCCAGCAAGCAGGCCTATCAACAGCAGTTCCAGCAGAACCAGCAACTGTTCCAGCAGGGTGAGGGCACCCGTACCGATATTCTCGAAGCCCAGGCCCGCTTTGAGCTGGCCGACGCCGAGGAGATCCAGGCACGCAACGATCAGGATGCGGCCCTGCGCGAGTTGGGTGCGCTGATTGGCGAGCCATCAGCGCGCATCGACGAACTGGCGCCGCTCAACGACGGTTTTGCCCTGTTGACGCTGCAACCGGCGACCTATGAGGCTTGGCATGAGCTGGCCCTGGCCAACAACCCGCAACTGGCGTCCCAGCGTCAGGCCCTGGAAGTGGCCGAGTATGAAGTGGAGCGCAACCGCGCCGGGCATCTGCCCAAGGTGACGGCCTACGCCACGTCGCGACAAATGCAGTCCGACAGTGGCAACACCTACAACCAGCGCTACGACACCAACACCATCGGCATCGAAGTCAGCCTGCCGTTGTTTGCCGGCGGCGGGGTGTCGGCGGCCACCCGTCAGGCCAGCCGCAACCTGGAGCAGGCCGAGTACGAACTGGACGGCAACACCCGGACAACCCTGATCGAGCTGCGCCGTCAGTACAACGCCTGTCAGTCCGGCGTCAGCCGCCTGCGTGCCTATCAGCGGGCGCTGACATCGGCCGAGGCGCTGGTGCAATCGACCCGCCAGAGTGTGCTCGGTGGCGAACGGGTCAACCTCGATGTGCTCAATGCCGAGCAGCAACTGGCGACCACCCGCCGCGACCTGGCCCAGGCCCGCTACGACTACCTGCTGGCCTGGATCAAACTGCATTACTACGCCGGGACCTTGCGCGAAGAGCACCTGGCCCGGGTCGATGAAGCGTTCGTCCGCCGTTAGGCGGTGCGCAGGCGCAAGACGCGCTGGCGTTCTGCCAGGCCCCAGACCAGCAGGGCCAGGGCGCCGATGCTCAGGCCGGCGATGACGATGCCGTCCCAGCCATGACGCTGGAACAGTTGCGTACCGAGCAGCGAGCCAAGGGCGCCGCCGATGAAATAGCAGGTGATATAGCCGGCATTCAGGCGGTTGCGGGCTTCCGGGCGCAGGACAATCACGGCGTTCTGGTTGCTCACGTGCACCAGTTGAACTGCCAGGTCGAGCAACAGGACGCCGATCAGCAATGCCGCCAGCGAAGACTGGGCGTAAGCCAGCGGTACCCACGACAGCAGCAGTGCCAGCAAACCGACCGTGGTACCCAGCGGGCCTTTGCCCCGATCGGCCAGGCGCCCGGCCCAGTTGGCCGCCAGGGCACCGGCGGCGCCGGCCAGGCCGAACAGGCCGATCACCGCATCGGAGTAATGGTACGGCTCGACTGACAGCAGGAAGGCCAGCGGCGTCCAGAACAAGGCGAACAGGCTGAAGGACAACAGGCCCAGCAACGAGCGCAGGCGCAGGATCGGCTCGTCCACGAACAGGCGGAACACCGAACCGAGCAGCGCCGGATAGCTGAGCCCGGCATGCTGATGACGCTCGGGCAGGGCGCGGAACAAGGCGATCGCCGACAGCCCCATCAGTGCCGCTGCCAGCAGGTAGATGCTGCGCCAGCTGCCGAGCTCGGCCATGAACCCGGCGGCGGTGCGCGCCAGCAGGATGCCCAGCAGCAATCCGCTCATCAGGGTGCCAACCACCCGCCCGCGTTGCGACGGCTCGCTGAGGCCTGCAGCCATGGGCACCAGCACTTGGGCGACTACCGAGAACAGGCCGGTGAGGGTGGTACCGATCAGCAGCCACGCCAGGTTTGGCGAAAACGCGCTGATCAGCAGGCCCAGGGTGCTGATGGCAATCATGCTGACGATCAGTTTGCGTTGTTCGAACAGGTCGCCCAGTGGTGCCAGCAGCAACAGGCCGGCGCCATAGCTCAGTTGTGCAGCGATGACGATGGCCCCGGCGCTGGCGGTGGTCAGGCCAAAATGTTCGGCGATGCTGTGCAGCAAGGGTTGTGCGTAGTAGTTGCTGGCGACGGCAAGGCCCGTGGCGGTCGCCATCAGCAGAATCAGGCCGCGGCTCAGGGAATGGGTGGCAGAGGTCATGGACCGTCTCGATCAGTGGCAGTTGGGAAGTGACAGTATCGGAAATGCGCTAGCATGACGCCAATGCATCGTTTTCATTCTATCCATCTTGAAAATAGATCAACCTATGAACCTCAAGCAGATTGAGTATGCCCTGGCGGTGGTCGACACCGGCAGCTTCACCCGAGCCGCCGAACGCTGCCATGTGGTGCAGTCGGCCTTGAGCCATCAGATCGCCCGGCTGGAAGAGACCCTCGGCGTCAGCCTGTTCGAGCGCAGTTCGCGGCGCGTGCGCCTGACGCCGGCTGGCGAAGCTTTCGTGCAGAGCGCTCGGCCAGCACTGGAGGCCACCCGGCGAATTGCCGAAGATGTTGCCGCGGCCTGTGGTGAAGTGCGGGGGCAATTGTCCATCGGCGAGATCACCTCGCTGACCGAGTTGGACCTGGTCGACCTGCTGGCCGATTTTCATGCTCAGCACCCGTCGGTGGATATCCGCTGGCTGATGGCCAAGAGCGAATTGCTGACTGCCGATGTGCGCGAGCGGCGGCTGGACGTAGGATTTATCGGAGTCTGGCCGGGCGAGCGGCTGGAGGGCGTCGAGTACCGCCTGCTGGCCGAAGAAGAGCTGGTGGCGGTCATGGCCGTCGAGCATCCGTTGGCGGGCGCGGCGCGTGTGTCCCTGGCCGATCTCGAAGCGCAGCCGCTGGTGGATTTCCCGGCTGGTAGCGGCGCCCGCCGGCAAACCGACGAGGCCTTTGCCGCTGCAGGAGTGCGCCATCGGGTGCAGTTTGAAGTGACCAATATTCGCCTGGTGGAAAAGTTCGCCAAGCGCGGCCTGGCGGTTGGCCTGGTGCCGGCGCGGATCGCCCGCTGCTTCAACGGCGTGGTGTCGGTGGCGGTCGAGGATGCGCCGGTGCGTCACGTGTATGCGATCTGGTCGACGCACCCGACCCCGGCCGCCAAGGCCTTTGTCCAGTTGATTGAACAGCGCCTGGCGGGCAGGGACAGTCATTGACGTGCCTCAGGCGGCAAAGCCGCCATCGATGCTCAGGCTGGCGCCGGTAATGTAGGCCGCCTCCGGGCCGGCCAGGTAGGCGACGAAGCTGGCGATTTCGTCGACGTGGCCATAACGACCCACCGCCATGAAGCCCATCAGGCTTTCGGCGAACTCGCCCTGGGCCGGGTTCATATCGGTATCCACCGGGCCAGGCTGGACGTTGTTGATGGTGATGCCCAGTGGCCCCAGGTCACGGGCCAGGCCCCGGGTCAGGCCAACCAGCGCCGACTTGCTCATGGCATAGGGGCCGCCGCCGGCGAAGGGCATGCGCTCGGCATTGGTGCTGCCGATGTTGATGATCCGCCCGCCCTGGCCCATGTGCCGCGCGGCCGCTTGCGTGGCCACGAAGACGCTGCGCACGTTCACCGCCAGGGTGCGGTCGAAGTCCTCCAGGCTGAACTCCGCAAGCGGCCCCACCGCCAGTACACCGGCGTTGTTGACCAGGATGTCCAGGCCACCGAAGGCTTCTGCAGTGCTTTGCACCGCCTGCTGCACGGCGCTGGCATCGGCGCTGTCGGCCTTGATGGCCAGGGCCTTGCCGCCGGCGGCGATGATGCTTTGCTGCAGGGCTTCGGCCTGGGCCGTGGCGTTGGCGTAGGTGAAGGCGACACTGGCGCCTTCGGCGGCCAGGCGTTTGACGATGGCCGCGCCGATACCGCGGGAACCGCCCTGGATCAGGGCTACTTTGCCGTGGAGGCTGGATTGGGTCGACATGCTGTGCTCCCGAAAGAACAAGGCTGGATGCCTTGGATGGGCTTCAGTATCGGCCGCTGATTACCCTGTCGGTAGCCAGTAATCGCTATAGTCTGTGTAAACCAGAAGTATGGAATCAACGGTATGGAATCCTTCAGCAGCATCGAGTGTTTTGTCCGCAGCGCCGAAGTCGGCAGCTTCGCCGAAGCGGCGCGGCGCCTGAGCCTGACCCCGGCGGCGGTGGGCAAGAACGTCGCGCGGCTGGAGGCGCGCCTGGGCGTGCGCTTGTTCCAGCGCAGCACCCGACGCCTGACCCTGACTGAGGCCGGGCAGCGTTTTCTTGAAGAGGTGGCGGCGAGTTTCCAGACCATCCAGTATGCCGTGGCTAACCTGGCCAGTGCCGAAGGGCAACCGGCCGGCACCCTGAAAGTGAGCATGGGCACGGTGTTCGGTCGCCTGTATGTCGTGCCGCTGTTGGCCGAGTTCTTGCGGCGCTACCCGGCGATCAGCCCCGATTGGCATTTCGATAACCGTCAGGTCGACCTGATCGGTCAGGGTTTCGATGCCGCCATTGGTGGCGGCTTCGATCTGCCCCAGGGCGTGGTGGCGCGCAAGCTGACCCCTGCGCACCGGATTCTGGTGGCGGCGCCGACGTATCTGCAGCAGCATCGGCCAATCACCCAGCCTGCCGATTTGCACGAGCTGGATGGCATTCTTATTCGTTCACCGCAGACCGGGCGCGTGCGCTCCTGGCCGCTGACCAGTCGCGAGCAAGAGCAGAGCCCGTTGGACCTGCGCTTGCGCATGACCATGAGTGATTCGGAGGCAGCCTGCGCGGCAGCGGAGCAGGGCCTGGGCGTAGCGCTGGTGAGCATGCCGTTTGCCGTGCCGTACCTGCAGGCCGGCCGGCTGTTGCGGGTGTTGCCGGACTGGTACGTGGATGACGGCAATATTTCGCTGTACTACGCCGAACACAAGTTGCTGCCGGGCAAGACGCGGGTGTTTGTCGATTTTGTCATCGAGCAGTTTGCCCGGCAGGGGTTGGCGCAGCGCTTTGATGCGTTGGGCGCTTTATGAGGGGGCTGCTGTGCAGCCCATCGCCGGCAAGGCCGGCTCCCACAGTAAGGGCTCCTGCAGACCCCACACTGGATCAGGGCACGCCGAACCTGTGGGAGCTGGCCTTGCCAGCGATGGAAGGCGCAGCCTTCCTGATCACAGAACCTTGAGGATGGAGTAATTCTGGGGTACGCCGCCGAGCACCAGGCTGACCTCATCCTCTTCGACCTTGCCGAGCAAACGCTGACCCAGTGGCGAGCGCGGGGTGATCACCGTTACCAGTTGCTCGCCCTGGCCAATTTTCAGCCCCGCGCCTTCCGGGCCGAGGAACAACTGCTGGCAACTGCCGTTCTCAGCCTCGAGGGTCACCAGGTTGCTGACCTGAATGCCGCGTTGCGGGTCATAGTCGCGCAGCAACAACTGCTGGTACGCCGCCCGCGCCTGGCGGATTTCCTCCATGCGCCGGGCTTGCCCGGTGGCCAGGTACGAAGCTTCGAGGCCCAGGGTGTCGTACTTGTTCTCGGCGATGTTCTCTTCGGCGGTGGCCGCCTCATAGGCGGTTTGCGCCGCGCGCTGGGCGACGTCCAGGTCAAAGCTCAGTGTGTCGATGATGCGTTGCAGCAGGTCGGCTTTGGTCATGGGTTCAGTTACAGAATTCGAGAACGAGGGCGCGGCTTTTTTCTGTCGGCGCGGTGCGGTTCTGTTGCAGCCAGAACTGGCACTTGGGGTTGGACAGGTTGCGCAGGCTGCCTTGCGCCTGCTCTTCGGCCTGCTGTACTTCCTGGTTACGAAGGATTTGTTTGTATTGTTCGAACATCTGGTTTTGCGGGTCTGCCGTCGCCGGGGACGCCGGAGCAATGGCTGGCGGCGCAAGCACCTGGCCGATCGGCTGCAGCGTCGCTGGCAACAGGCGCCCGGCAAGCCACAGGCTCAGGGCAATGGCCACAGCGCCAAGCCACAGGCCCAGGGCAATGCACAGGATCAGTTGCAGCGGCTTTAGAGTGATCTTCAATTCGCGAGGGCGGGGCATGATGGCCTCCTGGCCAGGACACGGGCAGCCATTGTCGCATGGTGCAACGGGTTTTTTTCGTGCCACGCTTTTGTCTGCGATGATTTACCCGGACAATCGGCGCTTTTTCCAAGGGACCAGCGATGAAAACGCACTGGGACATCTTCTGTTGTGTCGTCGATAACTACGGCGACATCGGCGTGACCTGGCGCCTGGCCCGGCAGTTGGTGGCTGAGCAGGGCCTGGCGGTGCGCCTGTGGGTAGATGACCTGAAGGCGTTCGTGCGTATCTGTCCCGAAGCCCAGGCCGACGTTGCCCAGCAATGGCAGCAGGGCGTGGATGTGCGCCAATGGCCATCTGAATGGCAGGACACGGCGGTAGCCGATGTGGTGATTGGCGCTTTCGCCTGTCAGCTGCCACCTGCCTATGTGCAGGCCATGCTCGAACAACCCCGTGCGCCATTGTGGCTGAACCTGGACTACCTCAGCGCCGAAGACTGGGTCGAAGGTTGCCATGGCTTGCCGTCGCCCCAGGCCAATGGCTTGCGCAAGGTGTTTTTCTTTCCGGGCTTTAGCGCGAAAACCGGCGGCTTGCTGCGTGAGGCAAACCTGCTGTCACAGCGCGACGCGCTCCAGCAGGACCCGGCTGCACGCAAGGCATTTCTGCAGGGCCTGGGCGTAACGCCAGAAAACAATGCCCGGCTGATTTCGCTGTTCGCCTACGAAAACCCCGGCGTGGCCAGTTGGCTGGACGTGCTGGCCGCCGACAGCCGCCCCAACCACTTGTTGGTACCCGAAGGGCGCGTGCTGGGTGACGTTCAGGCCTGGCTTGGCGAACAGGCGCTGAGCGTGGGCAATATTGCCCGGCGCGGTGCGCTGACCGTGCAGATCCTGCCCTTCGTCAGCCAGGACGATTACGACCGGCTGCTCTGGTGCTGCGATTTCAATGCGGTGCGTGGCGAAGATTCTTTCGTCCGTGCGCAGTGGGCGGCACGGCCGCTGCTCTGGCATATCTATGTGCAGGAAGAATACGCCCACTGGGAAAAACTCGAGGCGTTTCTCGACCTGTACATCCTGGAATTGTCCGCCCCGGCGGGGGCTGCGCTGGTGCAATTGTGGCGAGCCTGGAACATGGACAGCGACATGGGCCAGGCCTGGCAAGAGGTGCTGGCGCACTGGGACGAACTGGACCGGCATGCCCGCCGCTGGAGCGCGGTACAGGCCGCTCAGCCGGACCTTGCCGCGGCGCTGGTACAGTTTTACCGAAATTGGCTATGATATGCGGCCTCGATTTTTGTAAATCCATCCAAATTCGGATATATCGCAATGAAAACTGGTAAAGAACTGAAACCCGGTACCGTGATCCGTATCGACAACGATCCATGGCTGGTTCAGAAGGCTGAGTTCACCAAGTCGGGCCGTAACAGCGCGATCATGAAGACCAAGCTGAAGAACCTGCTGACCGGCTACAAGACTGAAACCGTCTACTCGGCCGACGACAAGCTGGACGACGTGATCCTGGATCGCAAAGAAGCGACCCTGTCGTTCATCAACGGCGACACCTACACGTTCATGGACACCACTGACTACACCATGTACGAGCTGAACGCCGAAGACATCGAGGCCGTTCTGCCGTTCATCGAAGAAGGCATGGAAGACGTCTGCGAAGCAGTGTTCTTCGAAGAGCGCCTGGTTTCGGTTGACCTGCCAACCACCATCGTGCGTCAGGTTGACTACACCGAAGGTTCCGCTCGCGGCGACACTTCGGGCAAGGTCATGAAGCCAGCCAAGCTGAAGAACGGTACCGAGCTGAGCGTTGCTGACTTCATCGAAATCGGCGACTGGATCGAAATCGATACTCGCGAAGGTGGTTCCTACAAGGGCCGTGCCAAGGTCTAAGCCTGGCGTACCTGCGAAATCGAAAAACCCGGCCTTGGCCGGGTTTTTTTATGCCTGGAACTTGTCGATCAAACCGTCACATTCAGGCGCACGTCGACGTTGCCACGGGTGGCATTGGAGTACGGGCAGACCTGGTGGGCAGCTTCGACCAGCGTTTGCGCCTCAGCCTGTTCCAGGCCTGGCAGGTTGATGTTCAGGTCGATATCCAGGCCGAAACCACCCGTAATCTGGCCGATGCCAACCTTGGCGGTGATCGAGCTGTCTGCGGGCAGGGCTTTTTTCTGCTGGCCGGCGACGAACTTCAGGGCGCCGATAAAGCAGGCCGAGTAGCCGGCGGCAAACAGCTGCTCGGGGTTGGTGCCGTCACCACCCGCGCCGCCCAGTTCCTTGGGGGTGCTCAGCTTGACTTCCAGCTTGCCGTCGCTGGAACGCGAACCGCCGTCGCGGCCACCGGTGGATTTGGCTTCAGCAATGTACAGCGGAGTGACCTTTTGCATGTTGAGCCTCGCTTGTGAGTTGCGCCGTGGCGCTGAGTGGGTACGGAAATTAAATTAGCGCGCAATTATTTAGTGCGCAAGATAATTTTTCGGTCGACCTACGAACGGTCATTTCTCAGCATAGCGCTCAGAGGCTTTTTTGCAGGTTGGCGCGCAGCGCCAGCAAGTCGGCCTGCAGCTGTTGCAGGCGTTCGAGGTTCTCGCCGCTGGCGGCGAGGATGCAGTGCGGTACATCCTTTGCCCGGGCTTGCAGGGCGTGACCCTGTTCGGTCAACTGCACCAGTACTACCCGCTCATCTTCGCGGCTGCGGGTGCGCTTGAGCAGGCCTTCGGCTTCCAGGCGTTTGAGCAAAGGTGTAAGCGAGCCTGGATCGGTCAGCAGACGCTGGCTGATCTCTCCGACTGTCAAACCATCCTGTTCCCACAGCACTAGCATCGCCAGGTACTGTGGATAAGTCAGCCCGAGCTTGTGCAGCAGCGGCTTGTAGACCTTGGTCATCAGCAGCGAGGTCGAGTGCAGGGCAAAGCACACCTGGTTATCCAGGAGCAGTTCGTCGCAGGGAACAGGCGCTTTCGGGTCGGCGTTCATGCACATCCTTTATTTCGTTAAGTCCTTTAAATTTAGCACGCAGGTCATTAGCGCACTTACTGCCAGCGCAGCTCGCTTTGCAGCGCCAGGTCCCAGGGCGGAATCGGGCTGAAGCGGCTCTTGAGGAATTCGAGCAACAAACGGCTGCGAGAGTTCGTTTCATGTTCCAGGCGCAGGGCATAGATACCGCTGCTTTCGGCGCTGGGCAGGCCGTTGTCACAGAATAGCGGTAGTAATTCCCCACGCAGCAGGTATTCGCTGATCAGCCAGGTGGGCAGGTGAGCGATACCCAAGCCGGCGAGGGCGCCGAACAGCAGGGTTTCGGCATTGTTGGCGCTCATGCGCATGCGCGTCGGGCGGTACAGGCGCATTTGCCCGTCGACCGCGAAGCGCCAGGCGAAGGGCGGGGCCAGGCCGTCCCAGTCCAGGCCGTCATGTTCGGGCAATTCAGCCGGGCTGGCGGGAATGCCGCGCTGGGCCAGGTAGGCGGGGCTGGCGCAGGCAATACGGACCATGTAGGCCAATGGCGTGGCGACCAGGCGGGTGTCTGCCAGAGGGCCGGCGCGCAACACCAGGTCGACTTCGCCCAGGTGCGAGCCGTGCAGGTCGACAAAGCTGTCGATCAGGCGCAATTGCACGTCCAGCCCGGGATAGGCTACGAGAAAATCGGCGATGGCCGGGGCCAGGTGGCGGCGACCGAACGCGGCCGGCGCGTCGATGCGGATCAGGCCTTCCGGGGCGTTGCTCAGCGATACCGCTTCCGCGCGGGCCAGGCGCAGCTCTTCGACGATCCGTCGGGCGCGTTCGGCAAAGGCATTGCCGGCCGGAGTTGGCCGTACCGCATGGGTGCTGCGCACGAACAGGCGGCTGCCGACTGCGCTTTCCAGGGTGTCGATACGCCGCGCCACCGCCGAAGGCGTCAACGGATGACGCCGGGCGGTGGCGGAGAAGCTGCCGGTTTCCAGAACATCAAGAAACAGGCTGAGTTGTTCGGTCAGGGCATTGGGGTTCATGCTGCGAATCTGCTTTTGCGTAAATGGCACAGCCATTGTGCGTTGCTGTGCGTTTCCCCGCTAGCGCCAGCTCGGTAGCATGCAGCGATTGGCAATTCAGAGAGGCGGCAATGATTGAGTGGGCGATGTACATAGCGCTGGGCGCGGCACTGGGCACGGTGGGTGGGTTGTTCGGCATCGGTGGCGGGCTGATCGCGATTCCGGCGCTGGGGGTGCTGTTCGGTCTCGACCAGCAATTGGCCCAGGGGACGGCGCTGGTGATGGTGGTGCCCAATGTGCTGCTGGCGCTGTGGCGGTATCACCAGCGTAATCGCATCGAACTCAAGCATGCGTTGCCCCTGGCCACGACCGGCTTTGTCTTCGCCTGGCTCGGTTCGATCTGGGCCGTGGGCGTCGATGCCCAAGCCATGCGCTTTGGCTTTGTGCTGTTTCTGGGGGCGCTGGCGGCCTGGAACCTGGCGCGGATGTTCATGCGCACTGCCCAGCCCGCCAGTGAGCTGCGCCAGCCCTGGCCGTGGCTGGGCGTGCTGGGCAGCGGTGCCGGGGTGCTGGGCGGTTTGTTCGGCGTCGGTGGGGCCGTGGTGGCAACGCCGGTACTGACCAGCGTGTTCGGCACCACCCAGGTGGTTGCCCAAGGTTTGTCACTGGCCTTGGCTGCCCCCAGTACGGCCGTCACTTTGCTGACCTACGGCCTGCATCAGCATGTGCAGTGGAGCATGGGCATACCGCTGGCTGTCGGGGGCCTGCTGAGCATCAGTTGGGGCGTGAAACTGGCTCACGCCTTGCCGGAAAAAGCACTACGTTCGCTGTTCTGCGGCTTTTTGGTGCTGTGCGCGGTAATGCTGGCCTTCAAGATCTGAAGCCTTCGATGATGTATTCGGCCAGGCAGTCGGTCATTTCCGACTGCGTTGTGCGATTGCGCAGCAGCATGATGCTGGCTGTGGGCAAAGGCGGCAGGCCTTCGGCTTCGCCAATGATCTGCAAGTCGCTGGTTATCAGGCTCTGCAACTGCGCGGTAACGGCCAGGCCGGCACTGACCACGGCCATGATCGCCGCGGTGCTGGCACTGGTGTAGGCGATCCGGTACTCCTTCTCGATGGCATCCAGGGCATTGCAGGCCCAGGTCCGGCAATAGCAATCGCAGTTGAACATCGCCAGCGGCAGAGGATTGTGCTCATGCGGGCAGAAACCCTGGGCCTGCACCCACACCGCGCGCTCGCGACGCAGCAACTGACCGATTTCGTTGCCCGGTTCACGGGTGATGATGGTCAGGTCCAGGTCCTGGCGCTGCATCAACTGCCGCGAACTTTCGCAATGGACCTCGACCTGAACCAGCGGATAGGCCTGGGCGAAGCTTGAAAGGATGCCTGGCAGAAAGCGCATGGCGTAGTCGTCCGGAGTGCCGATGCGCACCACGCCGACCATGTGCGGCATGCGCAGGGTATTGAACACCTCGCCGTGCAACTTGAGGATGCGCCGGGCATAGCCGAGCAGCACCTGGCCCTCGGCGGTCAGGCGCACCTGGCGGCCATCGCGCTCGAACAGCTGGCGCTGGATGATGTCCTCCTCCAGGCGCTTCATCTGCATGCTCACCGCCGACTGGGTACGGTTGACTACTTCGCCAGCGCGGGTGAAGCCGCCGTGTTCGGCGATGGCGACAAAGGTGCGCAGGACGTCGGAATCGATACTCTGGTACTGGGACAAGGCATCAATCTCCTAGATGTATGACATAAGAAACATTCGTTGGATTGATCTTATGCCGGGTCTGACACTGTCGTCATCCCAACAGGAGGGTAAGACGATGAAAGGTCAGAAATCGCTTGTTCTGCAGTACTCAACGTCCCGGCACAGCTGGTTCCACCAATTCACCCAAGGCTTCAGTCAGCAACTGACGCGCTGGCGGCAATTGCACCGCGAGCGCCGCGAACTGGCGCGCCTGAGTGATGCGGCGCTGGATGATATCGGCCTGAGCCGGGCGGATATTCTGCGCGAGGTGGAGCGTCCATTCTGGGATGACCCGCTGAGAAAATGAGTCGCGTCATCGAAGTGCCACGACTAATGTAAGTGGGCTTGTTCACAAGGAGCCGGGCATGCCCACCACACAGTCCTTTTCCCAGGCCCAGGCGCGCCGCCTGGCGTTGTCCGCCCAAGGCTTCAACAACCGGCAGGCGAACAGGTCGATCGGTGCCGCGCAGCTGAACCGGATGATCGAACGCCTCGGTGTGGTGCAGATCGACTCGGTCAATGCCCTGGTGCGTTCACACTACCTTCCCCTGTTTTCCCGTCTCGGCAGTTATCCACAGGCGTTGCTCGATCAACTGGCCTGGGGGCGCAACCGGCAACGCAAACTTTTCGAATACTGGGGGCATGAGGCCTCGCTGCTGCCGCTGGAGCTGTATCCGCTGCTGCGTTGGCGCATGGACCGAGCGCGCCAGGGCCAGGGCATTTATCAACAGTTGGCGCGCTTCGGCCGCGAACAACAACCGACCATCGCCCGGGTGCTGGCGGCGGTGACCGAACAGGGCGCCCTGGGCGCTGGCAGCCTGTCGACCCGCCAGGAGCGCGCCGGCCCCTGGTGGGACTGGAGTGCCGAGAAACACGCGCTGGAATGGCTGTTTGCCGCCGGGCTGGTAAATGTCGCCGGCCGCCGCGGTTTCGAGCGCCTGTACGATTTGCCGCAGCGGGTGCTGCCGGCTGCACTGCTTGAGCAACCGCCCATGGATGAGGCCGCCGCTCAACGCGGGCTTTTACTGCATGCCGCAGGTGCGTTGGGAGTGGCCACCGAGAAGGACCTGCGTGACTATTTTCGCCTGGCCCCCGGCGACAGCCGTGCGCGGTTGGCCGAGTTGCTCGAGGAGGGCGCTTTGCAGGCCTGTACGGTGCAGGCCTGGCCGCAACCGGCGTACTGCCTGGCGTCGCTGCGGGTGCCGCGCACAGTGAGCAGCAGCGCGTTGCTTTCGCCCTTTGACTCATTGGTGTGGGAGCGCGAGCGCACCGAGCGTCTTTTTGATTTCCGTTACCGGCTGGAGATCTACACGCCGGCGCACAAACGCGTCTACGGCTATTACGTGCTGCCGTTCCTGCACAACGAACGCATTGCCGCCCGTGTAGACCTGCGTGCCGAGCGTGCCCATGAGCGCCTGACGGTACACGCGGTGCATGAGGAACAGCCAGGGCTGGATGAAGCGGGCATGCAGGCCCTGGCCGAGAGCCTGCAACGCATGGCCGCCTGGCTGGGCCTGGCCGAAGTGCAGTTGAATTGCCCGCGGGCCAGCGCCGCACGCTTGCGCGTGGCACTGGCCAGCAGCCGCTTTAGCGACGTACCTGCTTGAGGGTCTCGGCGATCAAGAACGCCAGTTCCAGCGATTGATCGGCGTTCATCCGTGGATCGCAATGGGTGTGGTAGCGGTCGGAGAGGGAGTCTTCGGTGATCGGTCGCGCGCCACCGATGCACTCGGTGACGTTTTGTCCGGTCATCTCGATATGGATGCCACCGGCGTGACTGCCTTCGGCCTGATGGACCTGGAAGAATTGCTTGACCTCGCTGAGAATCTGGGCGAAATCGCGAGTCTTGTAACCGCTGCTGGCCTTGATGGTGTTGCCGTGCATCGGGTCGGAACTCCACAGCACCTGGCGACCTTCGCGTTCGACGCTGCGAATCAGCGCTGGCAGATGCTCGCCGACCTTGTTCGCGCCCATGCGCACGATCAGGTTGAGGCGACCCGGGTCGTTGTCCGGGTTGAGCACATCGATCAGGCGGATGAGCTCGTCGGTATTCATGCTGGGTCCGACCTTGACCCCGATCGGGTTGTTCACCCCGCGCAGGAACTCGACATGGGCGCCGTCGAGCTGGCGGGTGCGGTCGCCGATCCAGAGCATATGCGCCGAGCAGTCGTAATAGTCGTTGGTCAGGCTGTCCCGGCGCACGAAAGCTTCTTCGTAGTTCAGCAGCAGCGCCTCATGGGCGGTGAAGAAACTGGTTTCGCGCAGTTGCGGCGAGCTGTCCAGGCCGCAGGCGCGCATGAAGGCCAGGGTTTCATCGATGCGGTCAGCCAGCTGGCTGTACTTTTCAGCCAGCGCCGAGTTGGCGATGAAGTCCAGGTTCCATTTATGCACCTGGTGCAGATCGGCAAACCCGCCCTGGGCAAAGGCGCGCAGCAGGTTAAGGCTGGCGGTGGACTGATGGTAGGCCTGCAGCAGGCGCTCCGGGTCCGGCACCCGGCTCTTCTCGTCGAAGCCGATGCCGTTGACGATATCGCCACGGTAGGCCGGCAAGGTGACCCCACCGATGGTTTCATCGCCGGCTGAGCGCGGCTTGGCGAACTGCCCGGCCATGCGACCGACCTTGACCACCGGGCAGCCGGCGGCAAAGGTCATGACGATGGCCATCTGCAGCAGTACCTTGAAGGTGTCGCGGATCTTGGCTGCCGAGAACTCGGCGAAGCTCTCGGCGCAATCGCCGCCTTGCAACAGGAACGCGCGGCCCTGGGTAACCTCGGCGAACTGACGGCGCAGTTCCCGGGCTTCGCCGGCAAATACCAGCGGCGGATAGCTGGCCAGGGTCTGCTCGACATTGAGCAGGTGGGCAGCATCAGGGTAGCTCGGTTGTTGCTGGATCGGCAGGGCGCGCCAGCTGTCAGGACTCCAGGGGTGGTTCATCACGGGCTCGATCTGGTCGGAAAAGGGCTGTCTGCCATGTTAACAGTTGCGGCGCGCCTTGTTGCACTGGCGCCATTGACGGACAATGGCGGTTTTTGCGTGGTACAGCGGCGCCTGCCGGGAGACAGCATGACAGAGGAACGGGTAGAGCGGCTGCTGGCCCAGGTGCATGACCAGTACGGCACTATCAGCGTGCTGGAAGTCGAGGACTATCGCTTCCTCGAGTTCGGCGAGGCGATCGAGCAGAGCTGCGTGTTCACCGCCGACCCGAGCTGGCTTGAGTACGACTATACCCGTGCCATGCTGATTGGTGCGCTGGCCCACCCTGAACCGGAAAGCGCGCTGTTTCTGGGCCTGGGTGCCGGCACCCTGACTCAGGCCTGCCTGAAGTTCCTGCCGCTGGAAGACGTCGAGGCCATTGAACTGCGCCCGGATGTGCCGCGCCTGGCCATCGAGTACATGGGCCTGGATGATGACCCGCGCCTGTATATCCGTATCGGTGATGCGATGGAGTTGCTGGAGACGGCCGAATGCGCCGACCTGATCTTCGTCGACCTGTATACCGACCATGGTCCGGGCGTCGCGCACCTGGCCTGGAGTTTTCTGGAAAACTGTCAGAAGCGCCTGAACCCCGGGGGCTGGCTGGTGATCAATCAATGGGCCGGTGACGACGGCAAGCCATTGGGTGCGGCGTTGCTGCGTGGCCTCTATCACCGTCATTACTGGGAGCTGCCGGTCAAGGAGGGCAACGTGATCCTCATGGTACCGGCTGACCTGGACCAGCAGCTCGATCTGCCAGGCCTGACCGCCCGGGCCGAGGCCCTGGCGCCACAACTGGGCTACTCGTTGCAACCGCTGATCGGCGCGATTCGCCCGGCGTCCTGAGGCGCGTCACTGTGTCACTGGCGGAAAATCGATTCAGCCGCCAGCCTCGTTAACTTCCCGGGCCCGCCGCAACGTGGCCTGGCGCTGGCGTGTTTCATTAAAAAAATCTCCCGTGAACGGCTAATTCAGGTATAGTACGCGCCGGTCTTTCACCGGACCTCGTTTAAGGTAGTGCAATTCCCCGAAGCCAGCTTCGGCTGCGCGTCCGCATCGCGGACTCTCCTTGACGTTCCTTTTTTTCTTCAATCGTTTTCGCAAATCCCCGCCGACAAAGCTGCCAGGGTGACCTTCGGGTCTTACAAGGCATGTGCAGCTTTGGAGCATGGGTCTTTGCGGATGCACTTAGAGGCAGACCCATGACCCAGGAAACCGGCGGCTTCGCCGCTCTCGATCTTCATCCAAGTATTGTTGCCGCCGTTGTGGCTACTGGCTACGAAGAGCCATCGGCCATTCAGCAGCAATCGATCCCGATTATTCTTGCCGGTCACGACATGATTGGTCAGGCGCAGACAGGTACCGGTAAAACCGCCGCCTTCGCTCTGCCAATCCTGCACCGCATCGACCCGAGCAAGCGCGAGCCGCAAGCCCTGATCCTGGCGCCAACCCGTGAGTTGGCGCTGCAAGTAGCCACCGCTTTTGAAACCTACGCCAAGCAGATGCCGGGCGTTACCGTGGTGGCCGTATACGGTGGTGCCCCGATGGGCCCACAACTGAAAGCAATCCGTAACGGCGCGCAAATCGTCGTTGCTACCCCTGGCCGTCTGTGCGACCACCTGCGTCGCGATGAGAAGGTCCTGGCAACCGTCAACCACCTGGTGCTCGACGAAGCCGACGAAATGCTCAAGCTGGGCTTCATGGATGACCTCGAAGTAATCTTCAAGGCCATGCCGGAAAGCCGTCAGACCGTACTGTTCTCGGCCACTCTGCCAGCCTCGATCCGTGCCATCGCCGAGCGCCACCTGCGCGAGCCGAAGCACGTCAAGATCCAGACCAAGACCCAGACCGTTACCGCGATCGAACAAGCCCACCTGATGGTCCACGCCGACCAGAAGGTTTCCGCTGTCCTGCGTCTGCTGGAAGTGGAAGAGTTCGACGCGCTGATCGCCTTCGTGCGTACCAAGCAAGCCACTCTGGACCTGGCCAGCGCCCTGGAAGCCAAAGGCTACAAAGCCGCTGCGCTGAACGGTGACATTGCCCAGAACCAGCGCGAGCGCGTCATCGACTCGCTCAAGGATGGCCGCCTGGACATCGTCGTCGCTACCGACGTCGCTGCTCGTGGCCTGGACGTACCGCGCATCACTCACGTGTTCAACGTTGACATGCCGTACGACCCTGAGTCCTACGTTCACCGTATCGGCCGTACTGGCCGTGCCGGTCGCGAAGGCCGTGCGCTGCTGCTGGTTACCCCGCGCGAGCGTCGCATGCTGCAGGTGATCGAGCGTGTTACCGGTCAGAAAGTGGCTGAAGTTCGCCTGCCTAACGCACAAGCCGTTCTCGATGCCCGCATCAAGAAGCTGACCAACAGCCTGGCGCCGCTGGTTGCTGACGCCGAGTCGACCCACGGTGATCTGCTTGATCGCCTGACTGCCGACATCGGTTGCAGCCCACGTGCCCTGGCCGCCGCTCTGCTGCGCAAGGCTACCAACGGTCAGGCCCTGACCCTGGAAGCGGTCGAGAAAGAGCAGCCGCTGGTTCCGACCTACACTCCGCGTGAGCGCACTGGCGATCGTCCAGAGCGTGGCGAGCGTGAGCGTCGTGCACCGATGCCGCTGGGTGAAGGTCGTGCCCGTTGCCGTACCGCGCTGGGTGCACGTGACGGTATCGCCGCCAAGAACCTGCTGGGCGCCATCCTCAACGAAGGCGGCCTGGCCCGCGAAGCCATCGGCCGCATCCAGGTGCGCGACAGCTTCAGCCTGGTCGAGCTGCCGGAGGAAGGACTGGAGCGTCTGCTGACCAAGCTCAAGGACACCCGTGTTGCCGGCAAGCAGCTGAAGCTGCGCCGCTACCGCGAAGACTGATCCGCGAGCGATAAAAAAATCCCCGACTGGTTCGGGGATTTTTTTTGCCTGTGCCGGTCTGTGGAGCTGTCCGTGGGGGTGTATCCACCCTGTGGGAGCTGGTCTTGCCAGCGATCGAGCGCGCAGCGGTCGTAATCCAGGCGCCGTCTGATGTGCTGGCGGGGCTGGCCTCATCGCTGGCAAGCCAGCTCCCACAGGTCCGGCACCGCTCTCAAGAGCGGCGCCAATTCTGTGGGCGGGACTTGCCAGCGCTCCTACAGGTCTTGCGCCAATCCTGTGGGAGCTGGTCTTGCCAGCGATCGAGCGCGCAGCGGTCGTAATCCAGGCG
>NZ_JBGOGX010000055.1:0-115359 GCF_054788455.1 Pseudomonas sp. ZL2 | reverse complement strand
TCTGTGTGTGCTGGCTTTGCCAGCGATGAGTCCGGTACAGCCAGTACATCAGATGCTGGCCTAATTACGACCGCTTCGCGCTCGATCGCCGGCAAGTCCGGCTCCCACAGAAGTGGGTGATTGCAGGACCTCTGTGGGAGCTGGCTTGCCAGCGATGGGCTGCAAAGCAGCCCCAAAAAACCTCAGGTCGCCACCCGCGAAGTGGAGCCGATCACCGCCTCCAGCACCCTGAAATCAATCCACTCACGCACATCGAAACGTCGCGGAATAAAGTCCCAGCGATGCAGGAAGTCAGTGAAGTCCTGCAACGCCTCGATCGAGCGCCCATCGAGCGTGGTGCGCAAGCGCCGATGGGCATCCTCGCCATAGGCCGCCGCCACCCAGTACTCGCTGGTATTCAACTCACGGGCCAGGTAGCGCCGGGTTTCATCGGCATTGGCCCAGGCCCACTGCTCGGTACGCAGCAACACATCAACGATGCGCTTGCAGGCACCGAAGTGCTGCTCCAGCAGGTTGATATCCACGGTCAGGGTGCGCGGCGTGCCGTTGTTCGAGCGAATCAGCGGGTCAGGGTGGGAGCCGGTGTCGATCACCACCCGCAAGCCGAACTCGTGGGCTAGTTGCAGGGCGGCGGCGCCTTTCAAAAAGATCGCGTCGATATCGCCGCGCAGCAGGCCGATCAGCTCGTTGTTACGGCGGCTGACCCGGTTGACGCCGAGGGTCACCGCGGCGCCATGCACATGGGTTACCTGCTCATCACTGTGGGTGCCGCCATAGGGGTAGTCGACCAGCTCGACATCGGCGACGTTCAGGCCTTCGAGCTTCAGCGCGTTCTCCAGCCCGCGCAGGGCCTGGGCGCGGGTGAAGTCGATCTGCACGTTGGCCCATTTCGGCAGGCCGAAGCGGCGGTTCTTCAGGTCGCGCACAGTGCGCACGCCACTGTCTTCTGTGGTCAGGATCAACTGCACCTCATCGGCCCAGCTCAGGCCCAGCACGCGGGTCTGCACGCCGCTGGCGTAGGCCCAGATCGCCGGAATGTTGCCGCCGTGGCGCACCGAGTTGCGCAGGTGATGGTCGTAATGGGCTTCGCGCACTTCGCGTTCGCTGGATTCGCGCAGCGACTGGATCGAGGTGCCCAGGGGCTGGAAGGCTTCGGCCAGGCGCCCGCTTTGCACGGCGATGCCAAGGCCGGTAGGCACCGGGCTGTGGGTGTACCAGAGGGTGTCGAGGGGTGTGCTCATCGTCGGTTCTAGTCCTTGTCTGGTGGCCGGTTAGCCGGCCAGTGCGGTATGCAGCCCGTCCATGGGGCGGCGGTCGATCCATTGGCGTACATCGAACGCCGTGCGGATAAAGCGCCAGCGCTGCAGGAAGGCAACGAAGTCCTGCAGGGCGGCGATGGCTTGTTCGTCGAGGGCGGTGTGCAGGCGCTTGTGGGCGTCTTCACCGTAGGCGCGGCTGACCCAGTACTCGCTGCTGTTGGTTTCCAGGGCCAGGTAGCGGCGGGTCTGTTCGGGGTGCTGGTGGGCCCAGGCTTCGGCGCGCAGCACGCTGTCGAGCACCTGGGTGGCGACCGGCAGGTGCTGGTCGAGCAGTTCCTGATCGACGCTGAGGGTGCGCGGCGTACCGTTGTTGCTGCGGATCAGCGGGTCGGGGTGGGCGCCAACATCCAGCAGCGTGCGCAGGCCGAAATCATGGGCCTGCTGTACGGCGCTGGCGCCCTTGAGGAAGATCGCGTCGACTTCGCCGCGCAGCAGGCCGATCAGCTCCAGGTTGCGCGCCTCTTCACCGCTGGCCACTGTGCTGCCGGCGACGTTGCGCACCGGGCTGTCGCTGAAGCCGCTGTCGTAGCGGTAGTTGACCAGTTGCAGGTCGCCGACCTGCAAACCATCGAGTTTCAGCGCGTTCTCCAGCCCGCGCAGGGCCTGGGCGCGGGTGAAGTCGATCTGCGCGCGGGCGCGGTCGGGCAAGCCGAAACGCTTGCCGGCCAGTTGCTTGATGCTGTGAATGCCGCTGTCGGCACGGGTCAGGATCAACTGCGCCTCATCGGCCCAGGACAGCCCGATCAGGCGCGTGGCGCGGCCCTGGGCGCGGGCCCAGATCGCCGGAATGCTGCCGCCATGGCGCACCGAATGGCGCAGGCTGTGATCGAAGTGCGACTCGCGCACCGCAGCATCGTCGGCTTCGCGGATCGATTGCACCTGGGTGCCGAGGGTGCGCAGGCTGTCCTGCAGCCAGCCTTGCTGAACGGCGATGCCCAGGCCCGTGGGCACCGGGCAGCGGGTGTACCAGAGGGTATCGAGGGGTGTGTTCATGAAAGGCTCCGGTCAGGCGCTGGCGGTCAGGGGCAGGCTGGCGACCGGCGCCTGACGCACCAGCGGCAGCACCTCCTGGCCGATGCGCAGGGCCTCTTCCAGGTGCGGGTTGCCGGCCAGGATGAAGGTCGAGAAGCCGGCGTCGCGGTATTCGGCCAGGCGTTCGGCGATGTTCTCGTGGCTGCCCACCAGGCCCACGGTCGGCCCAGGCTTGGCCTTGGCGAATCCGGCCCAGAGGTTGGGACCGATGATCAGGTCGTCGAAGCGCTGGATGTTCTGGTGATAGGCCGTTTGCCGTGCGCCGCCGACCGAGTCGCTGGTGCTGGTGAAGGCCTTGGAGAGGGTGCTGGGCTTGCCGTCGAGTTTGTCGAACTGGCGGCGCAGGTCGCGCCAGGCGGCGTCTTCGGTTTCACGGGCGAACAGGTCGACACGCAGGCCGAAACGCACCGTGCGACCTTGCTTGTCGGCCAGTTCGCGCACCCGTTCGATATGCGGTTTGAGCTGCTCAACAGGCTCTGCCCAGTTCAGGTAGACATCGGCGTGACGGGCGGCCACGTCCAGCGCCGGGTCGGAGAAACCGGAGAAGTACACGCCGGGTTTGCGTTCGTTGCCCAGGTGCGGCGGCAGGGCGCCGTTCTCCAGGCGGTAGATGTTGCCGTTGTAGGAGAAGCGTTCGTTGTTCCACAGCCCTTGGATGATGTCGAGGAACTCGCCAGTGCGCTGGTAGCGCTGGTCGTGGTCGAGAAAGTCGCCCTGGGCACGCTGGCTGGCCGGGTTGCCGCCGGTGATGATGTTCCAGTCCAGGCGCCCGTGGCTCAGGTGCTGGAGGATCGCTGCCTGCTGGGCGGCGTAGGCGGGCAGGGTCCAGGTGGCCTGGAAGGCGATCAGAAAGCGCAGCCGGCGGGTTTCCCGGGCCAGGGCCGCGGCGGCGATCCACGGCTCGGGGCCGGTGGGCAACAGCGCGCCTTCGAAGCCTGCAAGTTCCGCGGCCTTGGCCACCTGGGCGATGTAGTCGATGTAGGTGAAACCGTCGGCGCTGCCGTCCTGCAGCAGGCCGGGGGCGATATGCCCGGGCGTGCGGCTGAAGCTGCCGCGGTTGTGTTTGTCGGTGCTCAGTTGCGGGCCGTCGGTGCCCAGGGGCAGACGCCAGAAGAATTCGGTGCTCATGGCTGTTCCTCGGTGAATGTAAGGACAGTGGTGCAACGCCCATGCCACGCCGCGCGGGCCCGGAATCACTGGGGGTTGAGGGCAGGGGTGTTGCCAGGGCAGCAATCGGTCAGCAGTGGCTGCGGCGGTTGCAGCACAACAGCATCGCTGGCAAGCCAGCTCCCACAGGTTTGGTGTACACAGATCCACTGTGGGAGCCGGTCTTGCCGGCGATGGAAGGCAAAGCCTTCCTGCTTGTCAGCAAGCTTCCCCCTGTAACTCGGCACTGTGCTGATAGCGCCGGTACAACGCTGCATATTCGCCACCCTTTTCCAGCAACTGCTGATGCGGCCCTTGTTCCACCAGCTTGCCCTCGCGAATCAGCACGATCCGCTCGGCATCGCGGATGGTCGCCAGGCGGTGGGCAATGATGATCGCCGTGCGCCCCTCGCACAGCCGCCGCAGCGCTCGCTGGATGCGCCGCTCGGTGTGCACATCGACCGCCGAGGTGGCCTCGTCGAGCACCAGCACCGCCGGGTCGGCCAGGTAGGCGCGCACCAGGCACACCAGCTGGCGCTGGCCCTGGCTCAGGTGGCTGCCCAGCGGCCCGACCTGGGTGTCGTAGCGATGCGGCAGGCGCTCCAGCACCTCGTCGGCACCGAGCTCGCGCACCGCAGCAATCAGGGTTTGATCATCAGCAGCAGGTGCGGCCAGGCGCAGGTTGTCGAGAATGCTGCCGTTGAACAACACGTTGTCCTGCAGTACCACGCCTACATGCCGGCGCAGTTGCTGCTGGCTGAGCTGGCGGATATCGACGCCATCCAGGGTCACGCGGCCCTGGTCGACTTCGTAGAAGCGCGTGAGCAATTGCACCAAGGTACTTTTGCCATGCCCGGACGGGCCGACAATGGCCAGCACTTCACCGGCATCGATGTGCAGGTCGAGGCCGTCGATCACCGGGCGGGTGGGTTGTGGCAGATAGGCAAAACGCACCTGCTGGAAATGCACCTCGCCACGGGCCCGGGGCAAGTCAACCGGCTCAAGCGGGTCGAGGATCTGCGGCGCCGTGTCGAGCAACAGGAAGATCCGCTGGGCCGAGGCGGAACCGGTGGCATAGCGTTCGAACAGGTCGGTCAGCTCTTGCAAGGGGCCCAGGAACAGCATCACGTAGAACAGGCTCTCGCCCACCTGGCCGACTGTGACGGTGTCCGCGGCCAGGCTGTAGCCGCCGACCAGCACCAGCACCGCCATGCCGGCCGCGGTAAGCAGGGCGGTAAAGGGCGCGAACCAGCCCGAGCGCACACTGCCGACGATCAGCGCGTTGTTGAAGGCGTGCAGCAACTGCTGGTAGCGCGCCAGGTTCGGCGCTTGCTGGCCGGTCTGCTGCAACAGGCGCACGCCGCTGACGCTCTCGACCAGGTGCGCGGTAAAGCGGCTGCGTTGTTCGGCGACCTTCGCCCAGTTGCGCTGGGCGATGCGTTTGAAGGCCCAGGTCGCCGCCAGCAGCAAGGGCACGCTACCGATCAGGCTGAAGAAGAACAGCGGTTCGATCAGCCACAGCATCACGGCCGCCAGGCTACAGCGCAGCAGGGCGCCGAGCAGCTCGGGCGGGCCCTGGATGAGTAGCGGCTCCAGGGCATCGACGTCGCGGTCGGCGCGGGAAATGATGCGCCCGGCGCGGGTGCGATCGAAGTAGCCGACGCTCAAGGCCTGGACATGGGCAAACACCCGCACCCGCAACTGGTTGAGCACGCCGATGGCGGCGCTGCCGGCAATGTACTGCAACACCCCGGCGAGCAAAAAGCGCCCCAGCCAACTGGCCGCCAGACCCAACCCCAACCACAGCACCAGCGGCTGGTCGAGCAGCCAGCGGTTGCCGTCGTGGATCAGGCCGCGGTCGAGCAGTTCACGGACGAACCAGGGGCGCAGGAACACGGTGAACACCAGCACCAGCTCCAGGACAATCACCCAGGCGATCTGCTTGCGCACCGGCCGCAGCAACGGCAGCAGGCGCTGGAACATGCTGCGGTCGAGGGCTTTTTTGGCCAGCAGTTCTTCGATTTCGATATCGCTCAGGGCGTTGCCCGGCAGTGGCTTAGCCATGGTCGATCCCCAGCAGGTCACGGTAGGTCGGATTGCGTTGCAACAGTTGCGCGTGGGTACCGCTGTCGGCGATGGCGCCGTTGTCGAGCAGCAGCACGCGGTCGGCGCGTTGCACGGTGGAAACCTTGCTGGCGATCAACAGCAGGGTGGTGGCCTGTGGTTGCCGGCGCAGGTTGTCCAGCACCCGGCCTTCGCTGTGCGCGTCGAGCGCGCTGGTGGCGTCGTCCAGGCAGAGGATGGCGGGCGCTGCGAGCAATGCCCGGGCCAGGCACAAGCGCTGGCGCTGGCCGCCGGAGAGGGTCACGCCGCGATCGCCGAGCGGGCTGTCGAGGCCATCGGGCAGGCGTTCGAGGATATCCTCGGCGGCGGCCTGGTGCAGGGCCTGGAGCAGTTGCTCATCGCTGGCGCCGGGTGCGCTCAGGCGCAGGTTGGCGGCCAGGCTGTCGGCGAACAGGAAGCTCTCCTGGGGCAGTACGTGCACGCGCCGGCGCAGGTCGCTCAGGTCCAGTTCGCGAATGTCCTGCCAGCCTGACTGCGGATTGCCCAGCAGTACACGCCCCCCGGCAACGTCGGTCAGGCGCGGCAGCAGGCTTGCCAGCAGGCTCTTGCCGGTGCCGGTGGCGCCGACCAGGGCGACGGTTTCACCCGGCGCCAGCTGGAAAGAGCAGTGGCGCAGGATCGCCTGGCCACCGCCGGGGGCGGCAACGCTGACGTTTTCCAGCTTCAGCCCCAACGGTCCTTCGGGGAGGCGCTGACGCCCCCCGACAATCAGCGCCGGTGCATCCAGCAACTGCCAGATACGCCCGGCCGAGGCGCGGGCGTCGGCGAAGGTCTGTATCACCCGGCCTACGCCTTCGATGCGAAACACCAGGGTGGTGGCGATCAGCAGCGAGGTCACCAGTTCGCCAATGCCGATCCGGCCTTCTGCGACCAATCGTGCACCGATCACGAGTATCCACACATGCCCCAGCGCCACCACCGCCTGCGGCAGCGGAATCCGCGAGCTGGCATAGGCCAGGGCCTGGCGCGCCAGGGCGCTGAACTGCACAACCTGGCGCTCGAAGCCGTCGATGCGCTGGGCCTGCAGGCCGAACGACTTGATCACCCGCACCGCGCCAATGCCTTCGGCCAGGTCCTGGTTGACCCGGTCGTAGGCGGCGCCGACCGCGCGGTCGAGGTTGACCAGGCGCTCGGTCTGCAACACGAAAATCCACACCCCGACCACCGTCAGCAGCAGCGGCCCGAGTGCCAGCAACGGGTCGTACCAGGCCAGCAGGCCGACGGTGGCCAGTATCACCAGCGGCGTTTCGACCAGTTGCCGCCAGAAGCTCACCAGCGCATCGCGAACCTTGTCGGCATCGCGGGTGGTGCGGGTGACCATCTCGCCCATGCCGTGTTGCCAGTGATAACCCAGGTGCAGGCGCAGCACTTGTTCGAGCAGGCGCTCGCGCAGGCGCGTCAGCAACGCCTGGCCAAGGATCAGCGAGCCGATGGCGGCGGCGTACTGCAACAGCGCCCGGCCCAGGGCCACGCCGAGGATCAGCCAGAACCAGCCCCAGGCGCGCTGGCCGTCGAGGCTGCCATCGGCCAGGCGCTGCACCGCCGTGCCGGCGCTGACGTCGTTGAGGGCGTGGCCGATCAGCCATTGCTGCCAGACCAGCCCGAGGTTGATGGAAACGAACAGCCCGGCGACCAGGGCGAAACGCCAGGGCATTTCGCGGTAGATCGCCAGGCTGCGCAGCAGCGGGTGTCGAGGGCTCATGAAGGACTCGCGGCAGAAGGAAAGTGTGTGCTCAGCGGCTGGCGCCGGCCTTTTGCTTGGCATTGAGGATGGCGGTGTATTCGCCCGGGTCGATGCCGTTGAGGTAGTAGTTGCCGACGTGGTGCAGGCGCCAGCGGATCGGGTCGTGGGTGGTGTGCACCCGGGCGTTGCGCCAGAAGCGGTCGAGGTTCCACTTGCTCAAGGAGGAGCTGGCACCGAGCAGCGAGAAAATGTCACTGGAGATCTTCAGCGAAGCGCCATCGGAATGGGCACGGGCGGTGGCCACCGAAAGGATCAGCTCATCTTGCAGGGCCTTGTTGTCCGGGTCCTGCTCATGGGCGTCGAAGGTCCGCGCGGCGTCGCGCAGCAACGATTCGGCGGCGCGCAGGGCCACCGCGTACTCGCCGATCTGGCGGATGATATGGGGCTCTTCACTGGCCCGTTCCACCTCGCTCTCGACCCACGGCCGGGCGTGCTGGTTGAGGTAGTCGATGCCGGCCTGCAGGGCACCGGCGGCGATGCCGGTGTCGATGGCGGCGTGGAGGATCTGCGGGAAGGTCAGGCCGGTGCGCTTCATCGGGCCCTGGCGGCGCAGCACGTAGCGCTCGTCCAGTTCGATGTTGTCGAAGATCACCGTGCCGCTGACCGAATTGTTCTGGCCGAAGGCGTCCCAGTCGTCGACCAGGGTCAGGCCGGGCGTGTCGCGGTGCAGCAGCACGCCGGCGCCGCCGTCATCGCTGGCGGCGGTCAGCGAAATCCACTCGGCGAGATAAGAGCCGGTGGAGTAGAACTTGCTGCCGTTGAGGATCAACTTGCCGTCGGCGCGGCGCTCGACCCGGGTCTTGAGGGCGAACTTGTTCTTGCCACCGACCTCGGCCAGGGCATTGCCCAGGCGTTTGCCGGCCAGCACGTCGCTGACGACGCGATCGCGTACTTCGTCCGGATAGCCGCTGAGCACGCCGCGCAGCATGACGTTGTGAATCTGCAGCAACTGGCCGACGCCGCCGTCGGCGCGGGAGATGATGCGCACGGTTTCAACGATGGTTTCTACCGACGCGCCCAGGCCACCCAGCGCTGCGGGTACACCGATGGCGGTGATGCCGCTGTCGGACAGCAACTGCGCCTGGCGCCGGGGCAGTTCGCGGTTGAGCAACGGGTCGGCGGCGAGGGCGGCGATTTCCTCGGCAATCTCATGGGCCGCGGCGATGGCCTGGGCGGGGCTGTGCAGGCGACGGGGCAGAGTACTCACGATAGGGCTTCCTTGAATGAACGGGTACCCAGGGCCTTGAGCAGGTTCTGTGCCAGTGGCCGCAAAGCCCCGTGCAGCAAGGCTTACGCCGAATTTGCCGAAGGCGGGTGTTGCTGGGGCAGCAATCGGCTGCCGATTGTTGCTCTGGCAGCAGCAGGGCTGCGCCAGCACTGCTGGCAGATCAGCAGTCAACCTTCACGCAAAGGCGCAAAGCCCAATGAATTCAGGGCTTTGCCGAGTTGGCACGGGCGCTGCAATACCTCAGGCAAAGGCCAGCCGGCCGATTCGATCCGCTTGATGGAGCATGCCCATGACAATCGCCGCCACCTTGCCGCTGCCCACCGCAACGGCGCTGGAGCAACTCTGGTTCACCCGCTGCCCGGTGCCGACCGCTTCCGGTATCGCCTACACCCTGGGCTGGCTCACGGCAGAGTTCGCCGCCGACGGCCTGCCGGTGGAAACCCTGCAGGAAGCCCGGCAGCTGGGCCATCACCACTACGATCACCAACTGCCCGGGCTGTTTCGCGAGGGCGGTAATGTCCCGGCCCTGGCGGCGCGCGCTGCTGGCGCCCCGAGCCGGCTGATCGGCCTGACCTGGATCGAGGAATGGCAGACTATCCTGGTTCGCCCCGACTCAGGCATTCGCAGCGCCGCCGACCTTAAAGGCAAGCGTCTGGCCCTGCCGGCCTGGGGCGCCAACCGCCCCGGCAGCATCGCCCGGGCCATGAGCCTGCACGGCTACAAAGGCGCCCTGAGTCTGGCCGGGCTGAGCTTCGATGATGTCCAGCTGGTGGAAGTGGCGCTGCAATCCCAGGACGATGCGCCGACCCCGCAGCAGGGGTTGCAGCGTCTGTGGTCGGGCCTGGATTACCTGGTGCGCGGGGAGGTCGATGCGGTCTACGTCAAGGGCGCTGCCGCCGCCGATGCGGCCCGGCGCCTGGGCCTGGTGGTGGGGATCGACCTGGACCAGATCGCAGACCCGCGCTTGCGCATCAACAACGGCACGCCACGGCCGATCACCGTGCACCAGAGCCTGCTCGACGATCACTTCGACCTGGTGGTGCGCTTTCTCGCCCAGACCCTGCGCGCCGCCGACTGGGCCCGCGACAACCGCGACGGCCTGCTGCGCATCCTTCAGGACGAAACCCGCGCCGGCGCCCAGGGCGTCGATCAAGCCTACCGCGGCGACTTCCATACCACCCTGGCCCCGGACCTCTCGAGCGAGCGCCTGGCGTTTCTCGATATCCAGAAAACCTTCCTCAACCTGCACGGCTTTCTCGAAGCCGATTTTGCCCTGGCCGACTGGGTCGACCCGCGCCCACTGCAAGCCGCCCAGCAACTGCTGGCCGAACGCCGCGCCCGCGCTTAAAGGAGCAATGCCATGACCGTACTGACTACCGAGCACCTGATCGATGCCGCGCTGAACACCTTCATCGAGCAGGTGATCAACGAGGCCGACCAGGCCTTCACCGTGTTCCGTGAAACCAACACCATCACCGCCAACGGCACCGTCGGCTTTATCGAACGGGTACCGGGCCGCGAGTTGCTGGTATCGGTCAACTACCCGGGGCCGTGGGAGTACCGCAAGCCGCTGCAGGCCACGGTCAGCGACCTGGCCGGCAACCTGGTGCATGGCCAGGGCAAGGGTGGCCTGGGCCGTTACGCCAAGCTGTTTCGCGAACAACCGCAGATCACCACGGTGTCGCATGTGCACTCGCCGTACCTCGGTGCCTGGGCCCAGACCCAGCGTACCTTGCCGTTCAACTACGTGCCGGTGCAGCGCTTCCAGCTGGCCCGCGAGCTGCCGACCTACATCGACCGGCGCCAGGACGAGGTGGATTTCATCCTCGAACGCCTGGCCGAGAACCCGTTCACCCCGGCCATCCTCGAAGCCAACGGTGGCGCCACGGTCTGGGGCCAGCAGGGCTTGCGCGCGACCGCCGAGTTCATCGTGCTGCTGGAGGAGGGGGCGCAACTGCAACTGCTGGCCGAAGCCATCGGCGGCTCGCGGCCCTTCGGCCCGGGCGTGCTCACCCAGCAATGGCGGATGAGCAAGCTGATCGACAAGGCCAACGAGCTGGGCCTGATTCCCGCCACCGACCGCATTCGCGCCTGAGGAAAGACCATGGCTGTCAAGATTCTCTGGTACCTCACCAGCCCCGATGGTCCCTATCCGTGGGAGCCGCAAGGACGCTGGAAAACCGATTTCGCCCACCTCAAGCAACTGGCGGTGGCCAGCGACCGCCTGGGCTATTACGGCTCGCTGCTGGGCTCGAGCCCCAACGAGAGCCTGGCGGTGGCCGCCGCGCTGATCGACGCCACCGAGCGCCTGCGCTTTCTGGTGGCCCAGCATCCGGGCGAGTTATCGCCGGCGGTACTGGCCAAGTGGGCGCTGACTTTTGATGAGTTCTCCAACGGCCGCCTGTTGTTCAACGTGGTCAACGGCAGCGACGCCGGCCTGGCCACCCTGGGCGTGCATTATCCGCACGATGAGCGCTACCAGTTCAGCCTGGAGTACTGGCGCGCCTTCCAGAGTATTTATGCCGGTGAAACCGCAGGCTTTGACGGCCAGTACGTCAAGCTGGCGCCACGTCCGGCTGCGGCGGCACGTCACCCGCTGGGCGGCTGGCATCCGCCACAACGCGCCTCCGTGCCGCTGTGGGGGGCGGGCACTTCCGGCCCGGGCGTGGCCCATTCGGTGCAGTTGCTGGATGTCTACCTGAGCTTCGCCGACACCCCGCCAAGGCTGGGCGAGAAGTTCCGCCGGGTAGCGGCAGAGGCCGCGAAGATCGGCCGCGAACTGAGCTTCGGCACGCGCCTGCAGATCATCGTCCGCGAAACCGCAGAAGAGGCCTGGGCCCACGCTGAAAAGCTGCTGCAACAGACCTCGCTGGCAACCGCCCGCGCCGCCATTGAACGCCAACTGCCTGCGGGCCAGACCCTGGAGACCTTCAGCAGCGACAATCCGCAAATCCAGCGCAATGTGCAGAGCATCCGCGACGGCCGCCTGCCCACGGCCCGCGAGCTTGAGATCTACCCCAACGTCTGGACCGGCCCGAGCCTGTTCGGCTTCAACATCCTCGGTCCTGCGGCCGGCACCTACCTGGTCGGCAGCGCCGAGCAGGTGGCCGCACGGATTCGCGAGTACGAAGCCCAGGGCACCTCGGCGTTCATCCTCTCGGGTTTCCCGCTGATCGATGAAGCCCACCGGGTCGCCGACCTGCTGTTCCCCTTGCTCGACCTGGACCACGGTTTCGACATTCCGCGCCTGAGTGCGCGCACGGTTGCCGAACCGGCTTAAGGAGTTGCCCATGCCAAACGAATTTTCCCGCCGGGTGTTCCTCGGCAACAGCCTGGCCGTCGGTGGCGGCCTGTTGCTCGGCTCCAGCCTGCTCACAGGTTGCGGCGGTGCTGAACCGGCCGCAGGCGCAGCCATCGCCCGGCCGACCCAGCCGGTGCGTGGCGGGCGCCTGCGCGTCGGCATCATCGACGGCGACCAGACCGGCAACCTCGATGCGCACAAGCCGTCTGGTGGCGGGATCATTCGCGGCTGGGCGCTGTACAGCAAGTTCTGGGAGTGGAACGACGACGTCAGCACGCGCCTGGGCCTGGCCGAATTCGCCGAGCCCAACGCCGATGCCAGCGCCTGGACCATCCGCATCAAGCCGGGCCTGGAGTTCCACCACGGCAAGAGCATCACCGCCGATGACATGCTGTTCTCGATCCTGCGCCTGACCGACCCAAAACTGGCCTCGCCGTTTGCCGGGCTGGTCGGCGCCATCGACCGCCAGGCCTTGCGCAAGCTCGACGAGCGCACCATCGAGATCCGCTTCAAGCAGGGCCGCAGCTTCTTCCCGCTGGATGAAACCCTGATCGCCTTCGGCGGCATCGTGCCGACCGATTACGACCCGGTGAGCAACCCGGTGGGGGCGGGGCCGTACCGGCTGAAAA
The DNA here is from genome assembly GCF_054788455.1 of Pseudomonas sp. ZL2. Taxonomy (NCBI): domain Bacteria; kingdom Pseudomonadati; phylum Pseudomonadota; class Gammaproteobacteria; order Pseudomonadales; family Pseudomonadaceae; genus Pseudomonas; species Pseudomonas sp. ZL2. The sequence continues at coordinate 102,836 of NZ_JBGOGX010000055.1, read as the reverse complement.
GCTTCGTGCCGGGCCAGCGCGCGCTGTTCACCCGGTTCGAGAACTATTTCAAACCCAACCAACCGTATGCCGACGAGCTGGAGATCATCGAATTCAAGGACCAGGTGTCGCGGGTTGCGGCGTTGCGCGCCGGGCAGATCGACGTTGCCAGCGGCGTGCAGGCCGAGCACAGCGCCTTGATCAAGGCCGACCCGCGGCTGCAACTGGTGGTGTCGCCGAGCACTTCGTTCAGCGGCTTCAACCTCAACACCGCCAAGGCGCCGTTCCAGGACGAACGGGTACGCCAGGCCTTCCGCCTGCTGGCCGATCGTCAGGAGCTGATCGGCCGTGGCCTCAATGGCTTCGGGCGCATCGCCAACGACCTGTACTCGCCGCAGGACCCGACCTACAACCACGCCATTGCCCAGCGCGGCTATGACCTCGACCAGGCCCGCTCGCTGTTGCGCCAGGCCGGCGCCAGCGACCTGCGGGTCGAGCTGACCACCACCGCCAACGAAGTCAACGCCGCCCTGGTGTTCGCCCAGCAGGCGAAGAAGGCCGGGGTCGAGGTCAAGGTCACCCCGGTGGACAGCTCGGTGTTCAACGGCCCGCAGAAAGAGCAGTGGCTGATGTCGCCAGGCTCCACGCCGGCCCGTGGCTTCCTGGCCACCGGCCTGCACAACGACGCGCCGCTGGCGATCTACAACCGCAGCAATTTTCGCGACGAGCGTTTCTCTGAGCTGTTCACCCAGGCCCTCGGCCAGCCTGACCTTGAGCGACGCAAGCAACTGGTGCACGAGGCCCAGACCATCCAGCACCAGCGCGGCGGCTTGCTGATCTGGGGCTTTACCGACGTGCTCGATGCCGCCTCCAGCAAGGTCGGCGGCTTGCACGGCGAACAGACCACTTTCGCCTCCTGGCGCTTTGACAGCCTGTGGTTGAACCATGCCTGAACCTTGCGCACGCACTTCCCGACTCCCTGCCTGGTTGCCGTGGTTCATCGGCCGCCTGGGCTACGGCCTGCTCACCGCCTGGGTCATCAGCCTGGTGGTGTTCATCGCCACCCAGGCGCTGCCCTCGGACCCGGCGCGGGTCATCCTCGGCCCCGAGGCACCGCTGGAAAGCGTGCTGACCCTGCGCGAGCAACTGGGCCTGAACCGACCGATCCTGGTGCAGTACTTCAGCTGGCTCGGCCAGGTGCTGCGCGGCGACCTGGGGATTTCCCTGGACTCCAACCAGCCGGTGGCGGCGATCATCTTCAGCCGCTTCGGCAATACCCTGGCGCTGCTGGCCGGGGTGCTGGTGCTGGTGGTGCCGCTGGCCTTGAGCATCGGCGTCAGCCTGGCCCTGCGCCGCGACAGCCGCCTGGACCGCTTTGGCCTGTCGGCGCTGATTTTCCTCAAGGCCACGCCGGGCTTTCTGCTCGCCATCGGCCTGGTGCTGCTGTTCTCCATGCCCCAGGTCAACCTGCTGCCGGCGGTGTCGATCCTCGATCCGGACAAAGCCCTGTGGCAGCAGCTTGAATACCTGTTGCTGCCGATCTTCGCCCTGAGCCTGTCGTCGCTGCCGTACCTGGCGCGCATGGTCCGCGCCTCGATGATCGAAGCGCTGGACTCGGATTACGTCAGCGCGGCGCGCCTGCGCGGCATCGCCGAATGGCGCATCGTCTGGCGCCACACCTTGCCCAATGCCCTGGTGCCAGCGATCCAGGGCGTGGCCCTGACCCTGCGCACGCTGATCGGCGGCGCCTTGCTGGCCGAGGTGATCTTCAGCTACCCGGGCATCGGCACCCAGCTCAACAGCGCGATCCAGATGCGCGACCTGCCGCTGGTGCAGGGCGTGGTGCTGGTAATCACCCTCGGGGTGGTGCTGATCAACCTGGTGGCTGACCTGCTCACCGTCTTGCTCACCCCGAAACTGCGCACTGCCCGCCGCGCCACGCTGATCCAGCGCAACCGCCGCGGCATCCAGAGCTGGTGGCGGCGCCCGGCGGCCAAAGCCCCTTGAGAGGAGTAGTCCATGTTCAATGCACGCTGGTGGCGTGAGCCACAGATTCGCCGCGGCGGCCTGGTGACCCTGGCCATCGTCCTCCTGGCCCTGGTCGGTCCCTGGCTGGCGCCCCATGCCCCCACCGACATGGTTGGCGGGGTGTATGGCGCCCCCGCCGGCGACGCACCGCTGGGCCATGATTTTCTCGGCCATGACGTGCTGTCGCGGTTGCTCAATGGCGGGCTGTCGATCTTGTGGATGTCGCTGGCGGCGGCCGCCATCGCGCTGATTGCCGGTACCGTGCTGGGGCTGCTGGCCGGTTTGTCGCGCCAGCGCCTGGATCAGGCGATCACTTGGCTGGCGGATGTCTGGCTGGCGTTTCCCGACCTGATCCTGGTGCTGTTGATTGTCTCGATGCTGGGCCGGGCGCCGTGGCTGATCGTGCTCACCGTGGCCATCGCCTTCACCCCCGGGGTGATCCGCCTGGCTCGTGGCAGCGCGGTGGCGGTGGCCAGCCAGGAGTTCGTCGAGGCAGCGCAGATGATGGGTTTCTCGCGCACGCGCATCCTCTTGCGCGAGATCCTGCCCAACGTGTTGACGCCGTTGCTGGTGCACTTTGGCAACATGCTCACCTGGGGCATCGGCATGCTCTCGGGGCTGAGCTACCTGGGTTACGGCGTGGCGCCACCGGCCGCCGACTGGGGCCTGATGATCAATGAAAACCAGGCTGGCCTGCTGGTCCAGCCCTGGGCAGTGTTGGCCCCGGCGCTGCTGATCGGGGTGTTCGCCTACGGCACCAATATCTTCGCCGAAGGCATTGCCCGGCACAGCGCGGGAGAACGTCGATGAACTCATATGCCCCACTGGCCCCATCGCTGGCAAGCCAGCTCCCACAGGATCCTTGGCCTGCTGCCGAACCTGTGGGAGCCGGTCTTGCCAGCGAGAGGCCGGCCCTGCAAGTGCAAAACCTGCGGGTTGAACTCAACACTAGTGCCGACATCATCGACCACATCAACTTCACCCTGGCCCCCGGCGAAATCCTCGGCCTGGTCGGTGAGTCCGGCTCGGGCAAGACCACCCTGGCCACCGCCTTGCTGGCCCATGCCCGGCGCGGTGCGCGCATCGCCGCAGGCCGCATCCAGGTCGCCGACGCCAGCCTGCTCGAGCTGCGCGGCGAGGCCCTGCGCCAAGCCCGTGGCGGGCTGATCGGCTATGTCGCCCAGGACCCGGCGCAAGCCCTGAACCCGGCCCTGCGCATCGGGCCTTTATTACTGGAAACCCTGCACGCCCATGAACCGCAGTTGCAAAAAAATGCGCAGCAACAGCGCCTGCAACAGACCCTGATCGACGTCGGCCTGCCCGGCGACGCGGAATTCCTGCGGCGCTTCCCCCATCAACTGTCCGGCGGCCAGCAGCAGCGGGTGATGCTCGCCCTGGCGTTCGTCCTGCGCCCGCGGCTGATTGTCCTCGACGAACCGACCACGGCACTGGACGTCAGCACCCAGGCGCACATCCTGCAAACCCTGCGCCGGCTGTGCAAGGAGCAGGGCGTGGCGGCGGTGTATGTGTCCCACGACCTGGCGGTGATCAAGGACCTGGTCGACCGGGTGATGGTCATGTACGCCGGGCGCATCGTTGAAGTCGCCAGTCGCCAACGGCTGTTCGCCCGTCCCAGCCATCCCTACACCTTGGGCTTGCTGGCGGCGATCCCGGATGTTGCCCGCCAGCACCCGCTGCAGGCGATTCCCGGCCATGCCCCGGCGCCGGGCCAGCGCCCCAACGGCTGTGCTTTCGCGCCACGCTGCCCGCGGCGTACGGCGGCCTGCGAGCAGGCTGAGCCGGGCCTGCAAACACTTGAGCCCCATCAGCAAGTGGCTTGCCTGCATCCACAGCTTGAGGCGCCGGCGCCCACAGCGGCGCTGCAGGTACGGGCGACGCGGGTGGATCAGGCGCCATTAATGGTGATCAGCAACCTGAACCTGACCTACGACCGCCAGGTGCTGTTTGACCTGGCCCTCGAAGTACAGGCCGGGGAATGCCTGGCAGTGGTCGGCGAGTCTGGCTCGGGCAAGACCAGCCTGGCTCGCACCCTGGCAGGCCTGGGCGACAATGCCAGCGGTGAGCTGAGCTTCGAGGGCCAGCCGCTGAGCCTGCTGGCCCGGCAACGTCCCGGCACAACCCGTCATCGCATCCAGTACATCTTCCAGAACCCGTACCGGGCCTTGAACCCCCGGCAGACTGTGGCCCAGTGCCTGCAGGCACCGCTGGAGCACTTCTTCAAGCTCAAGGGCCAGGCGTGCCGGGCGCGTATCGAGGCGGCGCTGCAGCGGGTGGCCTTGCCGGTTTCGGTGGCCGCCAAGTATCCCCATCACCTCTCCGGTGGCGAGCGCCAGCGGGTGGCGATTGCCCGCGCGCTGGTGTGCGAACCGAGCGTGCTGATCTGCGATGAAGTGACTTCGGCACTGGACGTTTCAGTCCAGGCGGCGATCCTGGCCCTGCTCAAGCAATTGCAAGGTGAGGGCATGACCCTGGTGTTCGTGACCCACGACCTGGGTGTGGTGCGGGCGATTGCCGATCGGCTGGTGGTGATCAAGCAAGGACGGATTGTCGAGCAGGGCCCTGTGGATGAGGTGCTGGACCGGCCCGTCGACCGCTACACCCAGAGCCTGCTCGCCCATACGCCGAGATTGGCAGCAGCGCTTTAGCGGCTGCGCCAGGGCGCGCCGTTGGCAAAACGCGCCTCGATCCACTGCTTGAAGGCGAGGGTCGCGGCACTGTTGTAGCGGGCGCCCGGGCGCACCAGGTAAATGCCGGCGTCGGCATCCAGTTGCCAGTCGGGCAGCACCGGCAGCAGGCGGCCGCTGTCCAGGTCGTGCTGCATCAGCCAGTCACCGCCGGCGAGGATGCCGACCCCGGCGCGGGCGGCGGCCAGTAGCGCTTCGTTGTCGTTGCTGACCAGCGAGCCGCGCACCTTCACCGTCTGCTGCTGGCCCTGGCTGGCCAGGCGCCATTCCGGGTACGAGCGCAGCCCGGTAAACCCCAGGCAGTTATGGTTGGCAAGGTCGGCCGGTGTCTGCGGCTGGCCGTGCTGTTGCAGGTAGGCCGGCGCCGCGCAGAGGATGCGCCGATGCTCACAGAGCTTGCGCGCCACCAGGCGGCTGTCGGCCAGTTCGCCAATGCGGATCGCGGCATCGAAGCCTTCGGCGACGATATCGACAAAGCGTTCGGCGTATTCGGTCTCCAGCTGTACCTGGGGAAACGCCAGGGCAAACTCGGCGAGCAGCGGGCTCAGCCACAGGCGGCCCATGGATGAGGGCAGGGCGATGCGCAGCCGCCCGCGAATCTGCGTAGCGCCTTGGGCTGCTTCGCGTTCGGCCTCGCTGATCAGGCTCGCGGCCTGGCGCAGGCGCTCCACCAGCCGCGCGCCTTCATCGGTGAAACGCAACTGGCGGGTGGTACGCTCGACCAGGCGAATACCCAGGCGCTGCTCCAGTGCGCCAAGGCGCTTGGACAGCACCGAGGGATGGCGCTGCAGCAGGCGCCCGGCAGCGGCAAAGGAGCCTTGCTCGAACAACGCCAGGAGGGTGGCAAGCTCATCGGCCTGGCGACTGTCGAACGGGTCCATGGGGGTTACCTCGGTGGGTCAGGGCGTCAGGATGACCGCGCCCTGTGAGCGTCCTTGTTGCAAGTCGTCATGGGCCATGGCGGCGTCGGCCAGTGCATAACGCTTCCAGATCTGCGGCCGAATGATACCTGTCGCCACCGCCGCCAGCACCTCCCCGGCACGTTGCTGGTACTCGCCGGCAGTTGCCGTGTGCGCGGCCAGCGACGGGCGGGTGATGAACAACGAACCCTTGGCGTTGAGGGTACTGAGCTCGATGGCCGGCGGCGCGCCCGAGGCCATGCCGCAAGACACCAGCAGGCCGCGCGGCCGCAAGCTGTCCAGCGAAGCCTCGAAGGACACCCGGCCGATCGGGTCGTAGACCACATCGAGTTTTTGCCCGTGGGTCACGTCCAGCACCTGCGCGGCCAGGGTGGCGGCGTCGAACACCAGCACTTCATCGCAGCCGGAGGCGCGGGCGACACTTTGCGGCTTCGATACCACGCCGATGACAAACGCGCCCAGATGTTTGGCCCAGGGCACCAGCAACTGCCCCAGCGCGCCTGCCGCGCCGTAGATCATCAGCCGCGTGCCGGGCCCGACCGGGTAGGTGCTGTGAAGCAGGTAGTGGGCGGTGATGCCCTTGAACAGCAGGGCGGCCGCTTCGTCCAGGCCGAGATTGTCCGGGAGTTTGACCAGGCGCTCGGCGGGGTACAGCCGGGCGCTGGCGTAGGCGCCGAGCGGGCCGGTGGCATAGCCGACGCGGTCGCCGACATTGATCCCGGTGACCTGTGCGCCGATTGCGGCCACGGTTCCGGCACCTTCCAGGCCAAGGCCCGAAGGCAGGGCGATAGGCACATCGCCCTTGCGCTGGCTGACGTCCAGCGGGTTGACGCCGATGGCCGCCTGTTCGAGCCAGACCTCGCCGGGGCCGGGTGCTTGCGCGCTGGTCTGTTCGAGGTGCAGGACGGCGGGGGCACCGGTTTGCTGAAGGCGGATTTGCATGACCATGATCGGGTTCCTGGAGCACAGTGTGAGTGTGGTCGAGGGTATTGATCCGGTCATGGCGCAGCAATCGGGTTGGTTGCAGATCATTGCTGCACCTGATGCATGGGTTGTGACCCTATCGCGGGGCAAGTCGAAGCCCCGCGATGCTCAACCCAGCACCTCGACAATCCGCCGGGCAATGTGCGCCGCATGGGTCTCCAGGGCAAAGTGGCCGGTATCCAGCAGCTCCACCACGGCGTTGGGGTTGTCACGCTTGTAGGCCTCAGCCCCTGGTGGAATGAAGAACGGGTCATGCTTGCCCCAGATGATCAGCGACGGCACCGGATACTCGCGGAAAAACGCCTGGAACTGCGGGTAGCGCCCAAGGTTGTTGGCGTAGTCGAGGAACAGGTCGAGCTGGATCTCCTTGTTGCCCGGGCGCTCCAGCAACAGTGCATCGAGGGTGTAGGACTCCGGGGCGACCAGGGTCGGATCGGCCACGCCATGCAGGTACTGCCAGCGAGTGCCTTCCAGATGCAGAACCGCATCGCCAACGGTCTTGCGGTTGGCTGCCGACGGGTCAGCCCAGTACTGGCGAATCGGCGCCCAGGCATCGCCCAGTCCTTCGAGATAGGCGTTGCCATTTTGCGACACGAACCCCGTGACCCGCTGCGGGTGCGCCACGGCCAGGCGCAGGCCGGTGGGCGCGCCGTAGTCGAACACATACATTGCATAGCGCTTGAGGTTCAGCGCATCGACAAAGGCGCCCAGGGTCTGCGCCAGGGCATCGAAGCTGTAACGGTACTCGCGTTCGGCCGGTACTTCAGTGAAGCCGAAACCCGGCAGGTCCGGGGCGATCAGGTGAAAGTGCGCGGCCAGCAGCGGGATCAGGTCGCGAAACTGATGGGATGAACTGGGGAAGCCATGCAGCAGGAGCAACACCGGGGCACCGGGCTCGCCGGCTTCACGGTAGAACACGCGAACGCCGTCGGCGTCGACGAACTGGTAGCGCACGGTTGGGGCAGGAGTGCTCATCGGACTGGTCCTCTGTAACCGGGTAAATTGATTTATTAGGTTACTGCGCAAACAAATCTTGCATGGAGTTTGTAACCTGTCAAATATAATTTAAGAGGTTACCATGGTGCGGTGATGATCGGCCGTGTAACTTGAACCGCTGAAAATAAGGGTTACCATGGAGCAACGCCCGCTGCCGAGAACGGCCATGACCGACGCCATCACCGAACCCTATGTCCTTGCCGACCACCCGGTGCTGGACATGCTCAACACCGTCGCCATCGTCGACGGCCAGCGCACCGATTTCTGGCACAGCGATGCCGACGTACTGGCCTGGCTGCAACGTATGGGCGTGCTAGAGGGACCCGCGCCACGCCTGGCCAAGGGCGCGTTGCTGGAGGCGGCAGTGACCTTGCGCGAGTCGTTGCGCGCGCTGGTCGAGCAACGCAAGGCGGGCGGCCGCGGCGATCCGGCTACCCTGAACCGCTTCCTGGCCCAGGGCGCCAGCCATGCGCAACTGGTGTGGGACAAGGACGACCAGCCGAAGCTGAGGCGAGTGGCCGAGCAGCGTTCGGCCGAGCAACTGTTGGCGCCCCTGGCCGAGCAAGCAGCCGAGCTGCTGGCGGGCGGCGACTTCAGCCTGGTCAGAACCTGCGAACACCCGGACTGCATCCTCTGGTTCTACGACCGCACCAAATCCCACCGCCGGCGCTGGTGCAGCATGGCGGTGTGCGGCAACCGGCATAAGGTCGCCGAACACCGTAAGCGCCTGCGCCAGGAGTAGCCGCCCGTAGGCAGGGTCTGATGCCCAGGTTTAAACACGCGGCAACCGGGCAGCGCTAAACCGGTGCATGCCCGCTGTTTAAACAAACCCCTCCAGCGCGCCATCTTGGCCCGCTATGTGCTTTGCCTCACCCATCGATTACTGATCGATTGGTCAAACCTGCACGTCGCCGCATTCGCTTGAGCGCGCAGGTTGTTTCTTGCAAATGCGTCTGCACCCGGAGAGGTGCAGCGTTTACTGGAACCTGAGGCATGTCGCTCCCCGAAACCCCCGACCTGGTCACCGCTGACGCCGGCTGGCGCGCCGAGCTGAGGCTGCGTTTCGTCCGGGGCGAGACCAGGACCTGTATTGGTGCGCGGCGGCATTTCGGTCCTCTTTTGGTGCAGCGACCGTTCTATCCCGAGGGTGCGCCGTGCCACGTCTATGTACTGCACCCGCCTGGGGGTGTGGTCGGTGGCGACAAACTGCTGCTCGATGTGCACCTGGAGCCAAGTAGCCATGCGCTGCTGACCATGCCCGGGGCGACCAAGTTCTACCGCAGTGGCGGCCCGACCTCGGTCCTCCAGCAGCATTTTTACCTGGGCGAAGCCAGCATTCTCGAATGGCTGCCCCAGGGCAGCATCTGCTTTGCCGGCGCCAGAGTGCGCCTGGAAAACCGTTTTACCCTCGCGCCCGGCGCCCGCCTGCTGGCCTGGGAGACCCTGTGCCTGGGCCGCCCGGTGATGGGTGAGACTTTCAGTCACGGCGCGCTCGACAGCCGCCTGCAGATAGAAGTGCCCGATGACCCGGGCCTGCACGAGCGCCTGCGCATCGAAGGCGGGCACCTGGAAAAACTCGCCGGCTTCCCCCTGCAAGCGACCTTTTGCGCCTATCCGGCCAGTACCGAACTGCTTGAGCAGAGCCGCGCACTGATTGAAGACCTTGGCGCCCCCGCCGGCGCGACCCTGCTCGGCCAACTGCTGGTGGTGCGCCTGCTCGACCACGACAACCAACGCCTGCAATCCACCTTGCAGCGGCTCTGGTATGCCTTGCGACCCGCCGTGGTCGGCCTGGCGCCATGCCCGCCGCGTATCTGGGCCACTTGAGAGAGCACCATGGAGCTGACCCCGCGAGAGAAAGACAAACTGCTGCTGTTCACCGCCGCGCTGCTGGCCGAGCGGCGCCTGGCCCGTGGCCTGAAGCTCAACTACCCGGAGGCGGTGGCATTGATCAGCGCCACGGTGATGGAAGGCGCCCGCGATGGGCGCACGGTGGCCGAGCTGATGAACCTGGGCCGCGAGGTGCTGCGTCGCGACCAGGTGATGGCCGGGGTCAGCGAAATGATCCCCGATGTGCAGGTGGAAGCGACCTTTCCCGACGGCACCAAGCTGGTCACCGTCCATGACCCGATCGTCTAGGAGCACAGGATGATTCCCGGAGAAATACAGGTTGCCGACGGCGACATCGAACTCAATGCCGGCCTGGCGCTGATCAGCGTCACCGTCGCCAACCACGGCGACCGTCCGGTGCAGGTCGGCTCGCACTATCACTTTTTTGAGGTGAACAACGCCCTGGTGTTCGAGCGCGAGCCCACCCGCGGCTTTCGCCTGGACATCGCCGCCGGTACCGCCGTGCGTTTCGAGCCGGGTCAGGCGCGCACCGTCAACCTGGTGCCGTATCGCGGCAAGCGCGAGGTCTACGGCTTTCAGGGCAAGGTCATGGGCAAGCTGGAGGCGCAGGCATGAGCCGGATTTCCCGCAGGGCCTATGCCGACATGTTCGGCCCCACGGTCGGCGACCGCGTGCGCCTGGCCGACACCGAGCTGTGGGTCGAGGTCGAGAAGGACTTCACGATCTATGGCGAGGAGGTCAAGTTCGGCGGCGGCAAGGTCATCCGCGACGGCATGGGCCAGGGCCAGATGCTCGCCAGCGAGGCGCTGGACCTGGTGTTGACCAACGCGCTGATCATCGATCACTGGGGCATCGTCAAGGCTGATATCGGCATCAAGAACGGGCGCATCGTCGGCGTCGGCAAGGCCGGCAACCCCGATGTGCAACCGGGAGTGACCCTGCCGGTGGGGCCGGGCACCGAGGTGATCGCCGCCGAAGGCAAGATCGTCACCGCTGGCGGCATCGATTCGCACATTCACTTCATCTGCCCGCAGCAAGTTGAAGAGGCGCTGACCTCGGGCATTACCACCTTCATCGGCGGCGGCACCGGGCCGGCCACGGGCACCAATGCCACCACCTGCACCTCCGGGCCCTGGTACCTGGCGCGCATGCTCCAGGCCGCCGACCAGTTGCCGATCAATATCGGCTTGCTGGGCAAGGGCAACGCCTCGCGGCCCGAAGCCCTGCGCGAGCAGATCGAAGCCGGGGCCGTGGGCCTGAAGCTGCACGAAGACTGGGGGTCGACCCCGGCGGCCATCGACTGCTGCCTGAGCGTGGCTGAAGAACATGACGTGCAGGTGGCGATCCACACCGACACCCTCAACGAGTCCGGCTGCATCGAGGACACCCTGGCGGCCATCGGCGATCGCACCATCCATACCTTCCACACCGAAGGCGCCGGCGGTGGCCATGCGCCGGACATCATCCGCGCCGCGGCCTTTGCCAACGTGCTGCCGTCCTCGACCAACCCGACCTTGCCCTACACCCAGAACACTGTCGATGAGCACCTGGACATGCTCATGGTCTGCCACCACCTGGACCCGAGCATTGCCGAAGACGTGGCCTTCGCCGAGTCGCGCATCCGCCGCGAGACGATTGCCGCCGAAGACATCCTCCATGACCTGGGCGCCTTCTCCATGACTTCGTCCGACTCCCAGGCCATGGGCCGGGTCGGCGAAGTGGTGCTGCGCACCTGGCAGGTGGCCCACCAGATGAAACTGCGCCGTGGGCCCCTGGCACCGGATAGCGCACGCAGCGACAACTTCCGGGTCAAGCGCTACATCGCCAAGTACACCATCAACCCGGCGCTGACCCATGGCATCGCCCACGAAGTGGGTTCGGTGGAGGCTGGCAAGCTGGCCGACCTGGTGCTCTGGGCCCCGGCGTTCTTCGGGGTCAAGCCTGCGCTGGTGATCAAGGGCGGGATGATCGCCATGGCGCCCATGGGCGATATCAACGGTTCGATCCCGACCCCGCAACCGGTGCATTACCGGCCGATGTTCGGCGCCCTCGGTGCCGCGCGCCATGCCACGCGCATGACGTTTCTGTCCAAGGCGGCGATCGACCGTGGCGTGCACCGGCAACTGGGGCTGCACAGCCTGATCGGCGAGGCCCGGGGCTGCCGCACGGTGCGCAAGGGCGACATGGTCCATAACGGCCTGTTGCCGATGATCGAGGTCGACTCGCAAACCTACGAGGTGCGCGCCGACGGTGAACTGCTGGTGTGCGAACCCGCCACGGTGCTGCCGATGGCCCAGCGTTATTTTCTGTTTTAAGGAGCGAGCATGATCCTGTTGACCCGTCGCCTGAGCGACGCCGCCACGGTAAGCGGCACCGTCACCCTCACTGTCGACACGCGCATCAAGAGCCGTGTGCGCGTCACCCTCGACGATGGCCGCGAGGCCGGCTTGATGCTTGAGCGCGGTCAGTTGCTGCGCGGTGGCGAACTGCTCGGCGAGGCGCAGGGCGGCGAGGTGATCCGCGTGCTGGCGGCGGCCGAGCAGGTGTCCAGCGTGCGCTGCGCCGATCCGCTGTTGCTGACCCGCGCCGCCTATCACCTGGGCAACCGCCATGTACCGCTGCAGATCGAGGCCGGGCTGGTGCGTTATCAGCACGACAATGTGCTGGACGAGATGGTCCGTGGCCTGGGCCTGCAGGTGACGGTCGAGCAGGCGCCGTTCGAGCCTGAAGCCGGTGCCTACCAGAGTGCACCGCACAGCCACGCCCACAGTGACCACCTGTTCGTTCGCGTCGCTCACCACTGATTACTGATAAGGAGATTGCCCCATGAAAAAACTCGTCCCCCTCGTACTGCTGCTGGTGGCCGTACCGGCTTTCGCCCACCCTGGCCATGACGCCAACCCGCTGCAGGACGGTTTGCTGCACCCGCTGACCGGCCTTGATCACCTGTTGATGCTGCTCGGTACCGGCGTGCTCGCAGCCCTGACCGGGCGCACCCTGGCACTGCCGTTGCTGACCTTGGGCGCGATGTTCGGCGGGGCGCTGATGGGCCACCTGTTCGGTGGTGTGATCGGCATGGAAGCAATGATCATCGGTTCACTGTTGGTGGCCGCCGCCGCGCTGCTGTTGCCCAGCCGTCAGGTATTGCTGGCCTTGGCCATGCCGCTGTTTGCCCTGTTCCATGGCTGGGCCCATGGCGTTGAAGCCAGCCCGGGTGCGTTCTGGGTGTTCGGCGCAGGTTTCGTCACTGTCAGTGGCTTGTTGCTGCTGGTCGGCTTTGGCGCCGGTTGCCTGCTGCGCCGGCACCAGGGCCTGCAGAAAGCCTTCGCTGGCGGGCTGCTGGCCGGTGCCGCGTTCGTGCTGGCTGGCTGATGGGCAACGACCTCAAGCTGCTGCGCCTGCTGCAACTGGCCAGCCCGAGTCTGCCGGTGGGTGGTTTTACCTATTCGCAAGGCCTGGAGTGGGCGGTGGAGGCCGGCTGGGTGCAGGGCGCCGAAGGCTTTCGCGCCTGGCAACGCCAGCAGGTCGAGGACACCTTGTGCCACCTCGACTGGCCGCTGCTGGCGCGGCTGTATCAAGCTTGCCTCGATGACGATGCCGAGGCGTTCGCGCGCTGGAGCCGCTTTTTGCTGGCCAACCGCGAAACCGCTGAACTGCGCCTGGAAGAGCGCCAGCGTGGCATGGCCCTGACCCGCCTGCTCGATGGCTGGCAACTGGGCCAGGCGCCCGAATGGCGTGCGTCGCTGGAGCTCAGCCAGCTTGGCGGCATGGCCTGGCTGGCGGTGCACTGGCGGCTCCCGTTGCCTGATCTGGCCCTCGCTCACGGCTATGCCTGGCTCGAAGGTGCAGTGATGGCCGGGGTCAAGCTGGTGCCGTTCGGCCAGCAAGCGGCGCAAACCCTGTTGCGTGATCTGAGCGAAGCCTTGCCCGATGCCCTGGCAACCGCCCTGGCCCTCGGCGATGACCAGCTCGGCGGCGGCCTGCCGTTGCTGGCCATCGCCTCGGCGCGGCACGAAACCCAATACACCCGATTGTTCCGATCCTGAGGAAAGCCCCATGCAAAGCTATCAGCAACCCCTGCGCGTCGGTGTCGGCGGCCCGGTCGGCTCCGGCAAGACCGCGCTGCTCGAAGCGCTGTGCAAGGCCATGCGCGACCATTATGAAATCGCCGTGGTGACCAACGACATCTATACCAAGGAAGACCAGCGCATCCTCACCGAGGCCGGCGCCCTGGAGCCGGAACGTATCGTCGGGGTGGAAACCGGCGGTTGCCCGCATACGGCGATCCGCGAAGACGCCTCGATGAACCTGGCGGCGGTGGAAGCGCTGGCGCGCAAGTTCGGCAACCTCGAAGTGATCTTCGTCGAGAGCGGCGGCGACAACCTCAGCGCCACCTTCAGCCCGGAACTGGCGGACCTGACCGTGTATGTGATCGACGTCGCCGAGGGCGAGAAGATCCCGCGCAAGGGCGGGCCGGGCATCACCAAGTCGGATTTCCTGGTGATCAACAAGATCGACCTGGCACCTTACGTCGGTGCTTCGCTGGAGGTGATGGAAAAAGACACCCAGCGCATGCGCCCGGAACGGCCGTGGACGTTCACCAACCTCAAGACCGGGCAGGGCTTGCAGCGGGTGATCGATTTCATCGTCGAGCGGGGGATGTTGAAAGTGCCGGTGTAGCCAAAAGCATCGCGGGGCCGCGCAATCCTGTGGGAACGGGCTTGCCCCGCGATAAATCTATCTACGCCCCAGAAACGGCAACAACATCCCGACCTTGCGCTGATACTGCCGATACTGCTCGCCAAACAACTGCACCAGGTCCTTCTCCTCCAGCAGCGTGCCAATCAGGATGTACAAGGTACTCACCCCGGCAAACAGCAAGTGGCCAACCGTCATGTGCGGTGTCGCCCAGAAGGTCATGACAAATCCCAGGTACAGCGGATGACGCACCAGCTTGTACAGCCAGGGCGTCTTGAAGGTGCGGGATTCACCCCGGTGCGGGCGAAACACGTCCAGCGCCTGCTTGAGGCCGAACAGTTCGAAGTGGCTGAGCAGGAAGGTGGCCAGCAGGGCGATGATCCAGCCGAGCCAGTAAAGGCCGTTGATCAGCCCGCGCGCCGCAGGTGTCTCGATATCCCAAAGGGTCAGCGGGATCGGTTGCCAGAGCAGGAACATCAGGCTCAGCGCCAGGCTGCTGAACAGCACATAGGTGGCCCTTTCGATGGGGGCCGCTACCCATTGCAACCAGAATGATTTGAAGCTTTTGCGCGCCATGCCACTGTGTTGCAGAGCGAACAGGCTGATCAGCGCTACGTCGATCAAAGCCGCGAAATACCAGGCAGTCGCCGGTCCCGAGTCGATGTCCTTGGGCACCTGCGGCGGCCCGATGAAGCCCACGAAATACACCAGCACCAGCATCGAGTAGACATAGCAGAACAGGCTGTAGAGCAATCCGAGGCATTTATGCAGCAGCGGTTTCTCGTCCATGAGGCATTCCTTTCAATGAGCACCTGGGCGTCCTGCGCAGGTGGGTTGCAAGGGCTGAACCTTTAACCATAGACCAGAAAACCGGCGGCTTGCCGAGTAGGGCAATTAGCCGCAGCTCAACATTGCGCTGCCGGCCTGATAAAGTCGCCCCCCTGATGACTCGACCCATTGCAGGAGGCAGCTTTGAACACGTGCAGTCAGTGCGGCAAGGACCATGCGGATGACCTGGGGGAACTGGCGTTTCGCCGCCCCGATGCGCTATTCGAACTTTCCCCCGAAGAACGCGAGCACAACGTCAAGCAAAGCAACGACTGGTGCGTGATCGCCGGCGAGCGGTTTTTCCTGCGGGCATTACTGCCACTGACCGTGGTGGAGCTTAACGACAGCTACTGCATCGGCATCTGGGTCGAACTGCAGCCGAGCGCCTTTGAGCGCGTCTGCGAGCTGTGGCGCGATGAACGCCAGGCGGCCGAGCCGCCCTTTACCGTACGCCTGGCCAACAGTATCCCGACCCTGCCACAGACCCTGGGGCTCGAAGGCCTGCTGCAATTGAGCGGCCCGACCTCGCGCCCCAGTGTGACGCTGAGCACCAGCAGCCACCCGTTGGCCGTGGAGCAGGCCAAGGGCATTTCCCTGCACCGCGCTCATGAGTACAGCGTGGTGTTCGCCTGAAGGGCTCAGGCCTTTAGCGTGGCCATGTCAATCACGAAGCGGTACTTCACATCGCCGGCAATCATGCGGCTGAAAGCCTCGTTGATGTTGCCGATATCAAGCATCTCGATATCGCAGATGATGCCGTGTTCGGCGCAGAACTCCAGCACTTCCTGGGTTTCAGCGATGCCGCCGATCAACGAACCGGCCAGTACCCGGCGCTTCATTACCAGGTTGGCCGCATGCAGCGCCGGGTCGACCGGTTCGATCAGGCCGACGAGGATGTGCACGCCGTCGAACGTGAGGGTTTCCAGGTAGGGGTTGAGATCGTGCTGGACCGGGATGGTGTCGAGGAGAAAATCAAAGCAGCCGGCGGCGGCCTGCATCTGCGCTGCGTCAGTGGACACGATCACATGGTCGGCACCCTGGCGCCGCGCTTCTTCGGCCTTGCCCGGTGAACGGGTGAAGAGGGTGACCTCGGCGCCCATGGCCTTGGCGAACTTGATGCCCATATGGCCCAGGCCGCCCATGCCGAGGATGCCGACGCGGTCGCCGGCCTTGACCCCGTAATGCTTGAGCGGCGAGTAGGTGGTGATGCCGGCGCAGAGGATCGGCGCGGCGCTGGGCAGGTCCAGGCCTTGCGGAATGCGCACGACGAAGTGCTCGCTGACCACGATGCTGCTGGAGTAACCGCCCATGGTGTTGCTGCCGTCGACCCGGTCGGGGGTGGCGTAGGTCATGGTCGGGCCTTCCAGGCAGTATTGCTCAAGGTCCGCCTGGCATGCTTCACAGTGACGGCAGGAGTCGACCATGCAGCCGACGCCGACCAGGTCACCGACCTGATAGCGGCTGACGTTGGCGCCGACGGCGGTGACCTTGCCGACGATTTCGTGGCCGGGCATCAGCGGGTAGACGGCGATGCCCCATTCGTTGCGGGCCTGGTGAATGTCGGAGTGGCACACGCCACAGTAGAGAATCTCGATCGCCACATCGTCGGCACGCGGGCTGCGGCGCTGGAAGGTCATGGGCGCCAGGGGCGCGGTGGCAGACTGGGCGGCGTAACCGATGGCTGTGTACATAGGGCCTCAAAAACGGTGATCAGTGAAGGCTGCGCATTCTGCGCATCAAGCGCCGCGCCGCCCATCGTCATTCCTCCGCCTGTCATGCCTAAAACTCCGTAGTTGGTCGCCGGGCCCTGGCGCCTGGCTGTGAAGCTGCGATGATGTCAGTGTCCAATCCTCCGTGCGGTTCTTCATGCAGCTCACTCGCCACTCCGATGCCAACGCCACCCTGTGCTCCCTGATCCGCTCCCTGGCGCTGCGCCCGGGCTTCGTCGACACGCGCCTGGCGCAGGTGCAGGTGCTGTCGGCCAGTCACTACGTGGCCAGCAGCCCGCAGATCTACGAACCGAGCCTGATGATCCTCGCCCAGGGCAGCAAACTGGCGCGCCTCGGGCCGCGTACCCTGGAATACGGCGCCGGGCATTACCTGGTGCAGGCGCTGTCGGTGCCGTTCATGTGCGAGACCTTCGCCACCCCGCAAGAGCCGTTGCTGGGGGTGTCGGTGGCCATCGACCGGATCGTCCTGGGTGAGCTGGTGCAGAGCATGGGCCTGGCGCCGGACCGGGCGATCAAGGCGCAGACCCCGGAGTCGATGACTTCGGCGGCGCTGGATGAGGCCATGCGCGACAGTGTCGAGCGTTTGCTGCGCTGCCTGCACGACCCGCTGGACTGCCAGGTAATGGGCCAGGCGCGGGTGAGGGAAGTGTTGTATGTGGCCTTGCGCGGGCCGCAATCCGGGGTGTTGCGGGCCCTGGTGGAGCAGCAGGGCCACTTTGCCCGCATCGCGGCGGCGCTCAGCTACTTGCGCGAGCACTATGCCGAGCCGCTGAGCGTCGAAGCCCTGGCGGCGTGTGCAAACATGAGTGCCTCGACCTTTCACGAGCATTTCAAGCGCAGCACCTTGCTGTCGCCGATGCAGTACCTCAAGCGCCTGCGCTTGCTCAAGGCCCAGCAGATGCTGATTGGTGAAGGCCTGGGCGTGGCCCAGGCGGCGCACCGGGTGGGCTACCAGAGCACGTCGCAGTTCAGCCGCGAGTACAAACGCCATTTCGAGCGCAGCCCGGGGGAAGAACAGCTGTATCGGTAGCGCTTCACCTGTGGGAGCGGGACTTGCCCGCGATCGAGCGCGAAGCGGTCGCAATCCAGGCGACAGATGATGTGCTGGTTGCACGGGCCTCATCGCGGGGCAAGCCCGCTCCTACCCATCAGTCATAATGCACGGCGAGCCACACCGTGGCCTGGGTGCTGTCGGTCCACTCCACCCGATGCCGGCAGTGCGCCGGAATCTCGACAAAATCCCCCGGCCGCAGCACTCGCTCGGCAGGCTCATGCTCCAGCCGCAACCCGGCAGACCCCGCCAGCAACACCACCCATTCCCCCTGCGCCTGGTTGTACCAGAACCCCGGCGGGCTGGCCTGGCCATGGGAGACGATACGCTCGATGCGCAGCCCCGGCCGGGCCAGCAGGGCTTCGAAGTGCTCTTGCGCGCCGGGAGTGGGGAGGGGGTTGAACAGGTTGTCGAGCATGGCGGCCTGGCTCTCGTCTGGTTGCAGATTGTGGTTTAAGGTGGGCACCTGCTTCTCATGACAGGGATCGATCATGAAACACCCGCTTTTGCAGCCCCTCGTTGTCGCGATGTTGCTGGGCACTGCGCTGCCAGCCCTGGCGGCCTTGCCCAGCGCACCGTCCTACATCGACGATAGCCTGTATTCGCCGGCTGCCAAGCAGCGCATCCTGCCGCCGATGTTCGCCCAGACCCTGGCCAGCACCCGCTACCTTGCCAAACCGGACAACCCGCTGATCACCCAGGCCGAAGCCAGCGAATTCCGCCAGACCAGCAACTACGATGAAACCCGCGCCTACATGACCCGCCTGGCCGCCGCCTCCGGTGGCAGCATCGTGCTCAACGACCTGCCGGAGAAAAGCGCCGAAGGCCACCCGATGTTGATGGCCATTGCCTCCCTTGAGGTCGACAAATCACCCGCCGGGTTGAATGAGTCCGGCAAGCCGACGATCTTCGTCGAAGCCGAAATTCACCCGGGCGAGGCCAATGGCAAGGACGCGATGTTCATGCTCCTGCGTGACATGACCACCGGTGACAAGCCGCTGGCCGCCTTGCTGGAGAAGGTCAATATCCTGTTCATCCCCACCGTCAACGTCGATGGCGACCTGCGCCGCAGCGCCTACGGGCGGATCAACCAGAATGGCCCGGACGAAACCGGCTGGCGGGTCAATGGCCTGAACTACAACCTCAACCGTGACTTCACCAAGCTCGACAGCGCCGAGATCCGTAACGTCGCCTGGGTGTTCAACACCTACCAGCTGAGTTTTTTTGCCGACACCCATTCCACCGACGGCGCCATGTACCCCTACGACAGTTCCTATTGCCACAACGGCAACGGCTGGTCGCCGGCCAGCAGCGCCTGGATGGACAACGTCATGCGTGCGCCGGTGTACCAGGCGCTGGAGGCCGACGGCCATGTGGTGCATGAGTGCATCAGCCTCAACAGCAACCAGGACCCGGGCCAGGGTTACTACCCGTACCGCACCGACTATGCGCGCTTTTCCAACCAGTACGGCGACATTCGCAACGTACCGTCGATCCTGATCGAGCAACATGCCTTGCACCCTTACCAGACCCAGGTGCTGGGTAACTACGTGATGCTCAAGAGCATGTTCCAGGTGATCGGCGATCAGGCAGTGTCGCTCAACGAAGCCATCCGCCAGGACCGCGAGCGCCTGGAGGCCCAGGAGCAGGTGACCCTGACCTGGAAACCGGGCAAGGCCCAGACCACGGCGTTCACCGTCGGTGACTACCGCTATGAGCAGTCGCCGATCACCGGCGCCAGGACTATCGTCTGGAGCAACACACCGAAAAAACTCAACGTGCCGGTCACCGGCAACACCGAGCCCGACCTGGTGGTCAAACGGCCCCGGCAGTACGTGGTGCCGGGGCAGTGGCGCGAGGTGATTGCCCGGCTCAAGGCCCATGGCATTCACATGACTACCCTCGACAAACCGACGCCGATTGCGGTGACGCTGTATCGCATGGATGAGGTGAAAGTGGCAGGTGGCTTCGAGCCCGATCGCACGCAAAGCAACCAGATCCCGGGTTACGAAGGGCGTTTGCTGGTCAGCGGCGTGGCCAAACCGCTGGAGCGCTTGCAGACCTTCCCGGCGGGTTCGGTGGTGATCGATACCGACCAGCCGTTGGGCGTGCTGGCGGTCAACCTGCTGTACCCCGAAAGCCCGGACTCGTTCTGGGCCTGGGGCTTTTTCAACGCGACCCTGGTGGCGGCTGAAGAGCCCGAGGAATACGTGATGGAGCCAATGGCGCGCAAGATGCTCGCCGAGAGTCCGGACTTGAAGGCTGAGTTCGACAAGAAACTCAAGAGCGACAAGGCCTTCGCCGCCAGCCCCAGCGCCCGCCTGCACTGGTTCTACCAGCGCACGCCGTTCTATGACGTCAATGCGTTCGTCTATCCGGTGGGCGCGGTGTACTGATTCCGGTATCAATCGGTCTGAAATCGGTATTGGTGTTCAGCAAAACCTGTGGTCTATAAAGGCTCTGGTCTTCCGGCCAGAGCCTTCACTGCATGAACATCCGTCGCCGTTCACTGTTCGCCGCGAGCATGGCCCACGCCGTGCACGATGGCCTCACCGACGTCATCTACGTATTGCTGCCGCTGTGGCAGGCGCAGTTTGCCCTGAGCTTCGTCCAGGTCGGCCTGCTGCGTGGCGCCTATGCCGGGATGATGGCTGGCCTGCAGCTGCTGGCCAGCCGCGCAGCGAAACGCTGGGGCCGGGAGCGGCTGTTAGTGGGCGGCACCGCCCTGGCCGGGCTGGCTTACCTGGTTGTCGGGCAGGCCGGTGGCCTGGGCATGCTGCTGTTCGCGTTGTTGCTGGGCGGCCTTGGCGCCAGTACCCAACACCCCCTGGCGTCCTCGTTGGTCACCGACACCCATGAGGCCGGGGGCGGGGTCAAGGAGGCGCTGGCGCATTACAATTTTGCCGGTGATATCGGCAAGATGCTGGTGCCCGCCGGGGTCGGCTTGCTGTTGCTGGTGACCAGCTGGCAAACCAGTGTGACCGTGCTGGGCCTGCTAGGCCTGGCTGTCGCTGCCGTGCTCTGGTGGCTGGTTGCACCGCAGACCTCGTTGGCGTCGAGCCCGCGCAAACCCGTCATTGCCAGTGGCAACGAGTCCAGCAATGGCCTGGCCGCATTGCTGCTGACCGGCACCCTCGATAGCGCAGTGCGCATGGGTTTTCTGACCTTTCTGCCGTTCCTGCTGCAAGGCAAGGGCGCAGGCTCTGCGGGTATCGGCCTGGCGTTGATGCTGCTGTTCGTCGGCGGCGCTTTCGGCAAGCTGCTGTGCGGCTACCTGGGCGCGCGCATCGGCATGATGAAAACCGTGTGGTGCACCGAGTCGCTGACCGCGCTGCTGATCGTGTTGATGCTGTTTTTGCCGCTGACGGCGATGCTGGCGCTGTTGCCGCTGCTGGGCCTGGTGCTCAATGGCACTTCGTCAGTGCTGTACGGGGTGGTGCCGGAACTGACGGGGGCGGGCAAGCGCGATCAGGCCTTTGCCTTGTTCTACACCGGCACCATCGGCGGTGGCGCGCTGGCACCGGTGGTGTTTGGGCGGGTAGGCGATGGGGCCGGCATCACGGCGGCAGTGATGACGCTCGCGGCAATCCTGCTGCTGACCCTGCCGCTGTCCTGGTGGGTAGAGCGGCAACTGCAATCGGGTTTGCCGACGACCGTTTAGCCACAGCGGCGCAGGCTGGACGCTATCCCACCCCCTGTGGCACTGTCGGCGCCACAGATCGGCAGCAAGCGGGGTTGGCCAATGCTCAGCAGTACCCAGTTCAAGGCATTCAATCGTTGTGTCCTGCAACTGGCCAGCCTTGCCCGCGAGCGCGGCGGTTCGCATTTCATCGCCGAGGGCCTGCAGGCGTTTCGCGCGCTCGTGCCGTTCGCCTCGGCCTGGTGGGGCGAGATGTCCGGCGCTGTCGCCAGTGCGCCGCCGCAAAGCTGGATGCACGGGCGCATCGACCTGCCGCCGGCCTTTGCCCGCGAATGGAGCGAGGTCGCCGGCATCGACTGCTTCGCCCACACCACCCTGGAGCGGCCGGGGCAGGTCGTGCGCGACAGCGAGTTCACCGACCCCAACGAAGCGGTCAATGTGTTCGCCCGCCGTTACGACCTCTACCACCTGATGTGCATCACCTTCGAGTTGCCACAGAGCGGTCTGAATTTCTACGTCTGCCTGTACCGAGGCCAGCACGACGCTGCTTTCAGCGACAGCGAGGATGAACTGTTCGCCGCCTTCTGCGAGCAGCTGCTGCAACTGTGGCGCTTTCAGGTGCAGGACATGATCCGTCTCGATACCGGCAACGCCGCTGCCGATTTTGGCATTGCCCGTCTGGATGGCAGCCTGCTGTATGTGGGCGCGCGCGTGTGCGCGGCGATCGAGCAAGCGCTGCCGGGCTGGAGCGGCTCGCTGCTGCCGCCGCAGGTGAGCGCGCAACTTGCCAGGGCGCCCTGCGTGATGCGCCTGGGCCGCAGCAGCCTGACCCTCAGTGGCAACGGCGAGCATGTAATCCTGTCGCTGGAGGCGCCACCCCCAGGGGTGCTGTTGGCCCCCCGCGAGCGCACCGCAGCCATGCTGTTCGCTGCCGGTCACTCCTACAAGGAAATCGCCCGGATCCTGTCCTTGAGCCCGGCAACCGTGCGCACCTACCTGCGCAATTGCTACGTGCAACTGGGGGTCAAGAGCAAGGTGGAACTGGGCGCGGCCTTGCGTGCGGCGCTGCCGGTGGCGGAAAAAACTGCCTGACCCTCCTCATTTGCAGAGGTCCCTTGCCTTGCTGCGCTCTATAGGGTGTGACCAGCCCCGATAACAACAAGAGAGCGCTGCAATGCAACGATTGATTCCCACGCTGTTGGCCACTGCGCTGGCCTGTTCTGCGCTGCCGGCATTGGCCGCTGCGGACCTGGTGCTGTTCAACGGCAAGGTGTTCACCGCCGAACCCGGCCAGGGCCTGATGCAAGCGGTCGCGGTCAAGGATGGCAAGGTCCTGCAAGTGGGCAGCGACGCACAGATCCAGGCCCTGGCCGATGCCCACACGCAACGTATCGACCTGGCGGGCAAGGTGCTGATGCCCGGCATGATCGACAGCCACAGCCACCCGGTGGTGGCGGCCTTCGACAGCCTCGGGGCCAACCTGCAAGATGAGGTCAAGCCGCTGCCCGAGCTTGAGCAGTGGATCCTGGCCGAGGTCGAGCAAGGCCGCGGCAAGGCGGGTGAGGTGATCAGTATCGCCGGGGTGAGTTCGGCCTACTGGGACAACAGCCGCGAGCTTGGCCAGCTGTTCAACCAGGGCCGTTGGGCCCGCCAGCCGCTGGTGCTCAGTGGCATCGACGGCCACACCGGCTGGGCCAACCAGGCCATGCTCAAGCGTTTGCAGATCGATGCTGCGCTGGTCAAGGGCCTGTCCGAACAGGACCGCAGCTATGTCGGGCATGACGTCGACTTCACCCCCAACGGCTACTTTGCCGAAGCGCGCTGGGACCAGGTACGCAGCCAGATTCCTGCGGCCAGCCAGGAAGTGATGCTCAAGGCCGCGCGCGAGGCGGTCAGGGTCAACAACCAGTACGGCGTCACCGCCTGGATGGATGCTGCGGCCAATGCCGGCAGCGGTGACTCGCTGTTCGACTTCAAGGCCACCGCGCAGACGGTTGGCGTGCTGCCGTTGTACCGGGCACTGGCCGAACGGGGCGAGCTCAATGCCCATGTCGCGGCGCTGATGATCACCAACCCCAAGAGCCGGCCGGCGGACCTTGAGGTGCTGGCCAAGGTCGTGAAGCAGTTCGAAGGTGTGCCCAACCTGAGCTTTCCGGGCATCAAGGTGTTCGTCGATGGCGTGCTGGAATACCCCGGGCAGACGGCGGCGGTGATCACCCCGTACAGCAACAGCCACAAGAATGGCCAACTGCTGATCGAGCCGCAGCACTTCGGCGAGTTGGTGGCGGCGGCCGAGCAGCGTGACTGGATCGTGCACATGCATGCGGTCGGCGACCGGGCGGTGCGCGAGTCGCTCAATGGCGTCGCCTATGCGCGCACGCTGCAGGGCACGCCGCTCGCCCACAGCATCAGCCACCTGCAATTGGTCGACCCCAAGGACTTTGCGCGCTTCAAGCAACTGGGGGTAATCGCCTCCATGCAACTGCTGTGGGCAACCGGCGAGAACTACACGGTCGAGCTGGTCAAACCTTACGTCAGCGCCCAGGCCTACGCCTACCAATACCCGGCGCACTCGCTGCAACAGGCCGGTGCAGTGATCGCCGGCGCCAGCGACTGGCCGGTGTCCAGCCCCAACCCGTGGAACGCCATTGCCCAGGCCATGACCCGCAAGGGCCCGCTGGGTGTGCTCAACGCCGGGGAAAGCGTCGATCGCCAGGTCATGTTCCAGGCCTACACCCTCAATGCCGCCAAAGCCCTGCGCCTGGAGCGGCAGATCGGCTCGCTGGCGCCCGGCAAGCAGGCCGACCTGATCGTGCTCGATCGCGATGTGTTCAAGGTCAGCGCCGAGGACCTGTTCGAGACCCGGGTGCTCAAGACCTACTTCGCCGGCAAGCAGGTCTACGCCAGCGAGTCCTGAAACCGCCGTTACCCGCACACTCATAACAACAAGGGTCTGGTATGAACACACGCTTGCTCATTGCTTTCGCCTGCCTGGCGCCGCTGACGGCCCAGGCACTGCCACTCAACGATGACTTCAGCCTCGACATGAGCCTTGCCGCCACCAGCGACTACCGCTCCCGTGGCATCTCGCAAAGCCTCGGCGACCCGGCGCTGCAGGCCGGTGCCACGCTGATGCACAGCAGTGGCCTGTACGTCGGCGCCTGGGCCTCGACGGTGGATTACGGCTTCGACTACAAGACCCGCCAGGAAATCGAGTACTACGCCGGCTGGTACTGGCAGGCTACCGAGGCCATCAGCCTGGACCTTGGTTATCTCAAGTACAGCTACCCCAAGGAAGGCCAGTTCAACATGAGCGAGGTTTACGCCATTGTTGACCTCTATGGGCTCAAGCTTGGCGCCTACTATTCCAATGATGCGCCAAATGCCTTTGGCAAGGACCAGGACACGTTGTACAGCTATGTTGCCTACAGTTTCGCCTTGCCGGCCGAGGTTGGCCTGGAGTTGCGGGCAGGGCGCAACGATGTCAAGGACCCGGCGTTCTGGTCGGCCAGTGGTGATGAGCGCAATACGTACTATGAGTGGGAGGCCAGGCTGAGTCGCGAGTTCGTCGGCGTGACCTGGGGCTTGAGCTATATCGATACCGACCTGTCCAAAAGCGAATGCAGCAGTTGGTATGGCTATGACGACCTGTGCTCGGCGACCGTGGTGGTGAGTGCCAGCAAGGCGTTCTAAGCCAGCATCAATCCAATCCTGTAGGTAGCGCCAAACCTGTGGGAGCGGGCTTGCCCCGCGATCGAGCGCGCAGCGCTCGTAATTTGCTGGCTGCACAAAGCCCATCGCTGGCAAGATGGGCGCAGTCCGGTAAAACGAGCGTCGTATGCCCCACGCCAACGATCACACGCCCTGGCAGGTATTCCTGATCTTCCTGCGCCTGGGCCTGACCTCCTTCGGCGGCCCCATCGCCCATCTTGGCTACTTTCGCGACGAGTTCGTCAGCCGCCGTCGCTGGCTGAGCGAGCGCAGTTATGCCGATCTTGTGACGCTTTGCCAGTTTCTGCCGGGGCCGGCCAGCAGCCAGGTCGGCATCGCCCTGGGGCTGTCGCGCGCAGGTTATGCCGGAGCGCTGGCTGCGTGGGCCGGGTTTACGCTGCCCTCGGCACTGGCGCTGATCCTGCTTGCCCTGGGGCTGGCCGGTTACGCTGAAGCGGTACCCGCCGGCATCCTCCATGGTTTGAAAGTGGTGGCTGTGGCGATCGTCGCCCAGGCGGTCTGGGGCATGGCACGCAACCTGTGCCCGGATGTGCCACGGATCTCCCTGATGGCAATTGCCACCTGCCTGGTGCTGCTGGTGCCTGCGGCCTGGGCCCAGGTAGCGATAATTGCCGCCGCTGGCGTCGCCGGCCTGTTGCTGTTCAAGCCGGGCAACAGCGTCGAACACGATCCCTTGCCGATCGCCATCGGCCACCGCGCGGGCAGCCTCTGGCTGCTGCTGTTTTTTGCCCTGTTGCTAGGTTTGCCACTGTTGGCCGAACTCTGGGCCAGCCCGACCCTGAACATGATCGATGCCTTCTACCGCACCGGCTCCCTGGTGTTCGGTGGCGGTCACGTGATGCTGCCGTTGCTGCAGGCCGAGGTGGTGCCCACTGGCTGGGTCAGCAACGAGACGTTTCTGGCGGGGTACGGCGCCACCCAGGCAGTCCCCGGCCCGCTGTTCACCTTTGCCGCCTTTCTCGGTGCCTCGATGCACGGGCCGCAGTCCGGCTGGCCGGGGGCCGTCCTGTGCCTGCTGGCAATCTTCCTGCCGTCGTTTTTGCTGGTGCTCGGTGCGCTGCCGTTCTGGGAGCGCTTGCGCACCAACCAGCGCATGCAGGCGGCGATGCTCGGCATCAATGCGGCGGTGGTGGGGCTGTTGCTGGCGGCGCTTTATCAGCCGGTGTGGACCAGCGCCATCCTCCAGCCCCTGGACTTTGGCCTGGCGCTGCTGGCACTGGTGGCGCTGCTGTTCTGGAAACTGCCGCCCTGGCTGGTGGTGATTGCTTGTGGCCTGGGCGGCCAGTTGTTGAGCCTGCTCAGATGAAGATCGTACCGCGCATGAACAGCGCAGCCTGACCGCTGATGATCACCCGGCCGTTGTCCTGCACTTCACAGTGCAACTGGCCCTTGCGCGCACCGCCTTGCTCGGCTGTCAGGCTGCGCTTGCCCAGGCGCTCGGTCCAGTAGGGCGCCAGCGAAGTGTGGGCGGAACCGGTGACCGGGTCTTCGTTGACGCCTACCCGCGGGCCGAACCAGCGCGAGACGAAGTCGAAGTGCGTGCCGGCGGCAGTGACCGCAATGCCGCGCACGTCAAACGCGGCCAGCGCTGCAAAGTCGGGTTCAAGACCGGCAATCAGCGCTTGATCCTCGACCACTACCAGGTAGTCATCGGTGCGGTACAGCGTCTCGATCCGCTCCAGGCCCAGGGCCTGCAACAAGCCATCGGGCACTGCCACGGCTTGTGGCTGCTTGGCCGGGAAGTCCATGGCCAGGCGAGCACCGTCACGGCGAACCCGCAATTCGCCGCTACGGGTGGCAAAGCGCAGGGTGTCGCACTGTTCACCCAGTTGCTCGAACAATACCCAGGCGGTCGCCAGGGTGGCGTGGCCGCACAGGTCGACCTCTACCGTCGGGGTAAACCAGCGCAGCTCGAACAGCTCGCCGTTGCGTACTACATAGGCGGTTTCCGACAGGTTGTTCTCGGCAGCAATCTGCTGCAGCGTGGCATCCGGCAGCCAGGCTTCCAATGGGCACACCGCGGCCGGATTGCCGCCAAACGCCGTGGCCGAGAAAGCGTCTACCTGGAACATTTCAAGTTGCATGCTGATCATTCCTGTCCGTTATCTGCTGCCCGGATCTGCTCCAGGTAGTTGTAGATGGTGTAGCGGGTTACGCCGAGTGTGGCGGCGGCCTTTTCGATGCCGCCCTTGACGATGAACAGGCCGCGCTCCTGCATTTGCCGCACGGCCTCGATTTTTTGCGCTTTCTTCATGCCGAGCACGCCACCGGGGCAGGCGTCCTGGATGATCTCGGCCATCAGTTGCGTCATGTCTCTGGATTCATCCGGTGCTGGCGCAGGTGCGCTCGCCAGCCCCAGTAGCCCACCGAGCACTTGATGCGCGGCAGTGATTGCGCTGAGGTCAGTGTTGATGCACAGGCTGGCAAACGGCTGCCCGCTGCTGTCGCGATACACCACGGTAGCGCTGCGCAAGGGACGGCCGTCGGGGGCGAGGGTGGCGTAGTTCTCGATCACGACGGGATCGCTACTTGAGCGATCGTCCATAGCCCGGCGCACGGCGGCGAAACCCAGGTCATGGCGGGGCCCGCCCAATACCGAACCACCGACCTGGCGTCCGGTGACATGGCCGTTGGCGATGGCGAGGATGGAGCGCTGCGGCTTGAGCAGGTCATGCAGGACAATTTCGGTGTGGGAGCCGAGTGCATGGCTGAGCATTTTCAGCGTGCTGTGCAGTACGCCAAGAATCAGCCGTCGTTCGCTGCTCAATGCGCTGGAAACCTTCATCAGGGCCTTCGAGAGAGTTGAATAATGGCGATCAAGCTATCAACAGAGAGTTGAAATATCAACTTACTGTAGAATATTTAACCTGCATTTCCATCCGGTAGGGCCCTGGCGGATTGCGTCCGCCCGGCTCAGGCACTTAAGATATAACCATTCTCATTTAATGCCTGCGCCAATGAACGTGCCTCCTCCTGCTGACAGTCTCGACACCTTGTACAAGGGCTATCACGGCTGGTTGCTGGGGTGGCTGCGGCGACGCCTGGACTGTCCGCACAATGCCGCCGACCTGGCGCAGGACACCTTCGTGCGCCTGCTCAGTGCGGGTGCCTACGTGGCGCCGCGCGAGCCGCGGGCGTTTCTGGCCACGGTGGCGCGACGGCTGCTGGTCGACCGCAGCCGTCGGCAAAAGCTCGAACAAGCTTACCGTGAAGAACTTGCCCGGTACGTCGAGCACCTCGACCAGGCCCCATCCCCCGAACAACTGCTGGCGGCGGTAAATGCCCTTGAACACATTGCCCGCGCCCTGGAACAGATGAGCTCTCGCGTACGTCAGGTGTTCATCCTGCGTCACCTGGAAGGCCTGAGCCATGCGCAAATCGCCGAGCGCTTTCAGGTCTCGAGCAAAACCGTGCAGAACGATCTGGTCCAGGCCCTGTTGCAGTGTCACGCCGCCAGCGAGTCGGCACGATGAGCCCGTCACCCAGCGCCGCGGTATTGCGCGAGGCTGCCGAATGGTTGGTGCGCCTGGACGATGAGCCGAGCGCTGCCGACCAGCAGGCGTTCGGCGCCTGGTTGGCTGAATCCGACGAACACCTGGACGCCGTGCAACGCTTGCAAGGTAGCCTCGCGTCGCTGCGCCAGCTGCCTCGTGCCCCGGCCCGCGCTGCCTTGCAGCGGGTGACGGCAGCAAGCCCCGGCAAGCACGCACTCAAGGCGCTGGCCGTCGGCCTGGCACTGTTGTTGCCGACCGCGGCGTTGCTCCAGCATTATCCGCCAGCCTACCTGATGGCCGATCTGCGCACGGGCACTGGCCAGTGGCGCAGCGAGCAATTGCCGGACGGCAGCCGCATCAGCCTGGATGGCCGTTCGGCGGTCGACCTGCAGTTCGATGCACAGACCCGCACCTTGCGCCTGGTCAGTGGCGAGATCCTCGTGGAAGTGGCCAAGGACGCCACTCGGCCATTCAAGGTGGTCACCGAGCACGGCAGTATTCGCGCGCTGGGCACGCGCTTCGTAGTGGAGCGCCTGGGCGATAGCACGCGCCTGGTGATGATCGAGTCGAGCACCGAAGTGCGCAGCGGCGCCAGCCCCCAGACGGTGAGTGCCGGGCAGCAGGTGCAGTTCAGTGCCGCGGGCATGCAGGCGCTGCAGGCAGTGGATGCCTCGGGCCTGGAGCAGGCATGGGCCAGGCAGCAGATGCTGGTGCGCGAACAACCCTTGAGCGAGGTGCTGGAGCGCCTGGCCCGCAATCATCAGGGCTACCTGCTGTTCGACGCCAAGGCCCTGGCGCACCTGAACGTCACTGCGGTGCTGCCTGCCGACGACAGTGAGCGGGCCTTGCGCCTGCTGGCGCGCAGTTTCCCGATCCGGGTGGAGCACTACACGCCTTGGCTGACCCGTGTCAGACTCGAATAAAAATTATTATCAAGCGCTTCCAGTTCTTGTTACCCGAGCGTCCTTGTATTAGCCCAATACATCGGAGAGTCGGGAACATGTTTTCACCCAAGCCATTCAAGCCTTGCCGTGCGTTGACCCTGGCGGTCCATTTCGCCCTTGGCGCCGTGCCTCTGCTGGCAGCCCAGCCGCTACAGGCCCAGCAGCAGATAAAACGCTACGACATTCCTGGCGGCCCTTTGGGTGACGTGCTGAGCCGCTTTGCCCGCGAGAGCGGCCTGGCCATCTCGTTCAATGCCGGACAAGTGGCAGGCCTTGCCAGTGCCGGTCTGCAGGGCAGTTACGCGGTGCAGGAAGGGTTCGCCCAGGTCCTGCGGGGCCATGCATTGCAGGCACAGGCGAGCAGCGATGGCTATGTGCTGGTCGAGGTGCCCGCCGCCAATGGGGCATTGGAACTGGGCGCCACCAGTATCAATGGGCAGATGCTGGGAAGCATCACCGAAGACAGTGGCTCCTACACCACCGGGCCGATGCAGACGGCGACCAAACTGCCGCTGACTATCCGCGAGACGCCGCAGTCAGTGACGGTGATCACCCGTCAGCGCATGGACGACCAGAACCTGCGCAGCCTTGAAGATGTGCTCAAGAGCACCCCGGGCATGTCGATGACCAAGGATGGCCCGCAGCGCCCGACGTTCTACGCACGTGGCTTTACCGTGGAAAACCTGATGAACGACGGGCTGTCCAACGACCTGTCGCATTACCTGTCGCGGGACATGAACTCGGCGCCGGACATGGCCATCTACGACCACGTCGAAGTGGTGCGCGGCGCCACCGGGTTGATGCAGGGGGCGGGTACGCCGTCGGCGGCCATCAACATGGTGCGCAAGCGCCCGACCGCGGACCCGCGCGTGAGCATCACCGCCAGCGCCGGTAGCTGGGACAACTACCGCAGCGAAGTGGATGCTTCCGGGCCACTCAACGACAACGCCACCTTGCGCGGGCGGGTGGTCACGGCGTACCAGACGCGCAACAGCTTTCAGGATGTCACCGACAGCGAGCGTTCGGTGTTCTACGCCATTGGCGAAGCCGACCTCAGCGACAACAGCACCCTGACCCTCGGCGTCTCCAACCAGCGTGTCAACAACACCGCGACCTGGGGCGGCTTGCCAACGGCCATCGATGGCAGCGACCTGCATTTGTCCCGCAAGACCTACCTGGGCAATGACTGGGAGTACTGGGACCAGGACAACACCACGGTGTTCAGCCGCCTGGATTACCGCTTCGACAACGACTGGAAACTGCTGTTGGCCGCCAGCCGCACCTGGTCGGACCTGAAGATGCTGGGCAGCATGACCGAACGCATGGGCGATGAGGGCGAGGTGTTCGGTCAGTACCTGGGCCAGTACCACTATGACGATGAGCAGAGCAGTTACGACGCCTACGCATCGGGGCCTTTCCAGTTGCTCGGGCGGACCCATGAACTGGTGGTCGGGGCCAGCCGGCGTGAGCTGACCTTCGAAGGCAAGGGCAACTACAGCGACGACGCAATCGGCATGGATATCTACAACTGGGACCCGGGCTCGCTGCCCAAGCGCGAGCTGGACCTGAGCTACTGGCATCAGGACCGCGAGACCTCGCAGACCGGCGCCTACCTGACCACCCGCTTCAACCTGGCCGATGACCTGAAGCTGATCCTCGGCGGGCGCCTGGACTGGTACGACAACGACACCAGCACCCGCAACGGCAGCCGCGCGCCAACCGGCAGCGACTACTCGGTGACGCGCCATGTCACGCGTTACGCCGGCATCATCTATGACCTGGATGTGCACCATTCGCTATACGCCAGCTACACCGACATCTTCAAGCCGCAGTCGGAACTGGACGCGGCGGGCGCCGCGATCGAGCCGATGGAGGGCAAGAACTATGAGCTCGGGATCAAGGGCGAGTACTTCGACGGCAGCTTGAATGCCAGTGCCGCAGTGTTTCGCATCGACCAGCAAAACCGCGCCAAGACGCTTGAGCTCGATGAGTGCTCGGCGCTGGTGCCCAGTTGCGCGGAGGCTGCCGGCAAACTGCGCAGCGAAGGGATCGAACTTGAACTCAACGGCACCGTTCTGCCGGGCTGGGAGTTGGGCGCGGGCTATACCTTTGCCCAGGTCAAATACGTCAAGGACAGCAACCCGGCCAACGAGGGACGCCTGTTCGATACTGACATTCCCCGGCATGTGTTCAAGGCCTTCACCACCTATCAACTGCCGGGTGAACTGCAACGCTGGAAGGTCGGTGGCGGCCTGTACCGGCAGAACCAGATCTACAACAAGGGCAACAATTTCTATGCCACCGAGAGCCGTTACCGTATCGAGCAGGAGGCCTATACCCTGGTCGATCTGATGCTCAACTACCAGGCTTCCGAGCACCTCGATGTGCGCTTGAACCTCAACAACGTGTTCGACAAGAAGTACTACCAGAGCATTGCCGGCAATACCGGCTACGGCGGCAACCTGTACGGCGATCCGCGCAACTTCATGCTGACCACGCGCTGGAGCTTCTAAGGCCAGGGCTGGTGCCAAGATGAGGCCGGTGCAGCCAGCACATCAGCTTCGGTGCATGCCGCGCTCAAGTTTCGCCATCTTGCGCCGAAGCACTCTGGCCCTCCGCTCAAAAATAAGGACATCCCGTGTTGAGAAAGCTGCTCCAGGCCACCGCTATCATCGCCACCCTGTCGATGACTGGCTGCGTGTCCTACAACGTCACCGGCCCATTGGGCGCCCCGCAACATCCTGCCGCCAGCACCAGCCCGCGCACGGCGCAAGTGGCCGATGTGGCGGTCACCGCACCGGGTATCGACGAGGCCACGCGCAAGGCCATCAGCCGCTCGCTGACCGCGCAGCTCGACCAGTACGTCGAGGCCGGCAAGTATTTCAAGCAGGTCAGCGAATACCCGACCCGCCTGGATGAGCAGGACGTGATGCTCAAGTTCAACATGACCTCGCTCAAGGGCCATCGCGGGCCACATCCAGGCTACGTGCCGGGGGCCTTGCTGACCCTGACCGTGTGGATCTGGGTCAACGGCCCGATCTATGTCGACAGCTTCGACGTCGCCGGTGACCTGGTGATCGAGGATCGCAACGGCAAGACCCTGGCCAGCTCCCGCCAGGCGCTCAAGCTCGAGCGCAATGTCGGCCTCTACCGCCGCGAATACTGGGCCCCGACCCTGGGTGCGCCGCAACTCAACGAAGTGGTTGCCAAGCTGCTTGACGACGCCACGCTGAAACTGGCCAAACAGTAATTTCCAGGAAGATTCCCATGCTGCGTATCATCAAGGCCAACCTGCTGCTCGGCGCTGTGCTGCTGACTGGCTGCGTCTCTTACTCGCAACACGAATTGGCGCCGGTCCAGAGCTGGCCGCCACAGGCACAAGCGCAGGCGGTTAAGCCGACCGCCTACGTACGTACCACCGCCCAGTACCAGGTCAATCGCGGCCAGCCCAATGCCACCGCCGGCGGGCCGGCCGAAGCCTGGGAGAAAGCGCTGGTCGAGACCTACAATCAGTCCGGGCGCTTCGCCCGGGTGAGCACCGAGAAAGTCGCGGCGGATATCTACGCCGAATCGACCCTGACCAACCATGAGCAGTACAGCGTAGCGTCGGCGATCATTACCGGGGCGACCTTCTTCATCATCCCGTCGACAGCGCGCAACACCTTTACCCTCGACACGGTGTTCAAGGACAAGGACGGCAAGGAGCTGGGGCGCATCAGCAAAAGCGAGTCGGTACGCACCTGGATGCACCTGGTGCTGATCGTCGGGATTCCGTTCCAGCAGGACACCCGCGAACTGGTCCGCCAGTTGACCCAAAGCACGCTGGACGAGGCGGTCAAGCGCCAGTTGTTGTAAGGCCTCATTGCTGCAAGCCAGCTCCTACAGGCCCTGCACCAACCCTGTGGGAGCCGGCCTTGCCGGCGATGGGCTACGCAGTAGCCCCGCGCAACAAGCGCTCGACCTGCGCCAGCTCCCAGGTGCTGAGCAAACTCACTGGATCGGTGCCCCATTGCCAACGGTCCAGCGTGCCCTCACGGCCGTCACTGCTGCAGCACTTGAGGCAATGGTGCAGGTGGGTACCGTCGAAATCCAGGCTCAGGCGCCAACCGTCGATGTCGACTTCAGTGCCGACACGCCGCAACGGACGAACGCCCAGGGCGGCATCACGCAGTTGCTGGCAAACCTCACGGGCGCTCAGGGCTGGCATCGGTTCCCCCTCTCAAGGTGCATGGCATAGGCAAAATGGGGTTCGAGCATAAAGCCTGCCGGCGCCAGTGTCAGCCAGTGCGCCAGGGCTTGATCTGCCGCGGCCAAGTGCGTAGCGTCCGCGCCTTGGCCTTTTGAGTAACCGCTATGACCCTGATGGAACGACTCTTCACCTGCGCGTTTGGATTGAGCGCAATGGCCCCGGCCCTGGCTGCCGACAACCTGGCCATTCAACACTGGACCCAGCCCAGTGGCGCGCGGGTCTACCTGTTGCCTCAAAGCCAGGCCAGCGACCTGCAGATCCAGGTTGACTTCGATGCCGGCAGCCGCCGCGACCCACTGGACCAACCGGGCCTGGCGGTGCTTGGCGCAGCGCTTGCGGTGGAAGGTATCCATGCTCAGGGCGATGCCCCGGAGCTGAACGGCAACGCGCTGCGAATGGCCTGGATGCGCCTGGACAGTGAACTGAATACCCAGGTCGATGCCGACCGCTTCAGCTACATCCTGAAGATCACCGACACCAGTGCCCAGCGCCAGGCCGAGGCCACGGCGTTGCTCGGTCGGCAGATTGCCGAACCGGCCTTTGCCGGCAGCATCTGGTTCCGGGCCAAGCCGTATTACATTCGCCAGGTCAACGGCGAAACCACCCGGCGTTTTGCCGGGGTAGGGCAACGCTTTGCCCAGGCGGTGTATGGCGACCATCCCTATGGTCGCGAACTGCCCCGCCCGGGGCTGCAGCGCAACAAGCAGATCGACCTGGACGAGTACGCGCTGCCGTTCGGCTATGCTCTGACCCCGGCCATGCTCGAGCGCACCCGCATGGAAGATTTGCGCACGCATTACCGTGCAATGATGCTGCCATGCCGGGCCACGGTCAGCCTGGTCGGCAATCTTGACCGGGCTCAGGCCGATGCCGTGGCCAATGCAGTGCTTGGGCGCTTGCCGAGCGGTGATTGCACCGCGTTGCCAGCGCTGCCCAAAGTGCAGGCGTTGAGCCAGGCCAGCCGCGAGCAACTGGAACCGCAGCAAGGTACGATCTGGATACAGATCGGCCAGCCGGCAGTGCCACGCAGTGACCCGGACTTTTTCCCGTTGCTGCTGGGCAGCGACATTCTCGGTGGCGAGCACTGGCCGACGCGGCTCAATCGGGCCGTGGGCGCTGAGCTTGGCGGCGATGTCAGCTGGGAATCGGCCAGCTACTTCGCCATGGGCCAACAGGCCGGGGCCTTCGTGATCTCGCTGGAAGTCCCTGCCGGGCATCAGGAGCAGGCACAGAAGGCGGCCCATCAGGCGTTGACGCGCTTTGTCAGCGAGGGCCCGAGCGCCGAGGAACTGGCTGAGGCCAAGGCGCGGCTACTCGAGCTTTTTGCCGGCACCAGCCGCCACCGCCTGCTTGAGCATGTTGCGCAGATCGCCTTGAACGGCTTGCCGGACGATACCCTGGTGACCTGGCGCCAACAGCTTGAAGCGGTGACGCCTGCGCAAGTCAAGGCGGCGTTTAAACGCGTCGTTCAGCCACAGAAGCTGGCGACCGTGGTGGCGGGGCAAGATCTGTAGGAGCGGCGGTGCGGCGATCCGACTTGCCCCGCGAAAAGGGGATTGTGAAATTTCCCACGCATCATGATAATGAGAGTAATTACCATTAATGTGTGATCACCCTCGTGCCGAGCTCTGTCGACTCCAAGGCTATCGTCGCCCACCTCTATAGCGACCATCATCGCTGGTTGCGCGCCTGGCTGTACCGCCGGCTGAACTGCCCGCACGATGCAGCGGACCTGGCCCAGGACACCTTTGTCCGGGCCATGACCAGCAGCGCCTTGCCCGCCCTTGAAGAACCCCGCGCCTTTCTCGCCACCGTCGCCCGCCGCCTGCTGAGCAACTTGTTTCGGCGTCGTGCGCTGGAGCAGGCCTACCTCGACGAGCTGGCGTGCCTGCCCGAACACTGCATGCCCTCGGCCGAAGACGTGGTGCTGGTGCGTGAAGCGCTGGCCGAAATCGACCGCGTGCTCGATGGCCTGCCGGTGCGGGTGCGTCACGCCTTTATCCTGCATCGCCTCGAAGGCATGAGCCAGCCGAGCATTGCCGAGCATCTGGGGGTGTCGCTGGCCACGGTCGAGCGCGACCTGCGCCGGGCCTTCGTGCATTGCCTGAGCGCGAGGCCGGAATGAGCAACACACAACTGGACCGCGCCACCCACGAAGCAGTGGACTGGCTGCTCAAGCTGGAGAATGTTGCTGCCGGCAGCCCGTTGCTGGTGGCGTTCAACAGCTGGCTCGAACAGTCTCCCGGCCATCAGGCCGCTTGGCAGCGGGTCAATGCCTTGCTCGGCGACCCCCTGGCCGATCTGCAGCAAGCCGAACAGCGCAACCCCGGCCAGCTGGCCATGGCCAGCCGCAGTTTGCGTGCCTTGCCTTCGCCGTCGCGGCGCAAGGCACTGGGCGGCGGTCTGGCGATGTTGTTGCTGGGGCTGGGCGCCGGGGCAATTGGTAATCGGGTGGCGCCGCTGGGCGATTTGCTTGCCGACCTGCGCACCGGCACCGGTGAACGGCGTACCTTCACCCTGGCCGATGGTTCGCGCCTGTGCCTGAACGCGCGCAGCGCGGTGGATGTGCGTTTCAGCGCCGGGCAGCGGCTGGTGCTGCTGCGCGACGGTGAGCTGCAAGCCGATGTGGCCGCAGAGCCGGGCCGACCCTTTATCGTCGCTACCCGCGAAGGCCAGGTGCAAGCCCTGGGCACGCGCTTTAGCGTGCGCCAGGAAGAGCGCCAGAGCCTGGTTTCGGTGCAACAGCACAGCGTCATGCTCAGCAGTGGCAGCGCGCCAGCCCAGCGTGTGGAAGAGGGCCAGGCCTTCCGTTTTGATGGCCACGGCAGCCAGCCTGTGGCGGCCTCACTGCGCACCCGGGCGAGCTGGGCCGATGGCCGTATCGATGTCCGCGACGAGCCTCTGGGCGAGCTGATCGAGGCCTTGCGCCCGTACCGCGCCGGGCTGTTGCGCATCAGCCCGCAGGCCGCGCAGGTGCGCGTCTATGGCAGCTTCCCGCTGGATGACAGCGAGCGCACCTTGCGCTCCCTGGCCGAGACCCTGCCGATCCGGGTCGACAGCTTTGGCGGCTGGCTGACCCGTATCGATGTGATCTGAATAAAAATAATTACGATTTCGCTGAGGGGATTCGGTCACTGGCGTGTCCTCGTTATGGACAACAACCTCGAACGAGCCAACACCTCCATGCCCGACTCCATGATCCGCCCCAGCCTGCTGGCCCTTGCCATCGCCCTGGGCAGCAGTGTGCCGCTGTACGCGCAGGCGCAAACCGACAGCAGCGTCAGCGCCAGCCAGCGTTTTGATATCCCGGCCGGGGACCTGGGCGAAGCCTTGAGCCACATTGCCCGCCAGTCCGGCCGGGTGCTGTCGGTCAAGCCGGCACTGTTGCAGGGCAAGCGCTCGGCAGCGGTCAGCGGTCAGTTCACTCCCGAGCAAGCGGCGACGCAGGCCCTCAATGGCAGCGGTCTCAACCTCAACATCACCGCCGGCGGCACCTGGAACCTGGTGCCGGCCGAGCAGAGCGGGGCGCTGGAACTGGGCCTGACCCAGATCGTTTCCAACGCCGGCGAAGAGGCCTGGGGGCCGGTCCAGGGCTATGTGGCCAAGCGCACCGGCACCGCGACCAAGACCGACACCTCGGTGCTGGAAGTGCCGCAGACCATCAACGTCATCACCCAGGATGAAATCAAGGCGCTTGGCTCGCAGACGGTCACCCAGGCCCTGCGCTACACCCCGGGTATCACCGGTGGTGGTTTCTCCGACCGGGTCGGGATTTTCGACGAGCCGACCTCCCGCGGCTTCAGCCCGACGCCGCTGTACCTGGACGGCCTGCACCTGCCTTATGGCGGCGGCAGTACCGGCGGTGCGCTGCAGATCGATCCGTACGCGCTGGAACGTATCGAGGTGATGAAGGGCCCGGCCTCGGTGCTCTATGGCCAGAACCAGCCAGGTGGCCTGATCAACATGGTCTCCAAGCGCCCGACCGCGACGCCGCTGCATGAAGTCAAACTCGGTGGCGGCAGCCAGGACCGGCGTTACGGCGCGTTCGATTTTGCTGGCCCGGTGGATGACCAGGGCGAGTACCAGTACCGCGTGACCGGCATGGGCCTGGACAAGAACGGCGAGGCCGACTACGTCGAACAGCAGCGCTACATGATCGCCCCGAGCCTGACCTGGAGCCCCAACGAGCAGACGCGCCTGACCGTTTACGGCCACTACCAGCGCGACAACGGTGTGCCGGAAGCCCAGGGCCTGCCGGCGGTGGGCACGGTGTTTGCCAGCCCCAATGGGCGGATCAAGCGCAGCCGATTCATCGGCGAGCCGGGGGTCAACTCCTACGATCGCGAGCAGTACACCTTTGGCTATGAAGTCAGTCATGAGCTGGACGACGTCTGGACCTTCAAGCAGAACACCCGCTACGCCTACGTCGATGACAAATACCGGGCGCCGCTGCACGGCTACGCCTTCGTGCCCAACCCGGTCACCGGGGCCGACGACCAGAGCGCCATGACCCGCTACGGGGTCGACTGGGCCCAGCGCAACAAGGTGTTTGGCATCGATAACATGGCCCAGGCCAAGTTCAACACTTTCGACGTCGCCCACACCCTGTTGATCGGCGTTGATTACTACCACTCCAACTCCAAATTCCTCGGCCTGTACGACCGCAATCCGCCGGTCATCGACCTGTACAATCCGGTGTACGGCAAGCCAATGAACTTCGGCCAGCCGTTCAAGTGGGACCGCACCATCAATCAGACCGGCCTGTACGTGCAGGATCAGCTCAAGTGGGACAACTGGTTCCTGACCCTCGGTGGCCGCTACGACTGGGCCGAGGCCGATAACAAGGAGCCGATCGCTGGCACCCATACCACCGTCAAGGACGAGAAGTTCACCGGCCGCGCGGGGCTTGGCTATGCCTTCGACAATGGCGTGACGCCTTATGTCAGCTACTCCGAGTCGTTCCTGCCGCTGAGCGGTGCCGACTACGCGGGCAAGGCGTTCGAGCCGTCCACCGGCAAGCAGGTCGAGGCGGGTATCAAGTACCAACCGCCTGGCCAGGACAGCTTCATTCAGTTGTCGGTGTACGAGATCAACCAGCAGAACATCCTCACCGCCGACGTCGGCAACCCCGGCTTCAACAGCCAGGTCGGCGAACTGCGCTCGCGCGGCGTCGAGCTTGAAGGCAAGGCCAACCTCACCGATAACCTGGGCCTGATCGCTTCGGTATCGCGCAACGACGTGGTTTACACCAAGGACAACGATGGCCGTGAAGGTCGTCATCCGTCGGGCACCCCGCCGATGACCGCATCGCTGTGGCTGGACTATCACTTCACCGGTGATACCCCGATTGCCGGCCTGGGCATGGGGTTGGGTGCACGTTATGTGCGCGGCAGTGACGGCACCGATTTTGCCGATGGCCACTTCAGCATCCCGTCCTACACCGTGTACGACGGCATGGTCTCCTACGACTTGCAGCAGTCGCCATTGCGCCTGAAAGGGGTGAAGTTGCAGGTCAACCTGCAGAACCTGGAAGACAAGGTGTATGTCAGCCGTTGCACCAGTGACGTGGATTGCTACTACGGCGAAGGGCGGACCATTACCACTGACCTGACCTATAACTGGTAAGACCGACTTACCCGGCGATGGGCTGCAAAGCAATCCCTGCTAGCGACAAGCCAGCAACCACTGACGAAACCCGGCCACCTGCGGCCGTTCCAGTGCCGTCGCCGGGTACACCAGGTAATACGCCAGCTCACTGGCGATGCCCTGTGCAAAGGGCGTCACCAGCATGCCTTCATCCAGCTCCCGCTGGACAAAGCCGCGGCGCACCAGCGCCACGCCCAGCCCCGCTTTGGCCGCTTCAATCGCGCCGTTGCTGTCTACGAACAAGGTACCGCCACTGGCCTCCACCTGTGGCGCCCCGGCTGCATCCAGCCACATCCGCCAGTCGTGGCGGTGCTCATCGTGCAGCAGGTGCACGCTGGCAAGGTCGCCGGGTTGGTGCAGGGCGTGGATGTTGCGCAAGTGCGGGCTGCACACCGGCACCAGATCATCATCCAGCAAGCGTTCGGCGACCAGCCCGTCATAGCGGCCATAGCCATGACGCACCGCCAGGTCGATGCCGTCGCGGGCGAAATCCACCAGGCGCTTGCAGGCGCTGATGCGTACATCGACACCGCTTTGCTGCGCCTCGAAACCGCCTAGCCGTGGCAGCAGCCACTGTACGGCAAACCCGGGTGTGCAACTGAGCGTCAGTACCTGTTGTCTGGCGCGAGCAGTGAGGGCACTGGTGGCCTCACGAATCATGCGAAAGGCGCTGCGCAGGGTCGCGAAATAGTCCTCGCCCTCCGGGGTGAGGCTGAGGCTGCGCGGGCGGCGGACGAACAACTGCACGCCCAGGGCCGCTTCCAGTTCCTTGATCTGCAGGCTGACCGCACCGGGGGTGACGCACAACTCGCGGGCGGCAAGGGTGATACTGACATGCCGGGCGGCGGCTTCGAAGGCGCGCAAGGCGCTGAGTGAGGGGAGGGTCATGATGCTTTAGTTCACCTCAATCATCTGGCGAAAAATGCTCGTTTGTCGTGGTGCTGGGTGCCCATGAATACTGGCATTGAAGGGCTCCAGAGGCTGCCAATTGACCTTAGCAGAGCTCAATCTCGATCGCCCGTTTGAGGAGTTAGTCACGATGAACAAAGTCATGAGCCTGAGGGAGTGGGGCCTGTTGATTGCCCTGTCGCTACTGTGGGGTGGTTCGTTCTTCTTCAATGGTATTGCCGTGAAGGAACTGCCGCCTTTCACCCTGGTGATGCTGCGCGTGGGGCTGGCGGCGCTGGTACTGCTTGCGCTGGTACGGCTGCTGGGGCTGTACATGCCGCGAGAGTGGCGGATCTGGCGGGCGTTTTTGGCCATGGGGCTGCTCAACAACCTGCTGCCATTCTGCCTGATCGTCTGGGGCCAGGCCCGCATCGGCAGCGGCCTGGCCTCGATCCTCAATGCCACCACGCCGCTGTTTGCGGTGATCGTTGCGCACCTGCTGACCGAGGACGAAAACATCAGCGTCAACAAGCTGGCCGGTGTTGCGCTGGGCTTTGTCGGAGTGGCAATCATGATTGGCTCGGCGGCTTGGTCCGGCCTGGACGGCAACCTGTGGGCACAACTGGCAGTGTTGGCGGCGGCCTTGTCATACGCCGTGGCCGGGGTTTACGGGCGGCGCTTCAAGGTCATGGGGGTGGCGCCGCTGATCACTGCCGCCGGACAGATCAGTGCGTCGGCCGTCTTGTTGGTGCCGCTGGCGTTGCTGATCGACCTACCCTGGAAGCTGGCCGCGCCAAGCCTGACAACCTGGGCGGCGGTGGCCGGTTTGGTGTTGCTTTCCACCGCGCTGGCCTATGTGGTGTTCTTTCGTATCCTGGCCACGGCCGGGGCGACCAACCTGATGCTGGTGACCTTCCTGATTCCGCTCAGTGCCATCGTGCTTGGCGTGCTGGTGCTGGGGGAGCGTCTGGAGACCAGGCACTTTATCGGTATGGGGCTGATTGCCCTGGGGTTGGCGGCGATCGACGGGCGCTTGCTGAAGTGGCGGCGGGTGGCGGCGGAGGATCCGGACAGTTTTATCGGCCGGGATATTTAGGTCGCAATCAGCTTGCTGCGCTGCTGTGTCAGGTATCGCGCAACAGGTCATGGGCATCGAGCAGCCGGTAGGCAATCTCCGGTTGCTTCTCCAGCGCCCGCCGGATCGCCGCCGGAATATTCTGCCGGGTCTTGCGACACAAGCCCGGCAGGTCCTCGATTTGAATATTGATGCCACGCATGGTCCGCACTTCATTGAAGCTCGGGGTGATCTGCACGCGAATGCCCAACTGCTCATACAACCGTCGTTGCATGTGCTCCAGCTCCGCCAGGCTCTGCAGGTTTTCCAGGCGTTCGAGCAGGCGCTTTTCTTCCTGGCGGGTCAGCAGCAGGATGCGCGGGTCCTGCAGCGTCTCGCGACCGCAATCGCAGGCGCCGGGCGGGCAGGGGGTGCGGGTGGGCAGGGTGGCGTTCATGCCTTGCAGCATAGCGAGGCAAAGGGCGTTCTGCCTACGTGAGCGTGATCAAACCCAGGGCTGGGCTAATCCTGTTTCAATTTGGAAGCACAGGCCGCACGGGGTTGGCAACCTGCCGCTATATAGAGGTTGGCGTTTATTCGAAAAACAATAAGGAAAAAATAATGACGCAGAAAATAAAGCTGCTTTACTTAACTTCATATCCGTCTGTCATGGATCCAAAGCATTCAGTAAAGGTGCCAGAAATCAGTTTATATTGATCGGTATTTACGCTTTTATACTTGGAGGGTTCGACAATGAAACTTGCTGTCGGAGTAACCTGTGCGATGCTGCTTGCGATGACTTCGTTGGCCCGGGCTGAGCACCTTGAAGGCCAAGTTCGCGAAGCCATAGAAGCGGCGATGCAAGGTGAATGTTCGGAGGTATTGAGTACCATGGTAAAGGCAAGCTGTGAGGGCCAGATAGATCGCATGACGCAGGCTTTATCCCAGTTGGGCCCGTTGGCCAGCGTCGAGTTCAAAGGTAATGAAGATACGCCCTCAGGTTCGGCCGAGGTCTACCAGGCCACTCACGCCAATGGCAAGATGCTGTGGCTGGCGATCAAGGCACCCAGCGGAAAGTTGAGTATGTTCTGGTCGCCAGGCCCTCAATAACGGGGTGTTAAATATGCGCTGCCTGATGGTATTGGGTATGCTGTTCTTATTTCTTCCCGCGTGGTGTGTTGCCGGCAGTGAAGCCACGTTGATATGGGATGCTCATCATCAAAAAATAGTGCATGTCGAAGTAATTGGAAAGTTGGCGAACGGTACCAGTGAGTTGGTTCAGGCCGCCTCAGGGTTCCGCGTGGCGCAACCTTACGTTGTCACCAATGCCCACTTGTTTAGTTCGATCGGTAACTATGACTCTGTGCAGATCAATGTACGTTTGGAGTCGCGTAATACCAATCCCTACTCGGCTCACCTGGAAATTACCGACACGGATGTGGATGTTGCCCTGCTAAAGGTCGACGGTCTGCCTGTAGAAGCCGGTTGTCCGTACTTTCTGGTCACGGATTCCAACGCAGTCCGCCCGGGGGCTGACCTGTTTTTTCTGGGATTCCCTATCGATGACGTGCTGCGCATATCAGTCGGCATCCTTTCGATCAATGCCGATCCGACGCTTGCGTTATGGCAAACCGACGCCAATTTGAATGTCGGCAACAGTGGAGGGCCAGGCTTTACCAGTGGCGGCTATCTGGTCGGGATTGTCAAAGGCGCTGTAACTGGCTTCCAGGTAGGTGAGCAAACCAGTAACGTGCAAGGTATTGCGCAGTTCGTACCTTCCATCCGCTTCCAGCAGAGCCAGGTCGGTAAACGCGTGCTGGAAGAGCAGGAGGATGTCAGGTGCTTGCGCGCGGTCGCCATGAACGCTGACGGATCGTTCGGCCTTGGCAGCGATCCACTGGCGCCCATCGACAAGCCCACGCCATTGACGCTGGCCCTGCCGGTTGCGCTGAACTGGAAGGATGGTTCGCCGTTACCGACACCACGCAAGTTCAGCGCCAGCGACAACTATAGAATTACTCGTTGCAAGTTTGAAGGTGTGTCGGTTGAGGGGGCTGAAGTCTGGTGCACTGCCAGCGAATCGGGAACTTATGCCACGCTGGATCTCAAGCCTGTAGGTGCACAAGAGCCAGGTAAAGCACGACGGGTGGTCGGACGGGTAGTGTTGGATCAGATCCCGACGGCAATGGGGTCAGTTGCCCGGCTCCAGTCGCCGGTGGCGAAATGAACAGGGGACCACGAGTGCTGCTGATTCTGTTGAGCGTGATCGCCGCGACGCAGGCTGTTGCGCAGGACTGGTCGAAGCAAGCGATTCGCGTCGAACACAGCACGGATAGGCTGGCCCGTTTGCACGACAAGATTCAGAGCCAAGGGACTGCAGCGCTCAAAGACATCGCAAGCCAGGTCGAGTGGGTGATTTCAGTCAATTCCAGCAGTGAGCCAAACTCGATCTATAACGCTCAAGGGCGCAAAGTTGAGATTCCTGACGCTTTTGTTGCCAGGACTATAAACCTGGCTCGCATGGCAACCCTGGCTACCCAAAGTGGGGAGCTCAACTGCATCGCTCGCTACCGCAAGCACATGGATAGGACTGGGTCGCGCACGGTTCCTGAGAAGTACCTTGAACAGACAGGCGCCGATTGCAGCGCGATGCGGGCACGCTTGCCGCTTGGTGCGCTTCAAGAGGCCCGGGCCGAACAAGAGCTTGATGCGACGCTTGAGTTTGCTTATCTGCATGAACTCGGACACCAATATCACAACCACTATCGCGTGCCTTTACCACCTGATGTCGCGACCCCGCAACACCAGTGCGACTATCTGCGCATCAAGGCACTGTATCGGGCTATGGAGTACGAAGCCGATGATTTCGCGGTCGATGCCCTGGCCAGCCTTGGGGATTCGGCGATTGTTCTATCGATGGCCAACATGTGGTTGCCAGAGCCCGTAGACCCCGACCCGGGGAACATTGCGCGCAGCGAAATGCTCTCGCAACGGCTATCGGAGCATCCGGTTTCGATCTTGCGCTACATCCGGG
Source organism: Pseudomonas sp. ZL2 (assembly GCF_054788455.1). Classification (NCBI taxonomy): domain Bacteria; kingdom Pseudomonadati; phylum Pseudomonadota; class Gammaproteobacteria; order Pseudomonadales; family Pseudomonadaceae; genus Pseudomonas; species Pseudomonas sp. ZL2. Next base: position 58,385 of record NZ_JBGOGX010000055.1, on the reverse strand, counting down.
TCCTGGATCGAACCTCCGGGGTGCTGGCGCGCCAACCTAACGTCAACCCCGAGATTCTGCAGATTATCCAGCAGTTCATCGACGTGCAGAAACGCGCCGAGCAATTTATTGCCGAGAGCGACGAAGAGCTCTCGCCATGTTGAGTCGCATGGCCGGGGTTGCGATAGGTCTGAGTGTTGTTCTGCTGAACCAGACAGGCGCAGCGCTCGCTCAGCCGGCTTTACCCGCAGGAAAGATCATAGAGCAGGACTTCGGCACCATAGTGCGATTGAGCAAGTGGCCCGGCACAACCATCGCGGTGTGCTGGGAGAGCCCCCAAAGTACGGACAGGCAGTTGCGGGAAGTGGTCAAACGTGCCGTTGAAGACACCTGGCAGCGTAACAGTGCGTTGCATTTCGAGGGCTGGCAAGCCTGCCAGGCTGCCAGTCCGGGCATACATATCAGAGTTGCTGAGGATCACCCCCATACCAAGCGAGTAGGCAGATACCTGGATCAGATGCAGGACGGCATGGTGCTCAACTTTCGCCCCGAACGCTGGAGACCTTCCTGTCACTGGCAACTGGAATTTTGTGTGGCGGCCATCGCGGTACATGAGTTCGGCCATGCCATTGGCTTTACCCATGAGCAGAACCGACCGGATGCTCCTGAAGAGTGCAAGGCCGATTCGCAGGGGATCCGTGGCGACTACCTGGTCACTCGCTATGACCCATCGTCGATCATGAACTATTGCAATCCGGTTTGGATTGGAGACGGAAAACTCAGCCAGCTGGACATAGCATCCGTGCGGACAGTCTATGGGGCACCTGTGGTTTCAGCTGTGCACCCAAGCCCATAACGCAGAGGGAAATGAAATGATGACCCGACGTACAACACTGGCGTGTCTTGGCGGCGCCCTGATCATGCCGATGCTTGCCTGCACAGCGAGGAAAGCCGACACAGCGGTGGACTATGCGGATCAGGGAGTGGCTGATGAGTGGATGCGTCAGTGGATGAACGAAGCTGGTAAACGCTCGCCCACTGGTGAGCAGGTACCGGTGGGGCCGTTGTTCATTGGGCGATTCGCCGACCCAGTGTACTACCTGAGGGAGCCCATCGGCTGGAGGCCTGGGCGGGGCGAAATCGGCAAGCATGAGGCGGTCGAAGTGCCTGTCGGTTTTGTGACTGATTTTGCCAGTATTCCCAGGGAGTTTTATTCACTCCTGCGACCGGACGGTCTTTATGCGTATGCAGCGGTTATTCATGACTATCTGTATTGGGACCAATCCCTTGAACGGGACGCTTGCGATGAGATCCTCAAACTGTGCATGAAGGATTTCAGGATTGACTTCGCTACGGTTACTACGATCTATACCGGCGTTCGTACCGGTGGCTGGAAAGCCTGGGCTGACAACGCTGAACTCAAGCGCCGAGGTGAAAAACGCATTCTCAAGCGTTTTCCCATGGATCCGACGATCCGCTGGGCACAGTGGAAGGTGCAGCCAGGTGTCTACCGTTGACGCTTGTTGCCAATTGAGTAACCAGGCTGTAATAGAGACAGTCTTGACATCTGTATAAGAGTGAACCCATGCAGAAGCAGCAACTGACCCTAGACAACGTATTGACCGGCCGTGCCGTGCCCTTCACCCGACCGGGTTCAGCCAGCGCCATCGCCAAGCTACCGCGCGACGGTGAGGTAGCAGTGACCGCGCTGGGCCTGGCCGGCGACGAGCAGGGTGATTTGCGCGTGCATGGCGGGATCGAAAAGGCCATCCACCACTATCCGCGTGAGCACTATGCCGCCTGGGCTGCGGAGTTGGGCGAGCAACCGCTGCTGCAAGCACCGGGCGCTTTCGGCGAAAACCTCAGCACGAGTGGCTGGACCGAACAGACCGTCTGCCTGGGCGACCGTTTTCGCGCTGGCAGCGCCCTGCTGGAAATCTCCCAGGGTCGCATGCCGTGCTGGAAGCTCAATGACCGCTTTGGCGTGAAGGACATGTCGCTGCGGGTGCAGCAAAGCGGCCGCACCGGCTGGTACTACCGGGTGTTGGAGGAGGGCGTGCTGGCCGCCGGTATGGACATCGCGCTGATCGAGCGGCCGCATCCGCAGTGGTCGGTGGCACGCTTGTCGTCAGTGCTGTTCGACAAGCAGGTCGACCTTGAGGTCATTCGCCAGTGCCTGGAACTGCCGTTGGCTGCCTCCTGGCGCCGGACACTTTCGCGGCGTCTGGAAAAGTCCGAAGTCGAGGACTGGGCACCGCGTTTGCAGGGGCCTGTACAGGGATGACGTAGCAACTCACAGCTGCGTGGTTACATCCTTGGAATCTTTTCCGCGGCTGCGGTCTTTAGAGTGTGCCGCCAGTCGGCACCTCTCGATTCCACAGGATCTGGAATACCCCATGAAGAAAGTCATGCAATCGCTGCTGGGTGCAGTCGTGCTCGGCCTGGGCACTGCTGTGTTTGCGGCAGGTGGTTATGTTGGCGCTGGCGTGAGCCTTGGCAGTGGCTACGAGCCGGATGGGCGCGGCGGCTTCAAGGGCACCGGCAGCAATGCCGGTGGCGATTACGAGATGCAGGCGGACGGCTCGCTCAAGGGCACCGGACGCAACTGGGGCAGCGGTTACGAGCCTGACGGCAGGGGTGGCCTGAGCGGTACCGGGAGTAATCGCGGCAGCGGCTTCAGGGACGACGGCCAAGGCGGCTACGAAGGTACCGGCAGTAACTATGGTGAACACTACAAGCCAGATGACAGCACGCGCTATTCCGGCAGCCGCGAAGCATTCGGCGGTGGCTGGCAGGCCGACGGCAGGGGCGGTTACGAGGGCACCGGGTTGTATACCGGACGCGGTTACAAGCCGGATGGCAACGGCGGCTATGAAGGCACCGGCAGGAACAAAGGACGGGGCCTGGAGCCGGATGGCCGGGGTGGCTACATCGGTACCGGTGCCAATGAAGGCAGCGGCTGGCGCTCGGATGGCAAGGGCGGGTTCAAGGGGACTGGTGAGGCGAAGGGGGAGCGCTGGGGCTTGGGGAGTTAAGTCTGGGTTTATCACGGGTCAAGCCCGCTCCTACAGTGTAGGAGCGGGCTTGACCCGCGATTGCAATCAGGCAGCCGTACCCAGCTTCTTCACCGCCTGACCCTTGGCAGCCTGCTTGCGGCACGCTTCACCAAAGGCCTGGAACATCTTCACCGAGTCCGGGTTTTTCGCCGCTTGCCATTCCGGGTGCCATTGCACCGCGAAGAGGAAAGGCGACAGGCTCGGGGCATGGATGGCTTCGACCAGGCCGTCTTCGGCGCGGGCCAGGGGTTCGATGCCTTCGCCGAGGTTTTTCAGGCCCTGGCCGTGCAGCGAGTTGACGCGGATTTCATCGCTCTGCAGCAGCTTTTGCAGCCAGCTGCCTTGCTCCAGTTTGACGCTGTGAACAGCGCTGTACTGCACGTCGACCGGATCGTCCGGGTTTTCCCGGTGGTCGTTGAAGCCTGGCTCGGCGTAGACCTTCTGGTAGATGTCACCACCCAGGGCCACGTTGATTTCCTGCATGCCACGGCAGATGCCGAAGATCGGCAGGCCACGGGCGATGGCCAGTTGCACCAGCGGCAGGTCGAACAGGTCGCGGTCACGGTCCTGGGCCTTGCCTGGGGTTTCATTCTCCTGGCCATAAAGGGCCGGGTCGATGTTGCTGCCGGCGCCGGTCAGGTAAACACCGTCAGCCATGTCCAGGTAGGCTTCGAGGTCGTCTGTACCGCAGCAGGTCGGCACCAGCACAGGTACGCAACCGGCGTGCTCAACCAGCGGTACGATGTATTTGTGGGTCATTACCTGATAGTCGTGGCCTTTGCGCTCCTGGGAGCCCATGGTCATCAGCACGACGGGTTTGCGAGAGGTTTGATTCTTATTGCCAATGTTGCTGTTGGGCATATGTCACCTTGGGACAGGCGCAGCCTGTCATTATTGTGCAGGCGCGCCGCTGAAACCTTTGCGCTGCCTGAGGTTTCGAGCACTGCCGGTACGCCAAGCAAGGGGCTGTATCCGGTCGAAACCTGTCATATAGCTTGCCAGAGCCGTTTAATATGTCAAACGACTTCAGATTGCACGGGCGAAGCTTGAGATTGCCTGAATGCAATTATTGGCTGCAGGCCCCGGTAACCGGTGTGGCGCCTGCTGCGGCCAGTTAATTATATTTAACAAGCGTCCGGTGTATGGCCGAAGCAGCGCCCGTGCAGCTTTGCTGCATCGCGCAGTTTCTCTTAAGCTGGCTGTCACCGATGACTACCAGCCTGAACCATGCCCACTCCAAGACCGTCCCTGACCCTGACCCTGTTGCAAGCCCGCGAAGCCGCCATGGCCTTCTTCCGCCCCTCGCTCAATGCCCATGGCCTGACCGAACAACAATGGCGGGTAATCCGCATCCTGCGCCAGCAAGGCGAACTGGAAAGCCATCAACTGGCCGAGCAGGCCTGCATCCTCAAGCCGAGCATGACCGGCGTGCTGGCGCGTCTGGAACGCGATGGCCTGGTGCGGCGCAAGAAGTCGACCCAGGACCAGCGCCGGGTGTTCGTAGGCCTGACCGAACAGGGCCAGCAATGCTTCGTCGACATGAGCGAAGACATGGAGCACAACTACCAGCGCATCCTCGAACAGTTCGGCGAAGACAAACTGCAAGCACTGCTGGGGCTGCTCAATAGCCTGAAGAACATCAAGCCCTGAGCGCCGTTTTGGCGCGCTGGCCGCTTGCTACCTATACTGTGCCCATCCGCAACAGTGTGCCGTCGTTGACCGGAGCCAGGCGCCTCTGTTCCCGTGGTCGTGACTTTCTGTAGTAGCTGGACGCGAGTCGTCAATTCATAACGCTACAAAGGGGTTGGATCATGGATATTGTCAGTCTGATCATTCAGATTGTTGCCGGTGTGGTGGGCGGCAACGCAGCCGGTATGAGCAAGCAGAGCATGGGCCCGTTACTCAACTCGATTTTCGGTGGGGTTGGCGGGGTAATCGTCGGGCAGATACTCGCGGCCTTGACCGGTGAACCCGGCGCTGCAGTGGCGGCGGGCGGTTCACTCGATCTGCCGGCGCTGATCAGCAGTATCGTCGGCGGCGGTGTCGGCGGCGCGGTGCTGACCTTCATTGCCGGTTTTATAAAGTCGAAAATGCATACCCAGTAAGCGGTGACGGGGCTGCCCCTGCTTGCAGGGGCACGCCTTGGCTCAGAAGTATTTGAGCCAGCCGATATCCCGGCGCCGGGCCTTGAGCCTGGCGAACCAGCAAACCGGCGGATAGAGCGCAATGCTCAAGACAATTGCCGTCAGCCATATCGCCCAGACCCCGTCGAAACCAAAGTAACTGTCCTGGTTCAGGCCAAAGCAGGCGACGGCGATCAGGTACAGCAACTTCAGTACGTACAGGTGCAGCAGGTAGAAGAACATCGGTGCTGCGCCGAACACGCTCAGCACCTGTATCGCGCGGTTGCTTTGCAGGTGCTCGAACCTGCGCAGCAGCAACACTCCGACGCCCAGGGTCAGGGCCAGGAACAGTAGCGACGGCGGGTATTTGGTGATGTTGAAGACGCTCATCAGGGTGCGCAGCGTGGTTTCACCGACCTGCCACTGCGCTTCGCCGTAACCGTTTAGCAGGCGCAGCAGCACAAAGCCGACGAGGGCGCCCAGGCCGGTGACTAGCAATTTGCGCTGACGTGCCAGCGCGTCCGCACCCCTGGCAAACCAGGGGCCCATGGCATAGCCCAAGGCAATTACGCCGATCCACGGCAGCAGTGGGTACGAGGTGCGCAGGCGCAAGCTGTCCGACACTTCGATCCAGCCGCGGTCATGCAAGATCGCCCAAGGGATGTGCATCGCCGAACCTGCAGCGAAGTGCAGCGGATCGAGCAGGTTGTGCCCGGCGACGATCAGCGCGCCGAGCACCAGCAACAGCGATCGCGGCAGCCACACCAGGCCGGCCAGGGCGATCATGCTCAGGCCGATGGCCCAGATCACCTGCAGGTAGATCACCTTGGGTGGCAGCTCCAGGGTCCAGGCCAGGCTGACCAGGGTGAATTCCAGTAGCACCAGCACCAGTCCGCGCTTGAACAGGAAGGCCGAGAGCGTGGCCTTGCCCTGGTGCTTTTCACCATACAGATAAGCCGACAGGCCGGTGAGCAGGACGAACACCGGGGCGCACAGGTGGGCGAGGGTGCGGCTGAGGAACAGCCAGGGGTCGGTGTTGGCGACGTCCATCGGGTCGCTGACCTGACGGTGCAGGAAGAAGGTTTCGCGCACGTGGTCGAGCAGCATGAAGACAATGACCAGGCCGCGCAGGGCGTCGATGCAGAGCAGGCGTTGGTTGGCGGGTGGGGCGGTTGGCATGGGTGAGGTCGCTGGCGTGGAATTGCTAAGTTATGCGTTATAACATAACTAATATGCCAGACAATGAACAAGGGCTGCTGCGCAGCCCATCGCCGGCAAGGCCGGCTCCCACAGGATTGGCGCTGGCCTTGAGAGCTGCGCAGAACTTGTGGGAGCTGGCTTTGCCGGCGATGCAAGGCGAAGCCTTGCCCAAAGGCCTCAGTGCAGTATCTGCGCCAGAAACCCTTTGGCCCGCGCACTCTGCGGGTTGTTGAAGAACGCCTCGGGGCTGGCGTCTTCAATGATCTGCCCACCATCGAGAAACAGCACCCGTTCCGCCACCTGGCGGGCAAAGCCCATTTCATGGGTGACGCAGAGCATGGTCATGCCGGTATCGGCCAGTTTCACCAGCACATCCAGCACTTCGGCGACCATCTCCGGGTCCAGCGCCGAGGTCGGTTCGTCGAACAGCATGATCTTCGGTTTCATGCACAGCGCCCGGGCTATCGCCACCCGTTGCTGCTGGCCGCCGGACAGCTGGCTGGGGTATTTGCCGGCCTGGCTTTCGATCCCCACCTTGTTCAGGTAGAAACGCGCTCGATCTTCGGCTTCCTTGCGCGACAGGCCGCGTACGCTCATGGGGGCCAGGGTGCAGTTGTCGAGCACGCTCATGTGCGGGAACAGGTTGAAGTGCTGGAACACCATGCCGATTTCGCTGCGCACGTCGGCAGCCTGGCGAGTGGTCAGGGCAAGGTCGGTGTCGTTGACACGGATGTTGCCCTGTTCGGCAATTTCCAGGCGGTTGATGCAGCGGATCAGTGTCGATTTACCCGACCCGGAAGGCCCGCACAGGACGATGCGTTCGCCTTCACGCACGTTGAGGTTGATGTCGCGCAGCACATGGAAGGCGCCGTAGTGCTTGTTCAGGCCCTCAATGGTCACCACGATCTTGCGTGGATCAACCTGAGGGGCAGGGGAAGGGCTAGCAAGGCTCAGTGAAGCGGTCATGTTGTTATTCTCCCGCGATCAGTTGAAGCGGTCCGCGCGGTACGGCGCAGGATCGGTGAATGGGGTTTCGCCGGTCATCATTTCTGCCAGCAGGCGGCCGGTCACCGGGCCCAGGGTCAGCCCGTGGTGGGCATGGCCGAAGTTGAACCACAGGCCTTTGTGGCGAGCGGCCGGGCCGATCACCGGGCGCATGTCCGGCAGGCACGGGCGGCGGCCCAGCCAGGGCTCGGCATCGACCCGCTCACCCAGCGGGAAGACCTTGCGCGCCAAGGCTTCGCAGCGCTGCAGCTGGATCTGGTTGGCAGCATCGGTGCTGGCGGCGAACTCGATGCCGGTGGTCAGGCGGATGCCCATGGCCATCGGCGCGAGCACGTAACCGCCCTGGGCATCGCAGATCGAATGCTTGAGTTCGGCGCCGTCACGCGCCCGGTAGTGCATGTGATAACCGCGCTTGATCTCCAGCGGAATGCGATAACCCAGCGGCTTGAACAGCTCGGCCGACTGTGGCCCGAGGGCGACCACCACCTCGGGTGCGGTGATTGGCCCCTGGCGGCTGTCGACCTGCCACTCGCTGCCGATCTGGCGCAGGGTGCGGGCGTCGCCGTGGATGAACTGGCCGCCACGCTGCACGAACAGCGCCGCATAGCCGCGGGTCAGGCCGCCGGGGTTGCTGACGGTCTTGGGGTCGAGCCAGTGGATGCCGCCGACCGCATTGTCGCTCAGGTCGACCTCGCGCTCGTGCAGCTGCTGGCGGTCGAGGATTTCGTATTTCAAACCATATGACTTCAGCGCGTGGGCACCGGCCACGGCGTTGTTGTAGGCGTCCTCATTGCGGTACACCTCGATCCAGCCGTTGGCCTTGACCAGTTCGCCGAGGCCCGCTGCGTCGATCAGCGCGTCGTGTTCTTCGACGCAACGCTGCACCAGTGGCAGCATGGCCTGCGTGGCCACGGCCAGGCCCGCTGGCGAGGAGTTTTTCCAGTACTTGAACAGCCACGGGCCGATCTTCGGCAAGTGGGTGAAACTGTAGCGCACGTCGGGCTGGCGGTTCAGGCCATAGCGCAGCAAGCTCGACAGATCATGGGGGAAGGCATAGGGGATGACGCTGGAGCGCTCGATCAGCCCGGCGTTGCCGTGGCTGGTGCCGCTGCCGGGCTCTTCGCGGTCGATGAGGATCACCTTGCGCCCGCGTGCCTGCAGATGAAGGGCCGTGGAGACTCCGACGATGCCGGCGCCCAGAACAATGGTTTGGCAATGCATTGGAACGTTCCTCACAAGCAGGCGGTCAGCGCAGGTGGCGGCCCAGGCGGGCTTCTATGTGTTTGAGGCTGCGGCGCACGATCTCGACGATCAGCAGGTAGAGCACGGCGGCCCACAGGTAGATCTGGAAGTCGAAACTGCGCGAGAACGCCAGCTTGGTCACCCCCATCAGGTCGTAGATGGTCACCAGCGAGGCGATGGCGCTGGCCTTGATCATCAGGATCAGTTCGTTGCCCAGCGGGCCGATGGCGACGATCAGTGATTGCGGCAGGATCACCTTGAAGAACGTGGTCGAACGCTTCAGGCTGAGGGCCTTGGCTGCCTCGTACTGACCGGGAGCGACCGCCATCAGGCTGCCGCGGAAGATCTCGGCCTGGTAAGCGGCGGTGTTGAGGGTGAAGGCCAGCACCGTGCAGTACCAGGCATCCCGGAAGAACCACCACAGACCGACGTCCTGCCAGAAGCCCTTGAGCGAGCCCAGGCCGTAGTACAGCAAGAACAGCTGGGCGAGCAGCGGCGAGCCGCGGAAGAAGTAGATGTAACCTGCGCTCAGGCGTTGCAGCACCAGGTTGTTCGACAGCCTGGCCAGGGCCAGCAGCATGCCAAGCAGGGCGCCGAGGGTGAAGGACAGTGCCACCAGCTTGCCGGTCACCAGCAGGCCGTCGATAAAGCGCGGGCCGTAGCGTTCCAGCAGGTCGGGGTCGAGCACCAGGGCCAGCAGTTGATCGAAGCTCATGTACGTGCCCCCCGCAGATGACGGCTGAAGTACTGCTCGATGAAATTGAACACCCGGCCCGACAACGCCGAGAACAGCAGATAACCCAGGCAGGCAACGCCGTAGAAGAACATCGGCTCCTTGGTCACGCTGACCGCAAGGTTGGTCTGGCGCATCAGGTCGACCAGGGAGATGGTCGACACCAGCGAAGTGTCCTTGAGCAGCGACAGCCAGTTGTTCGACAGGCCCGGCAGGGCGATGCGCACCAGCTGTGGAAAGACCACCTTGCGAAAGGTAGTGGCCTTGCTCAGGCCCAGCGCCGCCGAGGCTTCGTACTGGCCTTTGGCGACAGTCTTGAACGCCGCCAGCCAGATCTCGCTGGAGAACGCGGCAAACACCAGGCTGAAGGCGATCATCGCCGCCAGGAAGGTGTTGATCAGCACTTCACCTTCGTAGCCCATGGCGGCAAGAATTTTCTGCGCGGCAATCTGGCAGCCGTAATAGATGATCAGCAGGGTCAGAAGCTCCGGCAGGCCACGAAACACGGTGGAGAACACCGTGGCGGCAGCACGCGGGAAGCGCTTGGAGGAACGGGCGGCGAGCGCGACGCCCAGGCCCAGCGGCAAGCCGATGGGCAGGCAGGCCAGGGCCAGGGAAATGGTCACCAGGGCGCCGGCCAGCAGAGCCTGGCCCCAGCCGCCGCTGGCGAAGGAAAGCAGTGACAGTTGTTCGAGCATGCTCAAACCCTCTCGCAAGACAGACACACAGCCCCGTGGGAGCCGGCCTTGCCGGCGATGGCATCGACACGCAGTCAGTCAGTGCGCGGCGTCTGCATCGCTGGCAAGGCCAGCGCCCACAGGTCCCTCACAGGACGTGAGATTTACTGGTAGATATCGAAGTCGAAGTAACGACTGGCGATCTTCTGGTAGGTGCCGTTGGCGACGATTGCGTCCAGGGCCTTGTTCAGGCGTTCGCGCAACGCTTCATCTTCCTTGCGCACGGCAATCGAGGCGTCGGCCTTGGTGCCGTTGACGTCGCCAAGGATCTTGCAGCAGTCCTTGCCGGCCTTGCCCAGCCATTCGGTCAGCGGGAACTTGTCGGCAATCACCCCGTCCAGGCGCCCGGCGGCGAGGTCGGCGTTGGCTTCATCGAGGGTCGGGTAGAGTTTGACGTCGGCACCGGCCTTGCCGTAGACGTCCTCGGCGTAGATGGCCTGGGTCGAGGAGGACTGCGCGCCGACCGTGTAGCCTTTGAAGTCAGTCTGCGCGTCGGTGATTTCGCTGTCTTTGGCCACGGCCACCGACAACGGGGTCTTGTAGTAGTGGTTGGTGAAGGCGATCTTCTTGCGCCGTTCTTCGGTATTGATCATCGACGCCACCACGGCGTCGTATTTCTTCGCCATCAAGGCCGGGATGATGCCTTCCCAGTCCTGGGCCACCAGGGTGCATTCGACCTTCATCTGCTCGCACAGGGCGTGGGTGATGTCGACGTCGAAGCCGTGCAGTTTGTTGTCTGAATCGACGTAGTTGAACGGAGGGTAAGCGCCTTCGGTGGCGATCTTCAGGGTTTCGGCCTGGGCCATGGTCGAGCCGGCGAGCAGCAGGGCGCAAGCCCCTGCGAAGCGGATAACGGGTTTCATGACACACCTCGATCTGTTGTTGTTTGCACTCTTGCTATTGTTTGCTCGTTGACGTGTAGCCAACGAATTCGTTGTGTAGAGCTGCAGTTGCTTCCAAGCGTTTTTCAACATCCGGTCCTAGCTTCTTGCAGACCTCGTTGACCATCAGGTGTACCCACGACAGCATCGTCGCGGTGGACTCCCAGAACAGATTGAATTCGGTGGGGATGCGAAACACCTCACTGGCGTTGGCATCGGCCCAGTCACAAAAAGTGTCGGTAACCAGGGTTACCGGAATGCCTGCCGCATGCGCCTTGCGACACAGGGTCAGGGCATGGCGGGAATAGCGGCGCGCCTCGAACACCACCAGGGCGCAATCGGCCGGAGCGCTGAGCAGTACCTCGCCAAAATGCCCGGCACTGCCATCGACCACCTGCACGCCATCGCGCAGGTACTGCAGCAGGTGGGCCATGCACTGGGCGATGCCGCGCTCGGTTTGAAAGCCGGCGACGAATACCTTGCGTCGCTGCGCCAGGCGCTGGCTGACGGTGTCCCACGCCGCGGTGCGGCTGTATTCGTAAACCCGCACCAGCGCGCCAACTTCCTGTTCAAGGCTGCGCGCAAGGCCGGCGGCGTCCTTGCCGTGCTGCTGGCGAAATTCTTGCAGACGATCACCGACCAGCCACGGGCCTTCACCCAGATCGTCCTTGAGGTCATGTTTGAGGGCCTTGAGGTGCTCGTAACCCAACGAGCGGCAGAAGCGCCCGACACTCGACTCGCTGACGCCGATTTTTGCCGCAAGGCTTGCGGAGGTTTCGAAGGGCAGGTCGGTGAGGTTGGCGAGCATGTGGCTGGCGATCTTGCGCCCGGACGCTGCTGCGTTGTGCAGGCTGTGTTCCAGGCGCTGTTTGATCGGTTGGCTCACAGGGCGATTCTCGAAGGCGGCGGCAGGTGAATCAGAAAATGAATGTTTTCTGTCATCAAGTCAATATTTGACAGTTTGCTGTCACTGGAGGAAAGTCTGGCCATTGCCCATCGCTGTCGCCCACTCCAAATCCAATAAGGGAGCTTCAGATGTCCGCACGTCCCGACACTGCTGTCGCGCAGATTGCTTTTGCCGACCTGCAGGCCTTGTTGCAGCGCATTTTCGTCCGTCATGGTTGCAGCGAAGCGGTGGCCCGGGTCCTGGCCTTCAACTGCGCCAGCGCCCAGCGCGATGGCGCGCACAGCCACGGTGTGTTCCGTATTCCCGGTTATGTCTCGACCCTGGCCAGCCATTGGGTCAATGGCCAGGCCGTACCCGAAGTCGAAGATGTTGCCAGCGGTTATGTGCGCGTCGACGCCAAGGGCGGTTTTGCCCAGCCGGCCCTGGCGGCAGCCCGCACGCTGCTGGTAGAGAAGGCTCGCAGTGCCGGGATTGCCGTGCTGGCGATCCACAATTCCCACCATTTCGCCGCCTTGTGGCCGGACGTCGAGCCCTTTGCCGATGAAGGCCTGGTGGCCCTGAGCGTGGTCAACAGCATGACTTGCGTGGTGCCCCATGGTGCCCAGCAACCGTTGTTCGGCACCAACCCGATCGCCTTTGCCGCGCCGTGCGCCGGCAGCGACCCGATCGTCTTCGACATGGCCACCAGCGCCATGGCTCACGGCGATGTGCAGATCGCCGCGCGCAAGGGTGAACTGCTGCCTGAAGGCATGGGCGTCGACAACAAAGGCGAGCCGACCCGCGACCCGCAGGCGATTCTCGACGGCGGTGCGCTGCTGCCGTTTGGCGGGCACAAGGGCTCGGCGCTGTCGATGATGGTCGAACTGCTGGCGGCGGCGCTGACCGGCGGCAATTTCTCGTTCGAGTTCGACTGGTCGCAGCACCCAGGGGCGAAGACGCCCTGGACCGGGCAACTGATCATCGTCATCGACCCGGCCAGGTCGGTGGGCAACCGCTTTGCCGAACGCAGCCGTGACCTGGTGCGGCAGATGCAGGCGGTGGGCTTGCAGCGCCTGCCGGGCGAGCGCCGCTTCCGTGAGCGTGAGCAGTCGGCAAAGCAGGGCGTGACGCTGACAGTGGCGGAGCTTGAGCAGTTGCAGGGCTTGGCCCAGTAGTGAACTTGAGCACGCTATCGCTGGCACGCCAGCTCCCACAGGGTTTTTGCTGATCATTGTGGGAGCTGGCTTGCCAGCGATAGCTGTGCACACCTGCACTGATCAGTTGCACCAGAGGTAATGTTCCTCGGCCTCAGGTACAGGTATCCTCGACACAGCTTTTAGTCCGAACTGTCCTGACCCAAGGAGCTGTGCGCTGTGTTCAAACATGTCGATGCCTATGCCGGCGATCCGATTCTCTCCCTGATGGAGACCTTCAAGGCCGATCCCCGCGCCGCCAAGGTCAACCTGAGTATCGGCCTGTATTACGATGCCGCAGGCGTGGTGCCACAGTTGGCCGCGGTGCGCGAAGCCGAGCAGCGCTTTGCCGCCCAGCCTCACGAAGCCTCGATGTACCTGCCGATGGAAGGCCTGAGCAGCTACCGCCAGGCGATCCAGGCGTTGTTGTTCGGTGCTGGCCATCCAGCCGTTGAAAGCGGCCGCGTCGCCACCGTGCAGACGGTCGGCGGTTCCGGCGCGCTGAAAGTCGGTGCCGACTTCCTCAAGCGCTACTTCCCCGAGTCGCAGGTGTGGGTCAGTGATCCGACCTGGGACAACCACCGGGCGATCTTCGAAGGCGCAGGTTTCAAGGTCAACAGCTACCCGTACTTCGACCCGGCCAGCCGCGGCGTCAACTTCGACGGCATGCTCGGCACCCTCAAGGGCTTGCCGGCCAACAGCGTCGTCCTGTTGCACCCGTGCTGCCACAACCCCACCGGGGTCGACCTGAGCCAGGCGCAATGGCAGCAAGTGATTGAAGTGGTCAAGGCGCGCAACCTGATCCCGTTCCTCGACATCGCCTACCAGGGCTTTGGCGAAGGCCTGGCTGAAGATGCCTATGCCATTCGCGAAGTGGCCCGCGCCGGCGTGCCGTGTCTGGTGAGCAACTCGTTCTCGAAGATCTTCTCGCTGTATGGCGAGCGGGTCGGCGGCCTGTCGGTGGTTTGTGATGATGCCGACACCGCGCAAAGCGTGCTCGGCCAGCTCAAGGCCACCGTGCGCCGCAACTACTCCAGCCCGCCAAGCTTCGGTGCCCAGTTGGTGGCCGCGGTGCTCGGTGATGCTGAGCTCAACGCCCAGTGGGAAGCGGAAGTGGAGAAGATGCGCCTGCGTATCCTCGACATGCGCCAGGCTCTGGTCGATACCCTGGCCGAGCTGCTGCCGGGGCAGGACTTCCAGTTCTTCCTGCGCCAGCGCGGCATGTTCAGCTACACCGGCTTCAGCGTCGAGCAGGTGCGGCGCCTGCGTGACGAGTTCGGGGTGTACCTGATCGACAGCGGCCGGGTGTGCATGGCCGGCTTGCGTCCGGACAACCTGCAGCAAGTGGCCAAGGCGTTCGCTGCGGTTCAGTAAGTCACTTCAATCGCGGGGCAAGCCCGCTCCCACCGCTACTCACCTGATTTCAAGGATGGAGTGGTTCCGGTGGGAGCGGGCTTGCCCCGCGATGCTTTCAGCCCAAGGTGCAACCACTCCTCGGCCAGGGCTTTGCAAGTGCAACCAAACGGCGCACAATCGCGCCCCTCTTTGTATGGCTAAGAGGGGTGAGGCGTCTGTTTCGCCACTCTCAGCCCTGTTGCAGTCTTGCGAGTGGAGTTGCACCCGGATGAATGAGCAGGCCCCAAGCGTTGAACAACGCTTCGAATCGACCCCCGCCGCCCTCGGCAGCTGGGCCCGTCAGGACACTACCTGGATGCTGGGCCTGTTTGGCACGGCGATTGGCGCGGGGACCCTGTTCCTGCCGATCAACGCCGGCCTCGGCGGCTTCTGGCCGCTGCTGATCCTGGCGCTGCTGGCGTTCCCGATGACCTTCTACGCGCACCGCGGCCTGACCCGCTTCGTGCTCTCCGGGCGCGACGGCACCGACATCACCGACGTGGTCGAGGAGCATTTCGGCCTCAGCGCCGGTGCCCTGATCACCCTGCTGTATTTCCTTGCCATCTTCCCGATCCTGCTGATCTATAGCGTGGCCCTGACCAACACCGTCGGCAGCTTCATGGAGCACCAGCTGCACATCGAGCCGCCACCGCGCGCGGTATTGTCCTTTGTGCTGATCCTCGGCCTGCTGGCCATCGTGCGCTGTGGCGAACAGGCCACGGTCAAGGTCATGAGCTGGCTGGTCTATCCGTTCATCGTCGCCCTGGCGTTCCTGGCGGTGTTCCTGATTCCGCACTGGAACGGCGGCATCCTCAGCACTGCTACCGAACTGCCATCGGGCTCGGCGTTCCTGCACACCCTGTGGCTGGCGATCCCGGTGATGGTCTTCTCGTTCAACCATTCGCCGATCATCTCGGCCTTTGCCGTTGATCAGAAGCGCCGTTATGGCGTGCACGCCGACGAACGCAGCGGGCAGATCCTGTGCCGTGCCCACCTGCTGATGGTGGCCATGGTGATGTTCTTCGTGTTCAGTTGCGTATTGACCCTGACCCCGGCGCAACTGGCCGAGGCCAAGGCGCAGAACCTGTCGATCCTGTCGTACCTGGCCAACCACTTCAGTAACCCGACCATCGCCTTCGCCGCGCCGCTGATTGCCTTCATCGCCATCGCCAAGTCGTTCCTGGGCCACTACATTGGCGCCAGCGAAGGCCTCAAGGGCCTGGTCGTCAAGACCGGCAAGCGCCCTGGCGCCAAGGCCCTGGATCGCATGACCGCGGCCTTCATGCTGGTCATCTGCTGGATCGTCGCCACCCTCAACCCGAGCATTCTCGGCATGATCGAAAGCTTCGGCGGCCCGGTCATTGCCGCGATCCTGTTCCTGATGCCGATGTACGCCATCCGCAAGGTGCCGGCCATGAGCAAGTACCGCGGGCAGATGTCCAACGTCTTCGTCGTCGCCGTGGGCCTGGTGGCCATTTCGGCGCTGGTTTACTCGCTGCTGAGTTAAACCGCTGGGTTCGGGAGCCGGCAATCGGCTCCCGAACAACTAAAGATTGTCCACAAAAGTTGTCTGGCAATTCAACAATTTAACACTGGCCCATAGGTAGACGGGCACTTTCATGGTTAACTCTGGTCCTTTACTCACCCCCGCATAAGGACTTCGTTCATGGCTCAAGTGACTCTCAAAGGCAACCCGGTTCAGGTCAAAGGCGAACTGCCGAAAGTAGGCGCCCAGGCACCTGCGTTTTCCCTGGTTGGTGCTGGCCTGGCCGACGTGACCCTGGCCTCCCTGGCCGGCAAGCGCAAAGTGCTGAACATCTTCCCAAGCGTCGATACCCCGACCTGCGCGACTTCCGTGCGCACCTTCAACAAGAAGGCTGGTGAACTGAACAACACCGTCGTGCTGTGCATCTCCGCTGACCTGCCATTCGCTCAAGCGCGCTTCTGCGGTGCTGAAGGCCTGGAGAACGTACAGAACCTGTCGCTGCTGCGCGGCCGTGAGTTCTTCGGCAACTACGGCGTTGAAATCGCCGACGGCCCGCTGGCCGGCCTGACTGCCCGTGCCGTGGTGGTGCTGGATGAGAACGACAAGGTGCTGCACAGCGAGCTGGTTGGCGAAATCGCCGAAGAACCAAACTATGAGGCTGCTTTGGCAGTCCTGAAGTAATAGCGACCCCGCCGGGGCTGCTGCGCAGCCCATCGCTGGCAAGGCCAGCTCCCACAATGCACCTGCGTACGCTGTTCCTGTGGGAGCCGGCCTTGCCGGCGATGAAGGCGACGCGATTATTGTTAATAATTGCTAAGAGTTGTTGCGGCCTGGCCCTCGTCCAGGCCGTTTTTATTTATAGTTCATTACTTTAGCAACGTAAGCTCAAGGTAAAGTGCCGGTAAAGGCGCTTTGCTTATCCGTCTTCAGTGCTTATCGTTCAGCCTCCTCAAAAGAATTCTTTCCCGCACAATGGTCGATCACCCGATGCTTTCTCGTTCCCGTTCCCCTCGTCGCTGGCTTGTCGGCCTGCTGATCCTGTTGCTGGTCGCCGGCCTGTGCTGGTGGCTGTGGCCGTCGCCGGCCGCGCAAAAGGCCGGCGCTGCGCCAGGCGGCAAGGGCGGACGGCCGGGCTTTGGCGCGTTCGGTGGGCCGGTGCCGGTACGGGTTGAATCGGCGACGGTGGGTGATTTCCCGGTGTACCTCAAGGCCCTGGGTACGGTGACCGCGACCAACACGGTGAATGTGCGCAGCCGGGTGGGCGGCGAGCTGGTCAAGGTCAATTTCCAGGAAGGGCAGAAGGTCAAGGCCGGTGACCTGCTGGCCGAGATCGACCCGCGCACTTACCAGATCGCCCTGCAACAGGCCGAAGGCACGCTGGCGCAGAACCAGGCGCAGTTGAAAAACGCCCAGATCGACCTGCAGCGTTATAAAGGCCTGTACGCCGAAGACAGCATCGCCAAGCAGACGCTGGACACCCAGGAAGCACTGGTCGGCCAGTACCAGGGCACGATCAAGACCAACCAGGCGGCGGTGGGTGACGCCAAGCTCAACCTCGACTTCACCCGTATCCGCGCGCCGATCAACGGCCGCCTGGGCTTGCGCCAGCTTGACGTCGGCAACCTGGTGGCGGCCAACGACACCACCGCCTTGGTGGTCATCACCCAGACCCAGCCGATCACCGTGGCCTTCACCTTGCCTGAAACGGAGCTGAACACGGTGCTGGCGCGTTATCGCAGCGGCGCTCAGCTGCCCGTTGAAGCATGGGACCGTGGCGATATCAAGCAACAGGCAGTCGGCGTGCTGCGCAGCCTCGACAACCAGATCGACACCACCACCGGCACCCTGAAGTTCAAGGCCTTCTTCGAGAACCAGGAGGAAGCGCTGTTCCCCAACCAGTTCGTCAACGTGCGGCTGCTGGCCGATACCCTGAAGGGCGTGGTGCTGGCACCGTCAGCGGCGATCCAGTTCGGCACCGACGGCTCGTTCGTCTATGTCATGGAAGGCGACAACAAGGTGCGTATCCGCAAACTTACCCTCGGCGCCAGCGATGGCGACCACACCGTAGTCAACGAGGGCCTGGCCCAGGGCGAGCGGGTAGTGCTCGAAGGCACCGACCGCCTGCGTGATGGCAGTGACGTCGAGGTGGTCAACGACAGCGCCGAAGTACCGGTCACCCCCGGCCAGCACCTGCAGGGCCAGGATAAAAAAGACGCCTCCGTCGCTCCCGCTGAACAGGGCAAGGCCGGCGCATGAACCTCTCGCGGCTGTTCATCCTGCGCCCGGTGGCGACCACCCTGAGCATGCTGGCCATCGTTCTGGCCGGCCTGATCGCCTACAAGATGCTGCCGGTGGCGGCACTGCCCCAGGTCGATTACCCGACCATCCGGGTCATGACCCTGTACCCCGGCGCCAGCCCGCAGGTGATGACCAGCGCGGTCACCGCGCCGCTTGAGCGCCAGTTCGGGCAGATGCCCGGGCTGACCCAGATGGCCTCGACCAGCTCCGGTGGCGCCTCGGTGCTGACCCTGCGCTTCAGCCTGGACATGAACATGGACGTTGCCGAGCAACAGGTGCAGGCGGCGATCAACGCTGCCAGCAACCTGCTGCCCAGCGACCTGCCGGCACCGCCGGTGTACAACAAGGTCAACCCGGCAGACACACCGGTGCTGACCCTGGCGATTTCGTCGAAAACCATGCCGTTGCCCAAGCTCAACGACCTGGTCGACACCCGGGTGGCACAGAAGATCGCCCAGATTGGCGGCGTCGGCATGGTCAGCATCGCCGGCGGCCAGCGCCAGGCGGTGCGGATCAAGGTCAACCCCGACGCCCTGGCTTCGGCCGGGCTGAACCTGGCTGACGTGCGCACCCTGATCGGCGCTTCCAACGTCAACCAGCCCAAAGGCAACTTCGATGGCCCGACCCGGGTATCGATGCTCGACGCCAACGACCAGCTGCGTTCGCCCGAGGAATACGCCAACCTGATCCTCGCCTACAACAACGGCGCGCCGCTGCGCCTGAAAGACGTCGCCGAGATCGTCGACGGCGCCGAGAACGAGCGCCTGGCGGCCTGGGCCAACCAGAACCAGGCAGTGCTGCTGAACATCCAGCGCCAACCCGGGGCCAATGTCATCGAGGTGGTCGACCGGATCAAGGCCATGCTGCCGTCGATCACCGACAACCTGCCGGCGGGCCTCGACGTCAGTGTGCTTACCGACCGCACCCAGACCATCCGCGCCTCGGTCAAGGACGTACGCCACGAGCTGTTGATCGCCATTGTCCTGGTGGTCATGGTCACTTTCGTGTTCCTGCGCCGCTTCAGTGCCACCCTCATTCCCTCGGTGGCCGTGCCGCTGTCGCTGATCGGCACCTTTGCGGTCATGCACCTGGCCGGCTTTTCGATCAACAACCTGACCCTGATGGCCCTGACCATTGCCACCGGCTTTGTGGTCGACGATGCCATCGTCATGCTGGAGAACATCTCGCGGCATATCGAAGAGGGCGAAACGCCGATGCAAGCCGCGCTCAAGGGCGCCCGGCAAATCGGTTTCACCCTGATTTCGCTGACCTTCTCATTGATCGCGGTACTGATCCCGCTGCTGTTCATGGCCGACGTGGTCGGCCGGCTGTTCCGCGAGTTCGCCATTACCCTGGCGGTGGCGATCCTGATTTCCCTGGTGGTGTCGCTGACCCTGACGCCGATGATGTGCGCGCGCTTGCTCAAGCGCGAGCCCAAGGAAGAAGAACAAGGGCGCTTCTACCGGGCCAGCGGTGCCTGGATCGACTGGATGATCGACTACTACGGCCGCGGCCTGCAGTGGGTGCTCAAGCACCAGCCGCTGACCCTGCTGGTGGCCGTGGCGACCCTGGGGCTGACCGTGCTGCTGTACCTGGTGGTGCCCAAGGGCTTTTTCCCGGTGCAGGACACCGGGGTGATCCAGGGTATTTCCGAGGCACCGCAGTCGGTGTCGTTCACCGCCATGAGCCAGCGCCAGCAGGAGCTCAGCGCAGTGATCCTCAAGGACCCGGCGGTGCAGAGCCTGTCGTCCTATATTGGCGTCGATGGTGACAACGCCACCCTCAACAGCGGCCGCCTGCTGATCAACCTCAAGCCCCATGGCGAGCGTGACCTCACTGCTACCCAGGTAATTGCCCGCTTGCAGGGGGAGGTCGACAAGCTGGTCGGCATCCGCCTGTTCATGCAGCCGGTGCAGGACTTGAGCATCGAAGACCGGGTCAGCCGCACCCAGTACCAGTTCAGTTTGTCATCGCCCGATGCCGAGCTGCTGGCGCAGTGGAGCGGCAAGCTGGTCGATGCCCTGCAGCAGCGTCCGGAGCTGACGGATGTCGCCAGCGACCTGCAGGACAAGGGCCTGCAGGTGTTCCTGGTGATCGACCGCGACGCTGCCAGCCGCCTGGGCATCAACGTCGCCGACATCACCAACGCCCTGTACGATGCCTTCGGTCAGCGGCAGATCTCGACCATTTACACCCAGGCCAGCCAGTACCGCGTGGTGCTGCAGGCCGAGGCCGCGTCCAGCATCGGTCCGCAGGTGCTGGAGCAGATTCACGTCAAGGCCAGCGACGGCGGCCAGGTGCGGCTGTCGAGCCTGGCGCGCATCGAGCAGCGCCAGGCGCAACTGGCGATTGCCCATATCGGCCAGTTCCCGGCGGTGATGATGTCGTTCAACCTGGGCGATGGCGTGGCCCTGGGTGAGGCGGTCAAGGTCATCGAGCAGGTGCAGCAGGACATCGGCATGCCGGTGGGCGTGCAAACCCGCTTCCAGGGCGCGGCGGAAGCCTTCCAGGCCTCGCTGTCGAGCACCTTGCTGCTGATCCTGGCGGCGGTGGTGACCATGTACATCGTGCTCGGTGTGCTGTACGAGAGCTACATCCACCCGGTGACCATCCTTTCGACCTTGCCGTCGGCGGCGGTGGGCGCCTTGCTGGCGTTGATCCTCTCGGGCAACGACCTGGGCATGATCGCCATCATCGGCATCATTTTGCTCATTGGTATCGTCAAGAAGAACGCGATCATGATGATCGACTTCGCCCTGGAGGCCGAGCGCAACCAGGGCATGGCGCCCGAGGCGGCGATCTACCAGGCGGCGCTGCTGCGCTTCCGGCCGATCCTGATGACCACCCTGGCAGCGTTGTTCGGCGCCATCCCGCTGATGCTCGCCACCGGTTCCGGCGCCGAACTGCGCCAGCCGCTGGGCCTGGTGATGGTCGGTGGGCTGCTGGTCAGCCAGGTGCTGACGCTGTTCACTACGCCTGTCATCTACTTGTACTTCGATCGGTTGTCGAGGCGCCTTCGCTCCCGTGGCTTGACCGGAGACTTGGTATGATCGGCGCCAGCTACAAGCCGCAAGCTGCAAGCTGCAAGCGGTCCGGTGTTCGATCTGTGCATCGAAGGTCACCTCAAGTTGCTTGCAGCTTGCAGCTTGCAGCTTGCAACTGGAGCCACCCATGAACCTCTCAGCTCCGTTCATCGCCCGCCCAGTGGCGACGATGCTGCTGAGCCTGGCAATCATGCTGCTGGGTGGCGTCAGCTTCGGCCTGTTGCCGGTGGCGCCGCTGCCGCAGATCGAGTTCCCGGTGATCGTGGTCCAGGCCAGCCTGCCGGGCGCCAGCCCCGAGGTCATGGCCTCGACCGTGGCCACGCCGCTGGAGCGCTCCATGGGCGCGATCTCCGGGGTCAACACCCTGACCAGCAGTTCCAGCCAGGGCTCGACCCGGGTAATCCTCGGCTTCGACCAGGGCCGTGACATCGACGCGGCGGCGCGCGAGGTGCAGGCTGCCATCAACGCCTCGCGCAACCTGTTGCCCAGCGGCATGCGCAGCATGCCCACCTACAAGAAATACAATCCGTCCCAGGCGCCGATCATGGTCCTGGCACTGACCTCCAGCGTGCTGCAGAAGGGCCAGTTGTACGACCTGGCCTCGACCATCCTGTCCCAGAGCCTGTCCCAGGTGCCGGGGGTAGGCGAGGTGCAGATCGGCGGCAGTTCGCTGCCGGCGGTGCGCGTCGAACTCGAGCCGCAGTTGCTCAACCAGTATGGCGTGGCCCTCGATGACGTGCGCCAGACCATCGCCAATGCCAACCAGCGCCGGCCCAAGGGCTTTATCGAAGATGGCCAGCGCAACTGGCAGGTGCAGGCCAACGACCAACTGGAGAAAGCCAAGGACTACGAGCCCCTGGTGATTCGCTACCAGGACGGCGCGGTGCTGCGCCTGAGCCACGTGGCCAAGCTCAGCGACGCGGTGGAGAACCGCTACAACAGCGGGTTCTTCAACGATCAGGACGCGGTGCTGCTGGTGATCAATCGCCAGACCGGCGCCAACATCATCGAGACCGTAAGCAAGATCAAGGAGCAGCTGCCGGCCCTGGAGTCGCTGATGCCCGCCAGCGTCAAGCTGGACGTGGCCATGGACCGCTCGCCGGTGATCAAGGCGACCCTCAAGGAAGCCGAGCACACCCTGATCATCGCCGTGGTGCTGGTGATCCTGGTGGTGTTCCTGTTCCTTGGCAACCTGCGCGCATCGTTGATCCCGACCCTGGCGGTGCCGGTGTCGCTGGTCGGCACGTTTGCGGCCATGTACCTGTGCGGATTCTCGCTGAACAACCTGTCGCTGATGGCCCTGATTCTCGCCACCGGCCTGGTGGTCGACGACGCCATCGTGGTGCTGGAGAACATCTCCCGGCATATCGACGAGGGCGTGCCGCCGATGCGCGCCGCGTACCTGGGCTCCAAGGAAGTCGGCTTCACCTTGCTGTCGATGAACCTGTCGCTGGTGGTGGTGTTCGTCTCGATCCTGTTCATGGGCGGTATCGTCGGTTCGCTGTTTCGCGAGTTCTCCATCACCCTGGCGGTGGCGATCCTGGTGTCGCTGCTGGTCTCCCTGACCCTCACGCCGATGCTCTGCGCACGCTGGCTCAAAGCCCAGCCAGAGGGCGAGCAGACTCGCCTGCAACGCTGGAGCGCGCAGCTCAACCAGCGCATGATGGCCGGTTACGGGCGCAGCCTGGACTGGGTGATGCGCCACCGGCGCCTGACCCTGCTGAGCCTGCTGGTGACCATCGCGGTCAACATTGCCTTGTACGTGGTGGTGCCCAAGACCTTCCTGCCGCAGCAGGACACCGGCCAGCTGATGGGCTTTGTCCGCGGCGACGACGGCCTGTCGTTCCAGGTGATGCAGCCGAAGATGGAAATCTACCGCCGCGCCTTGCTGGCCGACCCGGCGGTGGAAAGCGTCGCCGGCTTCATCGGCGGCAACAGCGGCACCAACAACGCCATGGTGATCGTGCGCCTCAAGCCACTCAGCGAGCGCAAGGTGTCGGCGCAGAAGATCATCGAGCGCCTGCGCAAAGAGATGCCCAAGGTGCCCGGCGGGCGGCTGTTCCTGATGGCCGACCAGGACCTGCAGTTCGGCGGCGGCCGCGACCAGAGCAGCTCGCAGTTCCTCTATACCCTGCAAAGCAGCGAACTGTCGGCCCTGCGCGAGTGGTACCCGAAGGTGGTCGCTGCGTTCAAGGCGCTGCCGGAGCTGACTGCCATCGACGCCCGCGAGGGGGGTGGCACCCAGCAGATAACCCTGGTGGTCGACCGCGAGCAGGCCAAGCGCCTGGGCATCGACATGAGCATGGTCACCTCGGTGCTCAACAACGCCTACAGCCAGCGGCAGATCTCGACCATCTACGACAGCCTCAACCAGTATCAGGTGGTGATGGAGATCAACCCCAGGTACGCCCAGGACCCGCGTACCCTGGAGCAGGTCCAGGTGATTACTGCCGATGGCGCAAGGGTGCCGCTGGCCACCTTCGCCCATTACGAGAACAGCCTGGCCGACGACCGCGTCAGCCACGAGGACCAGTTCGCCTCCGAGAGCATCAACTTCGACATCGCCGAAGGCTACAGCCAGGACCAGGCCCTGGCTGCGGTGGAGCGGGCGGTGGCCAAGGTCGGCCTGCCCGAGGACGTGATCGCCAAGCTCGGCGGTACCGGCGATGCCTTCGCCGAAAGCCAGAAGGGCCAGCCGTTCATGATCCTCGGCGCCTTGCTGGCGGTGTACCTGGTGCTGGGCATCCTCTACGAAAGCTACATTCACCCGCTGACCATCCTCTCGACGCTGCCATCGGCCGGGGTAGGGGCCTTGCTGACCCTTTACGTGGTCGGCAGCGAGTTCAGCCTGATCTCCCTGCTCGGCTTGTTCCTGCTGATCGGCGTGGTGAAGAAGAACGCGATCATGATGATCGACCTGGCCCTGCAACTGGAGCGTCACGAGCACCTGAGCCCGGAGGAGTCGATCCGCCGTGCCTGCCTGCTGCGCCTGCGGCCGATCCTGATGACTACCCTGGCGGCCATCCTCGGCGCCTTGCCGCTGCTGCTCAGCCACGCTGAAGGCGCCGAGATGCGCCAGCCACTGGGCCTGACCATCATCGGCGGGCTGGTCTTCAGCCAGATCCTCACGCTTTACACCACCCCGGTGGTCTACCTCTATCTGGACCGCCTGCGCCATCGCTTCAACCGCTGGCGCGGCGTGCGTACCGACGCTGCTTTGGAAACCCCGCTATGACCCGACGTCCGCTTTTTTCCGACCGTTCGCTGCAGCCGCTGCTGGCTGCCCGCGGCTCGCGCCTGCTGGCCTCGGCCCTGTGCCTGGCGATGCTCAGCGCTTGTACCCTGAGCCCGGATTACCACCGGCCCGAGACCCCGGCGCCGGTGGCGTTCAAGCACGCCGAAGGCTGGACCCAGGCCAACCCTTCGGACGCCATTGCCCGCGGCGCCTGGTGGGAGCTGTACGGCGACGCCCAGCTCAATGGCCTGGTCGAGCAGCTCAATGCCAGCAACCAGACCGTCGCCCAGTACGAAGCCCAGTACCGCCAGGCCCAGGCCCTGGTGCGCAGCGCCCGTGGCGCACTGTTCCCAAGCCTCGACCTGTCGGCCGGCAAGACCCGTTCCAGCCAGGGCACCGGCAGCTCAAGCTCGAGCCTGAGCAACAACAGCAGCGGCATCCGCAACACCTATAGCACCCAGCTGGGGGTGAGCTGGGAGGTCGACCTGTGGGGCAAGCTGCGTGACGGCCTGGCCGCCAACCAGGCCAGCGCCGAGGCCAGCCTTGCCGACATGGCGGCGATCCGCCTGAGCCTGCAGTCGGAGCTGGTGCAGAACTACCTGCAGCTGCGGGTGCTCGACGAGCAGAAGCGCCTGCTCGAGGCCACCGTCGAGGCCTATGAGCGTTCGCTGAAAATGACCGAGAACCAGTACCGTGCCGGCGTCTCGGGCAAGGACGCGGTAGCCCAGGCGCAAACCCAGCTGAAAAGCACCCAGGCCGACCTGATCGACCTGGTGTGGCAGCGCGCGCAACTGGAAAACGCTATCGCCGTGCTGCTGGGCAAGGCCCCGGCCGAGTTCGCCCTGGCCGACAGCAAGGACATCCCGGCACTGCCGCAGGTACCGCTGGCCTTGCCCTCGCAACTGCTGGAACGCCGCCCCGACATCGCCAAGGCCGAGCGCAACGTGATGTCGGCCAACGCCAGCATCGGCGTGGCCCGCGCCGCCTACTTCCCGGACCTGACCCTGAGCATGAGCGGTGGCTACAGCAGTAGCAGCTTCAGCGACTGGATCAGCCTGCCGAATCGCTTCTGGTCGGTCGGCCCGCAGTTGGCCATGACCCTGTTCGACGCCGGCCAGCGCGCCGCCGAAGTGGACCGCAGCGAAGCGGTCTACGACCAGACCGTGGCCCAGTACCGCCAGACCGTGCTCGACGGCTTCAAGGAAGTGGAAAACTACCTGGTGCAGCTCAAGGTCTACGAAGACGAAGCCCGGGTGCGCAGCGAAGCCCTGGACTCGGCCCGCGAATCCCTGCGCCTGACCAACAACCAGTACAAGGCCGGGCTGATCGCCTACCTGGACGTGGTCAACGTGCAGACCACCGCCCTGAGCAACGAGCGCAGCGTGCTCAACCTGCTGCAGGGGCGGCTGGTGGCCAGCGTGCAGTTGATTGCGGCGCTGGGCGGTGGCTGGGACTCGCAGGCGGCGTTTGTTGAGCAGGAAGATGAAGATAAATCCTTATAAAACAAGTGAATAGATAAACTTGTTAAAGTCATATGTTCGGTATGGCGGCTTTCGATGCAGATTGCATTGAATTCTGCCATATGGCTTTAATTTTTGATCTTAACTTACTGTTTTATATGATAAATATATTCTAGAAATCATCTGAAGAGGCGATGATTCGTTATTGCCATCTTCCACCGAAACTCCGTGCGTTTCGCCAAAGGTTGAGTACAATCATCGGCTTTTATCCGGGCCTTGCCAGTGCCCGGTCTACGGGTTGTGGAAGGCCTCATGCTGATCGGTAGTTACTCTTCTTCGCTGGTATTGATTTCGCTGTGTGTGGCCATCCTTGCTTCGTATACCGCCCTTGACCTGACCGGCCGGATCACCACCGCCAAGGGCCGTGCGGTGTACCTGTGGATCGCTGGCGGGGCGCTGGCCATGGGCACCGGGATCTGGTCGATGCACTTTATCGGCATGCTCGCCCTGAGCCTGCCGATCGAGCTGGGCTATGACATTACCCTGACCTTGCTGTCGCTGCTGATCGCCGGGCTGTCGTCGGGCTTTGCCCTGTGGCTGGTCAGCCAGCCGACCTTGCCCTGGTTGCAGCTGGGTTTTGGCGCACTGATCATGGGCACCGGCATCAGCAGCATGCATTACACCGGCATGGCCGCGCTGCGCATGGCGCCGGGCATCGACTACGACCCAACGTTGTTCAGCGCCTCGTTGCTGATCGCCGTCGGCGCTTCGGCGGCGGCCTTGTGGATCGCCTTCCGCCTGCGCCAGCAGACCCTCTACGTGCGGCAGATCCGTGGCGGCGCGGCGATCGTCATGGGCGTGGCAATCGTCGGCATGCATTACACCGGCATGGCCGCGGCGAACTTCCCTGAAGGCAGTTACTGCGGCGCCCTGGGTAATGGCCTGAGCGGCAACGGCCTGGATTACCTGGTGCTGATTACCACCCTGGCGGTGCTGGCCGCGGCCTTGCTGACCTCGGTGCTGGATGCTCGCCTGGAAGCCCGGACCGCCGAACTTGCCCGTTCGCTGACCCTGGCCAATCAGGAACTCACCCAACTGGCCCTGCACGACACGCTCACCGGCCTGCCCAACCGCACGCTGCTGGCCGACCGAATCGACCAGGCGATCAGCAAGGTGGCCGAGCAGGGTGGCTGTTTCGCCCTGATGTTCATCGACCTGGATGGCTTCAAGCCGGTCAACGATGCCTTCGGCCACCATATGGGCGACCAGTTGCTCAAGGAAGTCGCCCTGCGCCTGCGCGGACATCTGCATAGCCAGGACACCCTGGCGCGGATCGGCGGCGATGAGTTCGTGCTGCTGGTGGACCTGCAGGAAGCCGATGACGCCGTGGGCGTGGCGGCCAAGCAGGTCAACCTGATCTCGCGCAGCTTTCGCGTTGCCGAGCAGAACCTGCAGATCTCGGCGAGCATCGGTATCGTCCTGTACCCGGGTAATGGCATCGACCAGCACGAGCTGCTGCGCAACGCCGATGCCGCCATGTACCACGCCAAGAGCGCCGGCAAGAACGGCTACAGCTTCTTCGACGTGTCAATGAACAGCAACGCGCGCCTGCAGTTGCAACTGCTGCAGGATTTGCGCGTGGCCCTGGAGCAGGGCCAGTTCCGCCTGTATTACCAGCCCAAGTTCGATGCCCACAACTGCCAGCCGATCGGTGCCGAAGCGCTGCTGCGCTGGGAACACCCGCAGCACGGCCTGCTGCTGCCGGACCGCTTTATCGTCCAGGCGGAGAAAACCGGGTTGATCATCCCCATTGGCGAGTGGGTACTGGACGAGGCCTGTCGGCAGATGCGCATCTGGATCGACCAGGGCCACAGCGACTGGCGCATCGCCGTGAACCTCTCGGCCATCCAGTTCTGCCACAGCGGGCTGGTCGAGAGCGTGGCCAAGGTCCTGGAGCGCCATCAGTTGCCGGCCAACAGCCTGACCCTGGAGATCACCGAAACCACCGCCATGCGCGATGCCGACGCCAGCATGCAAGTGTTGCAACAGCTTGCAGACATGGGGGTGGACCTGTCCATCGACGACTTCGGCACCGGCTATTCGAGCCTGATGTACCTCAAGCGTCTGCCGGCCAACGAGCTGAAGATCGACCGTGGCTTTGTTCGCGACCTGGAGCAGGACAGCGACGATGCCGCCATCGTCTCGGCGATTGTCGCGCTAGGGCAGGCATTGGGGTTGCGGATTGTTGCCGAAGGCGTAGAGACCGATCGCCAGCAGAGCTTCCTGACCCGGCTGGGTTGTGATTCCTTGCAAGGGTACCTGCTCGGCCAGCCACAGCCGGCCGAGCGCTTCATTGCCGATATCGAGCGAGGGCGCGAGCCCCTGGCCGCCAGCTGATCAGCCGACGGCGCGCAGGTTGCAGGAGGGTTCGAAGGCGTCGAGTTCCGCCTCCACCGCTTCGATGATGCGTTCGACGTCAGCCGCCTGCATCAGCGTGGCACAGGGAATGCCGGCAATCGCCAGCAGGGTTTCGCCGGTGGCCCGGTCGAACAGGCGCGCAACCATGCTTCGCGGAGCGTCCATGCTGGCCTCGAAGCCCAGCGGATGAAAATGCCAGCGCATCATCTGGCAGGCGTTGGGGAACGTCAGCTTGTTCATGCCGGCCTCCTTGTACGGTGAACCTCACGCAAGAGTGGGCGGGCCGAGGTGACCCGGACAGAAACCTAAACATAGCATCACCGGCATCAGTGTCCGCCGCCGATCATGACGGTTTTTCGTTTGTTTGACCCAGGTCACGCGCGGTGCAGGGCAGGGCGAACACATTTGTTTGCCAGGCAAACGTTTGCACGGAATATTTCCCCGCGTCGGGCAATACCGTTCTGCTATTTTTACCGGCAGTCGGCTGGGATGCTTGCCAGGGAGTTTCAGACCAATGGCGCGTCCAGGTTCAGTCAAGGAGACCGTCCATGCGTTATTCCGCGCTCACCCAACGTATCGCCGGTGACGGTGCTGCAGCCTGGAACATTCACTACCGCGCCGTCGAACTGCAAGGCCAGGGCCGGGATATCATCCTGCTATCGATCGGTGACCCGGATTTCGATACGCCACAACCCATCGTCGACGCCGCCATCGACAGCCTGCGTGCCGGCCATACCCATTATTCCGACGTGCGCGGCAGCGAGGCTTTGCGCAGCGCCATCGCCGCTCACCACACCCGCCGCAGTGGGCAGCCGGTCGACCCGCTGGAAGTCGTGGTGCTGGCCGGTGCGCAATGCGCGCTGTATGGCGTGGCCCAGTGCCTGTTCGACCCGGGTGATGAAGTCATCGTCGCCGAGCCGATGTACGTCACCTATGAGGCCGTGTTCGGCGCCTGCGCCGCGAGGGTGGTACCGGTGCCGGTGCACCCGGAGCAGGGCTTTCGGGTCGACCCCGACGATGTCGCCCGGCTGATCACCGCACGCACGCGCGCCTTGCTGCTCAACAGTCCGCACAACCCCTCCGGCGCGAGCCTGCCCAAGGCCACCTGGCAGCGCCTGGCGCAGTTGTGCATCGACCACGACCTGTGGCTGATCTCCGATGAGGTGTACAGCGAGCTGCTGTTTGAGGGCGAGCATTTCAGCCCGGCCAGCCTGCCGGGCATGGCCGCACGCAGCGCGACCATCAACAGCCTGTCGAAGTCCCACGCGATGTCCGGTTGGCGGGTAGGCTGGGTGATTGGTCCGCAGGTATTGGCCGAGCACCTGGGCAACCTGGCCCTGTGCATGCTCTATGGCTTGCCGGACTTTATCCAGAACGCCGCCCAGGTGGCGCTGGAGCAGGATCTGCCCGAGGTGCGGCAGATGCGCGAAACCTACCGCGAGCGGCGCGACCGGGTTTGCGCCAGCCTCGAAGGCTGCCCGGGTATCCGCGTGCACAAGCCCGATGGCGGCATGTTCGTGATGATTGATATCCGCGAGACCGGAATCGGCGCCCAGGCCTTTGCCGAGCGCCTGCTGGAGGAACATGGGGTGTCGGTGCTGGCCGGTGATGCTTTCGGCCCCAGCGCCGCTGGGCACCTGCGCTTTGGCCTGGTGCTTGATAGCGAACGCCTGGAGCAGGCCTGCCAGCGCATTGCCCGCTGCGCCGTACAAGTCCTTGAAGGCTTGCCGTCAGTTCAGCAAACCGGCCGCGATGTTGATGGTAAAGCCCAGAATCGCGGTATTGAACACGAAGCCTACCAGGGAGTGGGCCAGGACGATGCGGCGCATCTGCCGATCGGCAACCCCCACGTCCGCAGTCTGCACCGCGACGTTGAGGGTGAACGAGAAATAATGAAAGTCCCAGTAATCGGGGTTCAGCTCGCCGTCGGCAAAGCGCAGTAAAGGCTCCTTGCTGCCGGCGGTGTAGAACAGCCTGGCGTAGTGCAGGCTGAAGATCATGCCGATCATCAGCCAGGAGCCCGCGACGGTGAAGCCGGTGTAGGCGTAGTGCAGCAGTTGCGGGCCACCGGCCAGCCCTCGGCTGGCGGCCAGTTGCAGGGTCACTGCGGCGAGGCTGGCGATCGCCGCGATGCTGACGGTGAACAGCACCAGGCCGGCGTTTTCATCCTCGATGCAGGCGACTTCGCGAACCTTCTCGGGGCTGGCGCGCAAGGTCAGCCACAGCACCAGCAGCAGGTACAGCCAGACGCCGATGTTCCAGCCGGTAAGAATATGCTGGACCAGGTTGTCGGCGGGAATCAGCCAGCCCCCCAGGCAACCGGCGACGGCAGAAAAGCTCAGGCGCGGGTGGGTGCGGGTCAGTCGATGGAAAGCCATGGTGTCTCAGGTCGGGGGGTACCTGGGCAACTGTAGCCCATTGCTGCGGCCACCGGACACGGAAATGCTTGCTGGCAGGCGTGGCCTTGGGCATCCTTGCGCGCCTTGTATGCTCATGGATGACGCCGCCTTTGTTTGCCCCTTCTTTTCGCCTGGCCGCTTGTGCCCTGGGCGCTGCACTGTCGCTCGGCGGTTGCAGCCACGGTATCGAATCGATGCCGCTGGAGTTCAGCTCCTTCACCTATCACGACGGCTCCTATTACCTGCGCTTTCGCAGCGACGAAGAGATTGTCAGCCTGTTCAAACGGCACACCGGCGATGGCCAGATCGGTGAGTGGCTCAAGTGCGCCCTGGGTGACGACCAGGACTTCACTGTCGGTCATGCAATGATCTACAACCTGGGTGGCGGGGTGGACTTCGAGGGCATTTCTGAAATTCGGGGCTACAACTATGTGGTCTGGGCACGTTTCAACAAGACCACCCCGGACCGTTCTACCGAGACGGCGCTGCTCAAGCCGGCAATCCATCGCCTGCTGGAGGGCAAGACCAGCATCCCCTGCAAGCTGAGCATTACCGCCTTCGCCTACAACGCCTACTACTCGAAAACCATGCAACTGCCGGTCGCCCAGGTGCTCAGCGAAGTGGCCAAGCACCGCGACCGGCTGCCGGAGTGGGTGCCCGACCCGATAGTGGTCGGTCGTGCGCCCCTGGTGCCGCTGATCGACCCGTTGCCGCTCTACAGTGACCGGATGCAGATCATCGACACCGACACCGGCAAACCGCGCGGCTATGTGCCGTACGTGGTCAAACGCAGTGACGGCTACCTGGAGCATGGCGAGAGCGATTTCGACGGCCTGACCCATGAAGTGCTGTCGCTGACCCGGGAGACGGTAAAGCTGTACGTGGAAGATCCGGTGCCATGAAATTGCCCTCAATCGATTCCGGGGGCATCGATGAGGTACTATCGGGATTCTTGCCGTGGCTAAAAAGACTTGCCAATCAATGACCTGATTGTGATGCAGGTCAGTTGCCGCGGCGTTGTGACGAGTCAGACTGGCCCGTTGCAGGCCCCTGACCTCTGTTGCGCTCTACAGGATTCCCGGTTTGTCCGATTCACTGCAAAACCCCTTGCTGCAATACCTCGCCCGCCTGGCGCCCTCCAGCCAGCTGACCATGAAGTACATCCTCCAGGATGCCGCCGACCGCCTGGGTTTCGAGGATTGCGATATTGCCGAGGTGCCCTGGCACCAGCTTGAACCCGGGCATGTCACCGCGTTGGTGGCGGCCTTGCGCGCCGACGGCTATGCGCCGAACACCTCGTCGCTGTACGTCAACGCGGTGCGTGGGGTAATGAACGAGGCGTGGCGCCTGAGCCTGATCAGCCAGGAGCAGTTGCTCAAGATTCGCACGGTCAAGCCGACCCAGGGCACGCGCCTGCCGGCCGGGCGCAACCTCAAGCGCAGCCTGATCCGCGAACTGATGGATGCCTGCGCCGCCGACCCGCGGCCCCAGGGCCTGCGTGATGCGGCGGTAATCGCCTTGCTGTACGGCACCGGCATGCGCAAGTCGGAGTCGGTCAACCTGACGTTAAGCCAGGTGGATTTCGACGAACGTAGCCTGCAGGTGCTGGGCAAAGGCAACAAGCAACTGATCAAGTACGCACCGCCCTGGGCCTTCGAGAAGCTCAATGCCTGGCTGGCGTTTCGCCGCGAGCAGTTGCCTGAAGGGCAGGCTGACGATGAGTTCCTGTTCAACCGCATCCGCCGCGGCAGCCATATCACCCGCGAGCGCATCACCAAGCACGCGATCTACTACATTGCCCGTCAGCGCGGCACCCAGGTCGGCGTGAAGATCATGCCCCATGATTTTCGCCGCTCGTTCATCACCCGGGTGATCGAGGAACATGACCTGTCGATCGCGCAAAAGCTTGCCCACCACACCAACATCCAGACCACCGCCAACTACGACATGCGCGATGACAACGAGCGGCGGCGGGCGGTGGATCGCTACGATTACTGACCGGTGGGCCCTGCAGCCTACGCCCCCTGTGGGAGCTGGCTTGCCAGCGATTAGGCCGGTACAGTCAGTGCACCATGTACTGACTGGAATGCGAGCGCTTTGCACTCGATCGCTGGCAAGCCAGCTCCCACCGGGGCTGGTGCAGTATTACGGCCTCGCGGCCTCCAGCCCCATCTGCCAGAAGTCCGCTTCCAGCCGCGAGGCCTGGGCGAAGACCTTGACCAGTTCCTCGAAACGCCGTTCGGTCATGGTCCGTGAAGCCAGGTCATCCAGGTGCGCGCGGGCAGCGGTGGCCACGCCCTGGTAACCGGCGCCGGCGTATTCGCCAATCCACTCGCGATAAGGATGATCGCCCAGCGCCTCAACGCCATTGGGGGTCAGGTTGCGGCCGATCTCGGCGTAACCGATCACGCACGGCGCCAGGGCCACGTGCAGGTCCAGCAGGTCACCGGCGGCGCCGCAGTCCAGCACGAAACGGGTGTAGGCCACGGTGGCCTGGTGCTCTGGCGTCGCCGCGAGGTCTTCGGGCGACAGGCCCCAGCGTTGGCACAGGCGCACGTGCAGCTCGGTTTCGTCGAGGATCGCCGCAAGCCCGGCCTGGGCGGCGCGAATATCGGCGAGGGTGCGGCTCTTGTAGGCGGCCAGGGCCCAGGAGCGGGCGAACTGGATCAGGAACAGGTAGTCCTGCACCAGGTACTTGCGAAACGCCGCTTGCGCCAGGTTGCCGGCGCCCATCTGGCGAACGAAATCGTGCTCTACATAGCTGTGCCAATCGGCGCTGGCGGCCTGTTTCAGGCGCTCGAAGATATCCATGGCTTACCCCTCGATGTCGTAGGCTGCGTCGAAAAACGCCTGCTCCAGCGCCACAGTGCGCAGGAAGAAGTCGCTGCTGATTTGCGGGTGATCGGGCCCGACCCGGTCCAGCTCGGCACGCAGGAAGGCGACGAAGTCCTGGAAGGCCGGGTTGTCGTGCAGGGTGATCCACTCGGCATGCTCGAAGCGCGGCGGCAGCTGCTGGTTGGCCCGCAGGGCCCAGTCCAGGTACAGGCCTTCGGCAACGTTGAGCACCGCCAGGGCGGCGGCGTAGGAGCGGGTGGCCGCGGCTTCGCGCATGATCGCCTTGAAGCCGGCAGTCGGTACTGAATCCGGCGCTTCGAGGCGCCGGGCCTCGCTGACGCCAAGGGCTTCGAAGGCCCGCAGGAAGTAGGTGTTCTCTTCACCGGCAATCACCCCGGTAAAGCGCCCCAGGCGAATGCGCGCCTCGAAGGTATCCGCCGTGGCGATGGCTGCACCGAGCAGGGTCAGGAAGGCATCGATGAAACGGTGGTCCTGGATCAGGTAGTTGACCAGTACCGGGTCGGCCAAACGGCCCTCGAGCAGTTCGTTGACGAAGCGGTGCTCGATGCACTGGGTCCAGCTTGGCTCGCTTTGCTGGCGAAGGCTGTCGGTGAAGCGCGCGCTCATGCTGCTGTCCTTTTTAGAGTGACGACAGCGGAGCCGGCAATGTCAGGCATGGTCGGCCCCGCAGTGAGGCCGGCAAAAAGGCAGGTGCACAATACCCATCCCTTCGCCGGCATGATCCGGATCAGGTTCGAAGGGTCACCGCGCTGCAAGTGCCAGCGGTTTCTCAGCCCGTTGCCGGGCTCCCCTTGGTGGCCGAATCTATACAGCAAGGGCCGATGATTGTCACGTCGCGTGCTAGTGGATGCTCGAGGCCAGTTCGAAGATCGGCATGTACATGAGGATCACGATCAGGCCGATCAGCAGGCCGATGAAGGTCATCAGCAGCGGCTCGAACAGGCGCACGAACCACTCGATCCAGCGGCTGATTTCCGCGTCGTAGAAGTCGGCACTGCGCTCCATCATCTGCCCGAGGTTGCCGGACTGCTCGCCAGCGCGCAGCAGGCGCAATGACACGGGCGTCACCAGTTGCCCGGCTTCCAGCGCCGCCGACAGCGACAGGCCCTCAGTGACTCGTTCACAGGCCTGTTCCAGGCGCTGCGCGCCGGCTGCACCGAGCAGGCCGCGAGCCATGGCCATGGCGGTGAGGATCGGGATGCCGCCTTGCAGGAGGATCCCCAGCGAGCGGTAGAAACGCGCCAGTTCGTACATCACCAGGCGCTTGTGCAGGGCCGGCAGGCGCTCCAGCTGGCGGTTCAGCCAGCGGCGTACCCGTGGCTCGCGGCGCATGACAAACAGCAGCACCATCAGCAGCACGAAACCGCTGCCCATGGCCATCTGATGGGCGTGCAGGAACATCCCGGCCTGCATCAGCCAGCGCGACATCCACGGCAGTTCGGTGCCCAGGCCTTCGAACACCAGGCTGAAGCGCGGTACCACATACCCCAGCAGAAACAGCACCACGCCACCACCGACCAGCAACAGCAGCAGCGGGTAGATCGAGGCGCTGATGATCTTCTGGCGCACTTCGTCCATGCTCTGGCGGTAGGCGACATAGCGGCCGAGGGCATCGCCCAGGGCGCCGGTCTTCTCGCTCGACTGCACCAGGGCCACGTACAGCGGCGGGAACACGCTGGGCAACTGCGCCAGGGCCTGGGACAACGACTTGCCTTCGTACAGCAGGCGCACCAGCTCACCGAGGGTCTTGCGCGCCTGGGGCGCGGTCTCTTTCTCGGCCAGGCTCTCGAGGGCGTCAATCAGCGGCAGGCCGGCGTTGATCAGGGTGGTCAGCTCCTGGCTGAACAGCACCAGGTCAAACACCTCGCCACGCCGCCAGCGCAAGCCGGCCAGGCGCTGGCAACTGCGCACGCTGACCACCCGCAAGCCCTGTTGCTCGACCTGCTCGCGGGCGAGGCCTGCGTCCTGGGCGTCGACCTGCAGCAAGACCACGCCGGCCTTGCCCAGTGCCTTGAGTTCGTAGCGCATGTGCAGCCCCTCCCGACTATTGCCAACTGGTGATCTCGGCGTTCTCGCCATCGCCGCCGGGTTGGCCGTCCTTGCCCATCGACAGCAGGTCGTACTCGCCGTTTTCACCGGGCTGGCGGTAGATGTAGTTACGCCCCCAGGGGTCTTGCGGGACCTTTTTCTGCAAGTACGGGCCTGACCAGCGCACCTCATCGCTGGGGGGGACCACCAGCGCCTGCAAGCCTTGTTCGGAGTTGGGGTAGTGCCCCACCTCCAGCCGGTACAGGTCCAGGGCCTTGCCCAGGCCTTCGATCTGGGCCCGGGCCACCTTGGCCTCCGAGCGCCCCAGCTGACTGAAGTACTTGGGTGCGACGATGCCGGCCAGCAGCCCCAGCACCACCAGGACCACCAACAGTTCAAGCAGGGTGAAGCCACGTTGCGCGCGATGGTTGTTGTTCATTGCCAGGCCCTCCGTAGGTGCGCTGCAAGGGCTTATGCAAATGCCGTGCGCGTCTGCGCCGGGCCTTTGCCGCACGGCCCTGGCAAGGCGGCACAGTGCTTGCGTCAGGAGGGTGAAGCCCTGGCAATCGGGGCATATGCCCCACTTTCTGGGGGACGCAACGGGGAGGGTGGCACGATGCGCTGGCTCACTGCGGGAATCCTGGCCTGGTTGGCCACAAGCAATCCGGCTCAGGCCGATGTGTACATCTCGGTCAAGGCCGATGGCAGCTATGTGTTGAGCAACGTCCACCGGCCGGGCCGAACGTACCAGCGGGTGGTCAGCGAGACAGCGCCGAGCCTGGCCGGCAATGGTCGGCAATTGATCACCGGCATGCCATACGCCGAAGTCGTGGCGGCCGCCGCTAGAACCCATGACCTGCCAGCCGCGTTGCTGCATGCAGTGATCCAGGCCGAATCGCGCTACGACCCCAATGCCCGCTCCACCAGTGGCGCGGCGGGGCTGATGCAGTTGATGCCGGACACCGCCAAGGAGATGGGGGTGAAGAATGTCCTCGACCCGGCCGCGAACGTGCAGGGTGGGGCGCGCTACCTCAAACGCATGCTCACCCTGTTCGACAACGACATCACCCTGGCAGTGGCCGCCTATAACGCCGGGCCCGACGCGGTGCTGCGCCGCGGCCGGGTGGTACCGCCGTTCGCCGAAACCCAGCGTTATGTGCCCAAGGTGTTGCGCCAGTACCGGCGGCTGCAGGGCCTGGCGGTGGATGCGCCTTTGTGAACGGCAAGGCTATGCCGGCTCCCACAGTAGTCCTGTCCCGTGGGAGCCGGCGTTGCCGGCGATCGAGCGCGCAGCGGTCGCAACCCAGAGGCAACCCCCGATTAGTGGGGAATACCGGGGAATCACCCCCAATCAGGATTCACTAATCTTTTTAAGTAACTGAAAAACAACAATAAAAAATATGGCATGGGCCTTGCTCCAGCCCCTCCAGAGTTCCCTTGCACCACAGAGGCACGCCATGATGACTCCAATCAAAGGCTCAGTCCTGACTTCACTGCTGATCGCCGCCGCCAGCTTGGGCTGGCAGCCGCTCAGCGAAGCCGCCGTGCGCTGCGAGCGCAACCTGGTGGCCAATGTGGTGGCGATCGATCAGCCACTGATGTTCAACCGCCTGGGTGCGCAGAATGCCAACGGCATGATGTTCGCCCTGCGCCGCGATGTGGTCGACGAGCATCAGGTGTCGCTGGCCAGTGGCGGAGCGGCAGTGCCGGGTAAAGTCAGCCTGCGCCCGGACAAGCGCCCGCGGCCGATCGTGCTGCGGGTGGCGGCGGGCGACTGCCTGACCATCAACCTGCAGAACCTGCTGGCCTACCAGGCCAACCCGAACAAGCACGGTATCGACCACGAAGAAGAGAACGAGGTCGAAGGCGAGGAAAACGAAGCTGAAGAGAACGAAGCCGCCGCAGGCAACGAGCCAGGCGGCGAGCATTTTGTCGCCGACGAACAGGTTACCGACCGCCATGTCGGCTTTCAGGTCAACGGCATGCAGGCGGTCAACAGCATCGCCGACATCGCCGCCAACACCGGGCGCAATGGCAACTTCCTGATCGCCCCCGGCGCCAGCCGCTCCTACACCTTGTATGCCGAACGCGAAGGCGCGTTTGCCGCCACCAGCCAGGGCGCGACCTTCGGCGGTGAAGGCGCTGCCGGTAACGTCGCCAACGGCCTGTTCGGCCAGGTCGTGGTGCTGCCCAAAGGTGGGCGCACCTTCCGCAATACCCTCACCGAAGAAGAAATGCGCCTGAGCAGCAGCGGCCGCACCCCCACTGGCCAGCCGATCGTCGACTACCAGGCGCGCTACCCGCAGCAGGAACCCTGGATCAGCGAGGGCAAGGCCGGCGCGCCGATCATTGCCATGACCGACGGCAACGAGATCATCTCCAGTGAGTCCGACGCCATCGTCATGGGGCCCAACGCCGATGGCAGCTTCCCGGCCTCGACCTACCCGCTGGAAAGCCTCGGCAAACGTAACCCGGCCATCCCCAACCGCCTGGAGCCGTTTCGCGATTTCGCCGCGCAGTTCACCGATGAAGCCGCCTCGACCCAGGCCTTTCCCGCTTACTGGGCCGACCCGGTGATGGGGCATGTTCTGGAGCCGACCCGCGATTCGTTCATGATCAACTACGGCTCCGGCGGCATGGGCGCCGAGGTGGTGGCCAACCGTCTGGGCGTGGGACCGATGCATGACTGCCTGTCCTGCGCCTACGAAGAGTTCTTCTTGAGTTCGCACACCGTCGGCGACGTGGCGATGCTGGTGGACGTACCGGCCAACGTCGGCCTTGAGAACATTCGCCCGGGCCAGACCCCGAGCGCCGAGCAGGTCGGGGTCAAGGCCACCATGGCCCTTTACCCGGCGGAACCGGCCAACGTCAACCACAGCTACATCGGCGACATGGTCAAGTTCCGCAACACCCATAACGGCCACGAGCAGCATATCTTCCACCTGCACGGTCACCAGTGGCTGTTCAACCCCAATGACGACAACTCCGACTATGTCGATGCCCAGGGCATCGGCCCGGGTGTCGGCTACACCTACGAAATCGCCAACGGCGGCTCGGGCAACCGCAACCGCGTGGCCGGCGACGCTATCTACCATTGCCACTTCTACCCGCACTTTGCCCAGGGCATGTGGAGCATGTGGCGGGTCCACGATGTGTTCGAGGAAGGCACCCGCCTGGAAGTGTCGGGCCAGAGCGAGAGCGGTTTTCACAGCGTGCCGTTCGCCTTGCGCAGCGGCAAGCCTGCCGCGGGCGCCCGGGCCTTGCCGGACGGTGAGATCATCGCCGGTACACCCATCCCGGCCATCGTACCGTTGCCAGGCAAGGCCATGGCGCCGATGCCGGGCAAGGTCGCGGTGATTCCGAAGCTGGCGCAAACCCTGGTCGCGGAAAACGATGACGACGAGCAAGAGGAGGGCGATGACGACTCCGGCCATCACGACGCCGCGCCACGCGCTGTCGGTTCCCTGGCCCTGGTCGATCGCAGCGAAGCCAACCGCAACGCTGACGGCAGCCTGAAGAACCCGGGCTTCCCGTTCTGGATCGGCGGCATGGAAAACACCGTCGGCCAACGCCCGCCAACTCCACCGCTGGACATGCTCGATCCGGCCAAGGCGCAACAGCTGAAGAACTCCGGCAACGCCCTGTGGGCCAACCTCGACCCGGCCCAGGTCGGTGGCTGGGACGGCGGCTTGCCACGGCATGCCCTGGATGGACTGTCTGCCGGTGGCGAAGCCGTGGTCACGACCACCGCACTGGACTTCACCAAGGCGATCACCAAGGCCAAGGCGGTGTTCCTGCCCGAGGAGGGCACCGACGTCGAACAGGCGGCGATGAGCTTCCATTCCAAGCTGGAACACCCAAGCTATGCCGTGCTGCCGGGCAAGCAGACCGTGGCGCGTAACTTTCGCACCAACGGCGCGGCGCCCACCGCCGGTGCACCGTACTACGAGCCGTGCATGGACGACCGCGCCAAGCGTCTGACCCAGTTCTCCGGGGCCGGTGAGTTCAACAGTGGCGAGCGCCTGGACGGCATGAGCTTTACCGGCAGCTCGACCTTTACCGCCGACCGCCCGCGCATCTACAAGGGCGCCAACATCCAGTTCGACGCGGTGTACAACAAGGTCGGCTACCACTTCCCGCAAGCGCGGATCATCAGCCTCTGGGAAGACGCCTGGCCGGTGATCAACAAGCAGCGCCCACCTGAGCCGCTGGTGATGCGCATGAACACCTTCGACTGCGTGATGTACCAGCACACCAACCTGATCCCCTCGTACTACGAGATGGACGACTACCAGGTGCGCACGCCGACCGACGTCATCGGCCAGCATATCCACCTGCCGAAATGGGACCTGACCGCCGCCGACGGCTCGGCCAACGGCTGGAACTACGAAGACGGCATTCTTTCCCCCGGCACCGTGGTCGAGCGCATTCATGCGATTCGCGAGTTCAATCAATGCCGCGCCGGCGACCCCCGCGAAGGCACGGCCGAGTGCCCGGTGGCCAAGGCTCACCCGTTCTTCGGCCGCTACGGGCGCGCCGACTGGCTGGGCGCACGTACCGCCATGCAGCGCTGGTTCGTCGACCCGGTGGTCAACGTGCATAACGTCGACCGTGGTCTGGGCACCATCTTCACCCACGACCACCTCGGCCCATCGACCCACCAGCAACTGGGCCTGTACGCCACCGTACTGGCGGAGCCGGCCGGTTCCACCTGGTACCACGCCGAAACCGGCGAGCTGCTGTACAACAGCGCCCTGCGCGAAGACGGCGGGCCGACGTCCTGGCAGGCGGTGGTGAAAACCGGCGACCTCGACGGTGACGGACGCAACGACAGCTACCGCGAGTTCTTCCTTGAGTACAGCGACTTCCAGCACGCTTATGAAGCCGGGGTGTATGTCGGTGCAGGCCCGGATGGCATCCCCAATGCCCAGGCGTACCCGGCCAGCGCCGACAGCTTCCGCTATGCGATCAACCCGCCGGTACGGCAGAAGGCCTCGAACCTGCTGGAGTCGGTGGTCGAATCGCGCGGCGGCCTGAACCCGGGCTGCCCGAGCCGGCCGTGCCCGCAGGCTATCTCGGTGGACGATCCAGGCATGTTCGTCGTCAACTACCGCAACGAACCGCTGGCCCTGCGCGTTTACGACCCCAACAAGGTGGCCCCGGACGGCAAGCGCGGCATGCAGGCCGATGGCCTCGCCGGTGACCTGGCCTACGCCATGCAAAGTCGCACCGACCGCGCCATCCCGGCGATGAACCTGTCGCCGGCGGCGATTACCTCGGCGGTCGGCCCGACCGGTGGCACCACGCGGTTCCCGCCGCACATCAATACCGCCGGGGCAGAGCCGGGCGACCCGTTCACGCCGATGCTGCGCACTTACTCCGGTGACAACGTGCGCCTGCGCATGCATGCCGGTGGCCATGAAGAGGAGCACAACGTGACCCTGCACGGCGTCAAGTGGCTGCAGAACGGCTCGGGCTTCGGCAACAGCTCGAACTCCGGCTGGAAAGCCTCGCAGATGGTGGGCATTTCCGAACAGCTGGGCTTCATGGCGCCGGTGTCGATGATCTCCAGCGCGTCTGCGCCCAACGGCGATTACCTGTACTCGCTCGATGCCGCCCACGAAGGCTACTGGAACGGTATCTGGGGGGTAATGCGCAACTACACCAGCAGCCGCAACGACCTGTTTGCCTTGCCCAACAACCCGCTGCCGATGGCGGCGCGCAACACCGTGGCGTTTGACGGGATCTGCCCACGCTTTACCGCCAACAGCAACGGCATCGGCACCCGGCCGACGGTGCAGCGCAGCTATGAAATCGTCGCCGCCCTGGCCAACGACATCCTCGGCAACGCGTTGGGTGTGAGCATCAACGACCCGGCCGGTGTCGGCCAGCATGTCGGCGGCCCGCTCAAGGCCAACGGCGGTACCCTGGTGTACAACAGCCGGCGTACCAGCATCCCGCAGGTGACGGTGACCGACCCGGAAGATGGCGAGACCTTCACCATCGGCGGCCATAGCGGGCCACTGCATGACCCGACCGCGATCCTCTATGTGCGCAAGGCCGACCTCGACCCCGGCACCGGCAAACTCAAGCCCGGTGTGCCGGTGGAACCGCTGGTGCTGCGCGCCGCTGCCGGCGAGTGCCTGAAGGTCACCCTGGAGAACCGCCTGCCGCTGGTCATGCCGGACCTGGCCAGCACCGCCGTGATGCAGAACGTGGTCAAGCGCGACCGCAATGGCAGTGAAGGCTCCACCGCCTTCAACAACAACCTGATGCGTCCTTCCAGCCATGTCGGCCTGCATACCCAATTGCTGGCCTACGACATCACCAAGTCGGACGGCGCCAACGTCGGCCAGAACCCGGTACAGACCGTGCCGCCCCGCGCAGGCAACAGCGGCGCGTACCCGAACAAGGTCTACCAGTTCTACGCCGGGCATCTGGAGCGCGAAGGCAAGCCGGTGCTGCAGATGGGCCGCGCGGTGGACAACATCAACACCACCGCCATCGAGTTCGGCGGCCTGAACATCACCCCGGCCGATGTCATCAAGCAGGGGCAGAAGGGCCTGATCGGCGCCATGAGCATCCTGCCGCTCAACGCCACCTGGAGCGAAGACACGGCAAGCCGGGCCTCGGCCACGGTGCAGGTACCGGGGCAAACCGCCTACCGCGACTTCGCCACGCTGTGGCAGCGCTCGCTGAACATGCGCTGGGCCGATGGCCGGCCGGTGGAAGGCATTGCCACTGAAGGCAACGGCGTGCCGGGTGATCCGAAGGACAACTCGAACATGGCCATCAACTACAAGACCGAGCCGTTGTGGTTCCGCTTCGGCCTGGCCCCGGATGCGCCGTTCGGCCATGCCGATGGCAATGGCTGGGCCGACGTGCCCAACGCCCACATGGCCTACAGCAATGCCCTGGTCGGCGGCGACCCACAAACCCCGGTGCTCTGGGCCAAGCCTGGCCAGCCGTTGCGCAACCATGTGCTGATGCCCACCGGCGGCAGCCGCGGCATCACCTACCAGCTCGACGGGCACCTGTGGCCGCTGCATGCCTACCAGCCGGAGAAGGCCGACCCGGGCGGCTACCCGATGTACCTGCCGGGTATCGGTTCGGTGCGCTTTGGCTACAACCCGCAGGCCATGTACATCGGCGCCCAGGAGAGCGTGCTGCCGGCCGCGCACTTCAGCTTCATGCTGCCCAGCGCCGGCGGCAGCAACGCGGTGCCGGGCGACTACCTGTTCCGCGACTACGCCGCCTACGGCAACGTGTCCGGCTTGTGGGGGATCCTGCGGGTGACCAACGAAACACCACCGGCCACGCCGCCAGCACAGTGAGTGAGGGGAAGGGTCATGACCAAGAAGAATCGACCGCTGTACCTGGGCCTGCTGGCGGGCCTGACCCTGATGGGCCTGGGGGTGAGTTACGAAAGCCTGTGGTGCGACCCGCGCAGCGAGCTGGCCGAGAGTGACCCGCAGGGCTTGCATAGCCTCAGCCGCGACGGTGTCACCGTCGAGTTCGAGGCGCGGCCGCTGGGCTCGGGCGGGACGCTGACCGAAGGCAGCTTCGCCAATGTGCGCTTCACCATCACCGAGCAGAACAGCGGTCAGCCATTGTCGGGGCTTTCCCCCGGCGCGTGGCTGGACCCGGCGCTGACCGGGGATGCCGCCAAGGACCGCAGCAACAGCTGCAAGGCGCGGGTGGCGCTGTTCCTCAAAAGCAGCATCGGCGCGCGGCCGTTGCTGGACCTCAACAGCTACTTCCTGCTGGTGCTGAACAAGGATGCCAGCCTCACCGTGATCGACCCGTCGGTGTCGGTGGGCGGCGTCACCAGCACCCTGGCGCGCATCGAGCTGCCAGGCACGCCGATGGACTGGGTGGCGAGCAAGGATGACAAGCAGGTCTACGTGTCTATCCCCGAGCGCGGTGAAGTGGCGCTGATCGACACCGAGACCTTCCAGCGCGTCGCCAACCTGCCGGCCGGCAAGCAACCGCTGCGCCTGGCCATGCAGCCCGACCAGCGCCTGCTGTGGGTCGGCAACAACGCCAGCGATCCTGAGAACAGCGGGGTGACGGTCATCGATGTGCCCAGCCGCACGACCTTGAAGTTTTTCGCCACGGGCGCCGGCCACCATGAAATCGCCTTCAGCGCCGACTCGCGCTACGCCTTTGTCAGCAACCGCGACAGCGCCACCCTGAGCGTGATCGACGCCAGCGAGATGCGCCTGGTGAAAACCCTCAAGGTGGGCTCGCACCCCTTGTCGGTGGCTTATTCGCCGCTGTCCCAGGCGGTGTATGTGGCCGATGGGCGTGACGGCAGCATCAGCGTCATCGATGCCCGCAGCCACACCCAGCGTCACCTGATCGCAGGCCAGCAGGGCCTGGGGCCGATGCGCTTCAGCAATGACGGGCGCTTCGGCATCGTCCTCAACACCCTGGAAAGCCAGGCCATGGTCATCGACGCCAGTACCGACCGGTTGATCCACAGCCTGCCGGTGGCCGCCGAACCCTACCAGCTGACCTTCACCCAGGCCTACGCCTACATCCGTGGCCTGGCGTCGCCCAAGGTCAGCATGATCAACCTCGGCA
Source organism: Pseudomonas sp. ZL2 (assembly GCF_054788455.1). Lineage (NCBI taxonomy): Bacteria > Pseudomonadati > Pseudomonadota > Gammaproteobacteria > Pseudomonadales > Pseudomonadaceae > Pseudomonas > Pseudomonas sp. ZL2. The sequence goes on along the minus strand of NZ_JBGOGX010000055.1, from coordinate 14,145 downwards.
GCCTGGGCGAAGGCCGCCAGCCGATTGTCCAGGGCTTTGAAGCCGGGCCTGCGGCGCCGCGCCAGGCCGGTGACCTGCCGCTGGCCCAGGGCCTGACCGTGGCCCGTGACGAGAACTCGGTGTTCGTGGTCAACCCGGTGGACAACACCACCTACTTCTACGCCGAAGGCATGAACGCGCCGATGTCCGGCTACCCCAACCGTGGCCACAGCGCCCGCGCCGCGCTGGTCATCGACCGCAGCCTGCGCGAGGTGGCGCCGGGGGTGTACAGCTCGACGGTCAAGCTGCCGGCCGCCGGTACCTTCGATGTTGCCTTCCTGCTCAACCAGCCACAGATCATCCACTGCTTCAGCACCGAAGTGGCGGCCTCCAGCAGCGCACCGCACCGGCAGACGCCGCAGGTGGAATTCCTCATCGGCGCCTCGGTGGTGGACCAGGGCCGGCCCGTTGTCGCGCGCTTTCGCATCAGCGAGGGCAACGGCACGCCGCGTACCGGAATCAAGGACCTGAGCCTGCGCTACTTCCTCGCACCCACCTCGCGGGCCCGCACCAGTGTGGTCAGGGAAGTGGGCGAGGGCATCTACGAGGCGCCCCTGGAGCAACTGGAAGCGGGCGCCTGGTACCTGCATGTGCAGGCGCCCTCGCTGGGCAAGCGCTTTGCCGCGAACAACTACACCAGCTTGCGGGTACTGCCCGCTGGCGCACAGCAAGCATCCGACGCCGGACCAAGGAGTGTGCAATGAAACTGCTCGATCGCTGCAGACTGTTCAGCCTCTGCCTGCTCGCCGCCAGCTGCGGCCTCGCCCAGGCCCATAACGGTGTCGACCACAGTGCCCACGGGGCGCCCGCCGCCCATCAGGAAAAGACCTCGGTGCGCTTTGCCGATGTCTCGCTGCTCGATCAGAACGGCATGCCGGTGCGCCTGGAACAGGACCTGGTAGCCGATCACCTGGTGGTCATGGGCTTTATCTACACCAGCTGCACCACGGTGTGCCCGGTGGTCTCGTCGATCATGGCCAAGGTGCAGAAGCAGCTGGGTGGCCGGGTCGGCACCGAGGTGCAACTGGTGTCGATCAGCGTTGACCCGCAGCGCGATGATCCCAAACGCTTGCTCGGCTACGCACAGACCTTCCAGAACGGGCCGGGCTGGAGCTGGCTGACCGGCACCCCGTATGCGATCAACGAAACCCTCAAGGGCCTGGGCAGCTTCAGTGCCGACCTGGGCCAGCACCCGCCGTTGATCCTCGTCGGCGATGGCCACAGCGGCCACTGGACCCGTTTCTACGGCTTCACCGACCCGCAACTGCTGATCAGCGAGATCGACCGCCTCAGCGCTCGCCGGGTGCATGCCAAGCACACCGCCATTGCCCAGGAGGTGCAACCATGAGCGCCGCCAGCCGTGGCATGCGCAGCACCGACTGGTTGGCCCTGGCGCTGTGCCTGTGGATCCTCAGCTCCGTGGCCCTGGCCCATGAAGGCCACGCTTCGCCGACCCCGAGCGCCACCCCGGTAACCACCGAGGGCGGTACCCGCGACGCCCGCAGCTACTTCACCGACACCGTGCTGCAGGACCAGAACGGCCGCAGCCTGCGCTTCTACGAAGATGTCCTGAAAGACCGGGTGGTGCTGCTCAATGTGATCTTCACCCACTGCAACGATGCCTGCCCGCTGATCACCCGCAAGTTGCGTGAAGTGCGCGAAGCCCTGGGCGAGGAGGCGGCCAGCAAGGTCACGTTCATTTCGTTGAGCAGCGACCCGCAGAACGACACCCCGGCGGTGCTCAAGGCCTTCGCCGAAAAACAGGGAGTAGATGGCCCCAACTGGCTGTTCCTCACCGGCGACAAAGCGCAGATGGATCGGGTGCTGGCACGCCTGGGCCACCTGATTCCCAGCCCCGAGCAGCACTCGACCCAGTTGATTGCCGGCGACGTGGCCAACAAGCGCTGGAGCAAGATTCGCCCTGACGCGCCGGCGCCAGCCATCGCCCAGCGCCTGCAGTTGCTGTCGCAACCTTTGGCGGGGCGCTGAGTCATGTCCGCGCGCCTGCGCATCGGCCTGCTGTTGAGCGTGCTGCTGGTCAGCCCGCTGGCCAGCGCCCTCGCTCTCAACCCGCAGGAGCAGGCCGGCAAGCGCCTGTACCGCGAAGGCCTGTCGGGCAGCGATGCCCAGGTCTCGGCACGGGTCGGCGCCGCCGACATGCGGGTGCCGGCCAGTGTCGTGCCCTGTGCCAGTTGTCACGGCAACGATGGCCTCGGCCGGGCCGAGGGCGGGGTACGCCCGCCGTCGCTGAACTGGCAGCGCCTGGCCGGCGGGCAGGGCGCGCGGCAGGCCAACGGGCGCAGCTATCCGGCCTATTCCCAGGCCAGCCTTGCCCGGGCCATCCAGGAGGGCCGCGACCCTGCCGGTAACCGCCTCGACCCGGCGATGCCGCGCTTCGTCCTGAGCATGGCCGACCAGCGCAACCTCAGCGCCTACCTCAAGCGCCTGGCCGATGACCGCGACCCGGGGCTTGAGGAGCAGACCCTGCGCCTGGGCACCTTGCTGCCGACCCGCGGCGCCCTGGCGGAGCCGGCGCGGGTGGTGGCGGCGGTATTGAATGACCGCATCGCCCAGATCAACCGCCAGGGCGGTATTCATGGTCGCGCCTTGCAGTTGATCAACCTCGATCCCGGCCCCGATCAGGCCAGTGCCGAGCAGGCGCTGGGGCAACTGATCGGGCAGGAGCGGGTGTTTGCTTTGATCGCGCCCATGGCGCCGGGGCTGGAGGCCACGCTGGTCTCCCGCCTGGAACAGGCGCGCCTGCCCTTGATCGGCGCAGCGCCGCAGTTGGCCAGCAGCCGCCAGGTGTTCGACCCGTTGCCCGGTTTGCGCGAACAACTGCTGAGCCTGGCCGACTACGCCCAGGGCAGCCTGTCGTTGCAGGGGGCCGAGGTCAACATCGTATATGCCGACGCAAGTTTTGCCGCCCTGGCGGCCAACCTGCGTCAGGCATTGCTTGAGCGTGGCTGGCGCAACGTCAGCGCCGAGCCATTCGAGCAGCAGGCACCGGCGGCGCAGGCGCTGTTTTACCTGGGCAAGGCTTCGGGCTTCAGCCGGTTGACCGAAGCCCTGCAACAGGCGGGGCGCACGCCTTACCTGTTCGCGTCTTCAAACCAGGTCGCCAGTGAGCTGCTGCTGGTGCCGCCAGCCTGGTCGCGGCGCGTGTTTCTCGCCTATCCGTTTATTCCCGGCGACTGGACAGCGCAAGGCCGCGCGGCGCTCACCGCCATGCGCCAGCGCCAGGGCCTGGATGGCCGCCAGGGCTTGTTGCAGGTCAGCACCTGGTGCGCCATGCAACTGCTGGAAGAAGCGCTCAAGCGCGCCGGGCGCGATGCCAGCCGCGAGAAACTCACCCAGGCTTTGGAAGGCCTGCACGACGTGCAGACCGGCCTGACCCCGGCCCTGGGCTTTGGCCCGGGCCGGCGCCAGGGCCTTAACGGGGCCCATGTGGTAACGGTTGAAATGCCCGGCCCGGTGTTCTACCCGGTCGCCGCCTACCAGAGTGTCCTTGAGACGAGGTCGCCATGAACCGCCTGATGCCGTTGCTGCTGTGCCTGTTGGCCCTTTCGCTGCACGCCGCAGACGCTCCGCCCGCGGCGCGGGTCAACGGCGTGGAAATCAGCCAGCTGCGCCTGGAGCGCTATTTTGCCGAATACCTGCAAGACCAGGGCAGGGCGCTGACCAGCATCCGCAACCCCAGCGTGTACAAACGCCTGCGCGAACAGGCGCTGAACGACCTGATCGACCGCGAGCTGCTGTGGCAGGAAGCCCAGCGCCAGGGCGTGACGGTCAGCAATGACGAAGTCCAGGCGCGTATCGGCCACCTGCGCCAGGCCTTCGGCTCAAATGAAGTGTTCGAACGGCGCCTGGCCGAAGCCGGCTTCGATGTACAGAGCTTTGCCGCCTATACCCGTCAGGAGCTGGCGGCGCAGCAGGTGTTCCTTGCCGCCAGCCGCGTGCCAGAGCCCAGCCAGGCTCAGGTCCTGGCCTTCTATGCGGCCAATGGCAAAACCTTTGCCGGCGCGCAGAACCAAAGCCAGCAAGGCCCTGTCCAACGCGAGCAGGGACTTGCACTGGCTAAAACCCTTCTTATCGATCAGCTGCAGGCGCAGGCGCGTCAGGCGTTGTTGCAACGCCTGCGCGACAGCGGCCAACTGCAGCGTATCGACTGAGCGCCAGGCCGCCCCCCAATGTTGGGGCAGGCCAAGGGGCAAAACGCCATCTACCCCCCGGGATTGGGGAAGGGGCTAGCGCCCGTTTGCGTCTATGCTTACAGAATCAACGACATAGCACAGCGATTTGCGCGGTATCACGCCTGGCACGAAGCATGCGTAAGCCTCTACAAGGCCGCACTTCTGCCGGGTCGGGAAACCGGGCCAGCAATGCTTCAGGGAGTGGACCTTGGTGAACACAGTATTGGTAGTCGATGACGAACAGACCCTTGCCGGCAATATCCAGGCGTACCTGGAAGCCCAAGGCCTGAACGTCCATGTTGCCCACGACGGAGCAAGTGCCATCGGCCTGGCCGAGCGCACCACCCCTGACGTGATCGTGCTGGATTATCGCTTGCCCGATATGGAGGGTTTTCAGGTTCTGGACGCTGTGCGCAAACGCAGGGACTGTCATTTCGTGCTGATCACCGCCCACCCGACCGCCGAGGTCCGTGAGCGGGCCGGCCAACTGGGTGTCAGTCATATCCTGTTCAAGCCGTTTCCCCTGGCGGAACTGGCCCGCGCAGTCCTCGACCTGATGGGCATCAAGCGAGAAAACCGACGCGTAGCCGACACGGACACAGGGTTCGTCGAACGACGCCAAAGCAGGAGTGAGAGTTTCCCCCTGCAGCTGTTCGACGGTAGCTGGGTCCTGGCCGATCGCCGACGTAATGGCGCACGGCCGCCGGGGCCCGACGACGACCAGCTGCTCACCGGGGAATGACGCGCGAGCAGGGCTGAACCAGGCTCTCCGCGCCCCGCGTTGGAGAGCAAGCCATGGAACCGTTGTCGCTCGTTCCTCCCGTTGTTGCCAGCACCCCGGCGCCCCTTGGCCGCGCGTTGCTGGCCCAGGCCAGGGCCAGTGCCGAACTCAGCGGCGAGCGCCTGCTCGATACCCTGCAAGCACTCAGCGGTCTTGAACCTGCCGATTTCGTCCAGTGCCTGGGCGCCACCCTGCATTACCCGGTGCTCGATGGCCCGTCGCTGTTTGCCGCCATGCCCTTGTTCGAACGGGTCAGCCTGGCGCAGTGCCTGAAACGCGAATTCATCCTCCTGCAACATGCCGGCATGACCCTCGGAGTGTTCGCCGACCCCTTCGACAACGCCCGCCTGGCCTGGATCGACGAGTGCCTGCAAGGTGCGCCGCTGTACCTGGTGCAAGCCGCCGAACTCAAGGGCTTTCTCGCCCGCCACGAAGAAAGCTTTCACGCCGTCGATTCACTGGACACCGAAAACGAAACGGTCAACGAGCTCGACAGCCTGCAGAGCCTGTCGTTGGCCAGCATCAGCGAAGACCAGAGCCGGGTGGTCAAGCTGGTCAACTCGACCCTGTACGACGCCCTGAAGATGCACGCCAGCGACATCCACCTGGGCGTGACCGGCAGCGGCCTGGTGATCAAGTACCGCATCGATGGCGTGCTCAACAGCATCAGCAAGGTCAGCGGCAGTGAGTTCGCCGATCAGGTGATCTCGCGGATCAAGGTCATGGCCGAGCTGGACATCGGCGAAAAACGCGTGCCCCAGGACGGCCGCTTCAAGATCGGCATCAGCGCCCGGCAGATCGACTTCCGGGTCTCGATCATGCCGAGCATCTTCGGTGAAGACGCGGTGCTGCGGGTGCTCGACAAACAGGACCTGGCCGACCGCGTCAGCGGCGTGCAACTGCAGGCTCTGGGCTTTGAAGAGCAGACCCTGCGCAGCCTGCGCCGCCTGGCCAGCGAACCCTACGGCATGATCCTGGTCACCGGCCCCACCGGCAGCGGCAAGACCACCACCCTCTACGCCATGATCAGCGAGATCAACCATGGCGTGGACAAGATCATCACCATCGAAGACCCGGTCGAATACCAGTTGCCGGGGGTGCTGCAGATCCCGGTCAACGAGAAGAAGGGCCTGACCTTCGCCCGCGGGCTGCGCTCGATCCTGCGCCACGACCCGGACAAGATCATGGTCGGTGAGATCCGCGACCCGGACACCGCGCAGATCGCCGTGCAGTCGGCGCTGACCGGGCACCTGGTGTTCACCACCATTCATGCCAACAACGTCTTCGATGTGATCGGCCGCTTCAGCCAGATGCAGGTCGACCCCTACAGCTTCGTCTCGGCGCTCAACGCGGTGCTGGCCCAGCGCCTGATTCGCCTGGTCTGCCCGCACTGCGCCGCCCCTCAGCAACCCACGGATGACGAACTCGGCGCCTCGGGCCTGGAGCCCGGCCAGGTCGGCCATTACCGCTTCGTTCACGGCAGCGGCTGCGGCCAGTGCCGGGGCAGCGGTTACCGCGGGCGCACGGCGATTGCCGAGCTGCTGCACCTGGACGACGACCTGCGCCAGATGATCGTCGAGCGCAAGCCCCTGGCCCAGATCAAGACCCTGGCCTGTCAACGCGGCCTGCGCCTGCTGCGCAGCTCGGCGCTGGAACTGGTGCGTGATGGCCGGACCACCCTGGAGGAGATCAATCGTGTCACTTTTATCGCCTGATCGCTTTATCGCCGTGCTCGGCGCCCAGGGTGTGGGTTTGGGCCAACGCCAGGGCACCCGGCAACAGTGGCTCGGCAGCCTGGACTTTAGCGCCGAACGCAGCCAGGCCTGGGCGGTTGCCCTGGAGTCGCTGCAGCACCTGCTGGCTGAACAACCGTGCAAAGGCGCACAGTTGCAAGTGTTGCTCTCGGCCCAGTACAGCCGCTTCTGCCTGGTGCCCTGGAGCGCCGCCATCAGCCGTCCGGACGAGCTCCAACAGTACGCCCGCGCCTGCTTCGAGGCGCATTACGGGCAGAGCCTGGAAGGCTGGCGCATCGTCGTCTCGCCCGAAGCCGCCGGTTGCCCGCGCATCGCCAGCGCCACGCCGCAGGCCTTGCTCGATCAGCTCGATGCCCTGTGCCGCAGCCTGGGGCTGCGCCTGCGCTCGGCACGGCCTTACCTGATGGCGGCCTATAACCACTTTGCCGAGCAACTGGGGCAGGGAGACTTTCTCTTCGTCCTGGCCGAGCCGCAACGCAGTGTCTGCCTGCTGGCACAGAACGGCGCCTGGCAACAGGTCAGCGCCCGTGGCTGTACTGACAGCGACCAGGCCCTGCACGCCTTGATTGCCCGCCAGGCCGAGCTGCACCAGGGCCAAGGGCAGTTGCCGGTGTACCTGCATGCGCCCGGTCGCCTGGAACAACCGCCAGCGCTGCAGGGTGTGCAGCTGTGCGAGCTGGCGCCCACCCCGTTAGCGGTACGCGACGTGCTGTGCAGCATGTCCCGGGCGGTAGCCTGAGATGCGCCGCCTGATGCTGGATTTGCAGCCCGCCCGCACCGGCCTGCACGCCTGGGCGCTGCTGGCTTGTGGGCTGAGCCTGCTGCTCGGCGCCGTGCTACTGCAGCACGGCCTCGATCAACAACAGGCCGACCTTGAGCAGCACCTCGAACAGCTCGACCGCCAACTGGGTAAACGTCCGCAGGCCGGGCAACCGCTCAATGCCGCGCAAAGCCGCGAGCAGGCCGAGAAACTGGCGCAGATGCGTAGCGTCTCGCAGCAACTGCAACGGCCTTGGGAGCGGCTGTTCGGCATGCTCGAAGGTCTGCCGCAAGACGACATCGCCTTGCTCACCCTGACCCCCGACGCGCGCAAGGGCCAGCTGCGCATCAGCGCCGAGGCCCGCGACCTGGAAGCCATGCTGGCCTTCCACAAGCGCCTGGAAGCCAGTGCCGAGCTGCGCGATGTGTCGCTGCTCAACCACGAAATCATCGCCAAGCAGGCCGAGCATCCGGTGCAGTTCAACCTGTCGGCCACCTGGGAGAACGGCAATGCGCATCCCTAGCCTGATCCTGCATGAACGCGCCCGCCAGCTCGGTGTAGTCGGCCTGGCCGGTGCCGGGCTGCTGGTCCTGGCGCTGCTGTACGGCGTTACCGTGCTGCTGGCGCAATGGCAACAGCTGCAACAGCTGGAGCAACAACGCGATCAGGCCCTGGCGCAGGTCGCGCAGTTCAAGCAGGGCACGCGGAAGCTGCCGCAGGTGCCACAGCACGAGCTGGAAGATTTCCACAAGCAGCTGCCGGCCCAGCCCCAGGCCACCGTGGCCATCGACCGCATCTACGCCCTGGCCAAGGCCGAGCAGATCACCCTGGCCCGCGGCGAGTACGCCCTGGGTGTCGACCCCAAGACCCAGCTGGCGCGTTACCAGATCCTCCTGCCGGTGCGCGGCAGCTACCCGCAGATCCGCCGCTACGTGCATGCCTTGCTCGGCCAGCTGCCGGCGCTGGTGCTGGAAGACATCGACCTGCAACGCAAGAAGATCGGCGACCGCGAATTGACCGGGCGCCTGCGTATGACCCTTTACCTGTCGAGGTCATGATGAACACTCAACGCAGCCTGGCCTGGCTGGTTTTTCTCGGCACCGCCGCGGTGCTGGCCTGGGGGCCAGGGTACTTCTTCGAAGAGGCGGCTGAAGACGGCGAGGCAGGTGTTGTCGTTACCAGCAAGGCCGTAGCAACCGAGACAGCGCTGGCGCAGAAAGACGCCAAACCCGCAGCCCTCAAGCCTCGCGACCTGTTCCCGAGCAAAAGCTGGAAGCCGGCGGTGCAGATGACCACGGTCACCGAGCAACCCGTCGCCATGGCCCCGGTGGCCTTGGCGCCTGCCGTGCCAGCCCTGCCATTCCAGTTCGTTGGCCGCCTGGATGATCGCGACGATCAGCAGGTGTTCCTGCAAAGCGGCGAAAAACTCTACGTCGTGCGTCGCGGCGACGTGATCGATGACACCTACCGGATCGAGCAGATCTCCGCCACGGAGCTGAGCCTGGTCTACCTGCCGTTGCACCTGTCCCAGACTTTGTCTGTAGGGAGCGCACCATGAATTTGCCAAGGCTCAGCCACAAAGCGCCGTACCTGATGCTTGCCCTGTGTGTCGCCCTGGCCGGTTGCGGCACCGCCGGTGTGCGCAAGGACGCCCAGGCCCTGATCGGTGAAGGGCAATATGAGGCCGGGATCGCTCAGCTCGAAGAAGCGCTCAAGCAACACCCGCGCGACACCGAGCTGAACATCGCCCTGATCCAGGGCCGGCGCCAGGCAATCGAAGCGCTGCTGACCCAGGCCGACAGCGACCGCAGCCGCCATGATTTCGGCGGTGCGCGCAGCGGCTACGGCCGGGTGCTGACGCTGGAGCCGAACAACCGCCGGGCCCTGGATGCGGTACGCCAGATCGAACAGATGCGCAATCTTGGCGAGCGCATCGCCCTGGGCCAGGCGGCGCTGCGTGGGGGCGACCTGTTCGGCGCCGAGCGGCACATGCGCGAAGTGCTGCTGCTCGACCCGCAGAACGAAGGCGGCCTGGCCCTGCGCAAGGACATCGAGCTGGTGCAAAGCCGCACCGCCCAGCCCAACCCGCAACTGCGCAGCAAGCTCGAACGGCCGGTGACCCTGGAATTTCGCGACGCCAACCTGAAGACCATCTTCGAGGTGCTGTCGCAGGTGGCGGGGCTGAACTTCATCTTCGACAAGGACCTGCGCCCGGACATGAAGGCGACCATCTTCGTCCGTGACGTGCGTATCGAAGACGCCGTGGCCCTGCTGCTGGAGCAGAACCAGTTGCACCAGAAGGTGGTGAACGACAACACCCTGCTGATCTACCCGGACTCGCCACAGAAGACCAAGGATTACCAGGAACTGGTGATGCGTACCTTCTACCTGACCAGCATCGATTCCAACACTGCACTGAACCTGGTCAAGACCATGCTCAAGACCCGCGACGTATTCGTCGACGAGCGTCTCAATACCCTGACCATGCGCGACACCCCCGATGCCGTGCGCATGGCCGAGAAACTGTTGCAGTCCCAGGATCAGTCCAACCCGGAAGTGGTGCTGGAAGTGCAGGTGATGGAAGTGGCCCGCTCGCGGATCCTCGAGCTCGGCCTGCAATGGCCCAACACCTTCGGCTTGCTCAACGCCGACGGCAACCCGGTGGGCATTCTCGACCAGCTGCGCGGCATCAACTCCTCGCGCATCAGCATCGCGCCGGCACCGCAAGCCAAGATCAACGCCCAGGACAACGACATCAACACCCTGGCAAGCCCGGTGATCCGCGTCAGCAACCGCGAGCAGGCGCGCATCCACATCGGCCAGCGGGTACCGATCATCAGTGCCACCTCGGTGCCCTCGACCCAGGGCCCGGTGATCACCGAAAGCGTCACCTACCTGGATGTCGGCCTCAAGCTCGAAGTGACCCCGGTGGTGCACCTGAACAACGAAGTGGCGATCAAGGTGGCCCTGGAAGTCAGCAACGCCAAGCCGCTGGAGCCGACCCGCCAGGGCACCATCCCGGTCCAGGTCGACACCCGCAACGCCCAGACCAGCCTGCGCCTGCACGACGGCGAAACCCAGGTGCTGGCGGGCCTGGTGCGTAACGACCAGGGCGCCAGCGGCAACAAGATCCCCGGCCTTGGCGACATTCCCGGCCTGGGCCGGCTGTTCGGCAGCAACCGCAGCGACAACAGCCAGTCGGAGCTGGTGCTGTCGATCACCCCGCGAATCATCCGCAACCTGCCGTACCAGAGCCCGTCGGACATGGAATTTGCCACCGGTACCGAAACCAGCATGCAGATCCGCAACCTCAACCGCAGCGTCGAGGTGGAGGACGAACAGACGCTGGTGGCGGTTCCTGGCGCGGTGAGGCCCTGAATCATGAAACGGCCGATGGCAGGTTTCAGCCTGATCGAAGTGATGCTGACCCTGGCGCTGCTCGGGTTGCTGGCCTCGATTGCCGCGCCGCTGACCGAGACCCTGGTGCGGCGCAACAAGGAGCAGGCGCTGCGCACCGCGCTGTACCAGCTGCGCGATGCCATCGATGCCTACAAGCGTGCCTTCGACGCCGGCTACATCGAGAAATCCCTCGATGCCAGCGGCTATCCGCCGAACCTGCAGGTACTGGTCGATGGCGTGCGCGATGTGCGTAGCGCCAAAGGTGCGAAGTTCTACTTCCTGCGCCGGATTCCCCAGGACCCGCTGGTGGCAGCGCGCAAGGACGATGAGCAGGGCGGCTGGGGGCTACGCGCCTACGACAGCTCGGCGCAGAACCCGCGCGACGGCCAGGATGTTTTCGACGTGTATTCCAGGGCCCGTGGCAAGGGCCTCAACGGCATCGCCTACGGGCAGTGGTGAGCATGATGAAACGCAGCCAGGGCTTTACCTTGATCGAGTTGCTGGTGGTGATGGCGATCATCGCCACCCTGATGACCATCGCCATGCCGCGCTACTTCAACAGCCTCGAAACCTCGCGCGAGACCACCCTGCGCCAGAGCCTGGCGGTGATGCGCGAGGCGCTGGACCACTACTACGGCGACTCCGGCCGCTACCCCGAGTCGCTTGAACAGTTGGTGGAGCAACGCTACCTGCGCAGCGCACCGCTGGACCCGATCACCGAACGCCGCGACCTCTGGCAGGTGGTGGCGCCGCCCGAAGGCGTTGCCGGTTCCGTCGCCGACATCAAGAGCGGTTCAACCGGGAGGGCCCGTGATGGCAGCCTTTATGCCGAGTGGTAATGCCGGGCAGGCAGGCTTCACCTACCTGGGCGTGCTGCTGCTGATCGCCGTCACCGGCATGGCCCTGGCGGCCACCGGCACGCTGTGGTCGACCGTCGCCCAGCGCGAGCGCGAACGCGAGCTGCTATGGGTCGGCGGCCAGTATGCCCAGGCCCTGCGCAGCTACTTTCGCAGTTCCCCGGGCCTGGCCCAGTACCCGCAGAGCCTTGAGGAACTGCTGGAAGATGCCCGCTATCCCGAGCCCAAGCGGCACTTGCGCAGGCTGTACCTGGACCCGATCACCGTCAGCGACGACTGGGGCCTGCTGCGTTCGATCGACGGGCGCATCACCGGCGTCTACAGCCGCTCACAGGCCATGCCGCTCAAGCAAACCGGCTTTGCCGCCCAGTGGTCGGAGTTCGAGGGCCTGGAGCACTACAGCGACTGGCAGTTCGTTGCCGAGAAGGCCTTTGCCGAGACCGCCGCCGGCGCACGCAAGGGCCTGGCCCAGGGAGCCGGGCAATGAACCGCCGCCTGAGTGCCTTGGCCCTGGTCCTGGTGCTGCTGGCCGGCAGCGCCCGGGGCGGCGCCGAGGACGAGATGATGGGCTTTATCGTCGACAACACCATTTCGCATATCGGCCACGACTTCTATTACAGCTTCGCCGAGCGGCTGCGTGCCACCAGCCGCCTGGATTTCAACCTGGTGGTACGCGAACGGCCCGACCCGCGCTGGGGCAGCCTGGTGACGGTCGAGTACGAGCAACGGGTGGTGTACCGGCGTTTTCTGCCACCCAACACAACTGAGCTCAAGGACGCCGCCTATGAGGCTGCGGACCTGGTCAAGGCGCAGATTATCCAGCGCAAGCTGCAGATGCTGCTGCAGGACACCACTGATCTGGAGAGGGATGAGTTATGAACAACAACAAAACCTGCAGCCTGGCCTCCCTGGTATTGCTGGCGGCCCTCGCCAGCCAGGCCAGTGCCACCGAACTGGTCTACACCCCGGTCAACCCGGCGTTTGGCGGCAACCCGCTGAACGGCACCTGGCTGCTCAACAACGCCCAGGCGCAGAACGATCATGAAGACCCGGCCATCAAGGACCGCGCCTCGGCGTTCGCCAGCACCTCGGCGCTGGAGCGCTTCACCAGCCAGCTGGAGTCGCGCCTGCTGTCGCAGCTGCTGACCAACATCAACAACGGCAACACCGGCAGCCTGCAGACCGACGCCTTCATCATCAACGTCATCGACGACTCCGGGGCCCTGAGCATTCAGGTGACCGATCGGGTGACCGGTGAGATTTCGGAAATTCAGGTCAACGGCCTGAACCCTTGAAGGGCACAGGACAACGGGGAGAAACAGCCATGAAACGATTTCTGAGCACACTGCTGATCCTGGCCGCCTTGCAAGGCTGCAGCCTGCGCGAACCGATGCCGGCCGAACAGGACAGCGAAAGCCCGACCCTGACGCCGCGGGCCTCGACCTACTACGACCTGCTCAACATGCCGCGGCCCAAGGGCCGGCTGATGGCAGTGGTGTATGGCTTTCGCGACCAGACCGGGCAATACAAGCCGACCCCGGCCAGTTCGTTTTCCACCAGCGTCACCCAGGGGGCGGCGAGCATGCTGATGGATGCCCTGCAGGCCAGCGGCTGGTTCGTGGTGCTCGAACGCGAAGGGCTGCAGAACCTGCTGACCGAACGCAAGATCATTCGCGCCTCGCAGAAAAAGCCCGATACGCCGGTGAATATCCTGGGTGAACTGCCGCCCCTGCAGGCGGCCAACCTGATGCTCGAAGGCGGTATCATCGCCTACGACACCAACGTGCGCAGCGGCGGCGAGGGCGCACGTTACCTGGGCATCGACCTGTCGCGTGAGTACCGGGTCGACCAGGTCTCGGTCAACCTGCGGGCGGTGGATGTGCGCAGCGGCCAGGTGCTGGCCAACGTCATGACCAGCAAGACCATCTACTCGGTCGGGCGCAGCGCCGGGGTGTTCAAGTTCATCGAGTTCAAGAAGCTGCTGGAAGCCGAGGTCGGCTACACCACCAACGAGCCCGCGCAGCTCTGCGTGCTGTCGGCGATCGAGGCGGCGGTCGGGCACTTGCTGGCCCAGGGCATTGAACGGCGCTTGTGGCAGGTGGCCGGGGATGGTGCGGGGGACAAGGCGGTGCTGGATAAATACCTGAGCCAGTACCAGAGCCCATGAAACCCATCGCTGGCAAGCCAGCTCCCACAGGTTCGGCGGCGTACACAGATCAATTGTGGGAGCCGGCCTTGCCGGCGATGCAAGGCAAAGCCTTGCCAGTCAGGTTTACCTCAATGGGTGGGGCAGCCCTGTTCCTTGACGAAACCCATCGCTGGCAAGCCAGCTCCCACAGGTTCGGCGGCGTACACAGATCAA